>NZ_AUNC01000007.1:0-105580 GCF_000714555.1 Thalassospira permensis NBRC 106175 | reverse complement strand
TGGCCCACCCGGTCGGTGGCGTTTGGCGATTCCGGGGGCTGCGGGGTGGCTGGATTGGTTTGGTGGCTGATCAAATCGTCATTCCGGGCGCAGTGGAGCGCAGACCCGGAATCCGTGCCCGATTGAAAGAGACTGGATTCCCGCCTTCGCGGGAATGACGATCAGGTTGGGAATGCTTTGTCAGCGGTCTGAGGTTGGATGGGGGCGGGATCGTCGTTGCCTGGCGTTGTTGGTGATTGGGCCGATGGAGCGTTCGGACATGCCGAAAGGCTGATCATCGATGGCGGGGTGTGTGTCCTGCCATCGATGATGCTGTTGCCCTTGTCCGGGGTTGGGGCGGGTTTCCGGCATGGGTCGAAAACGGCTACACCGGGGCCTGATCGCTAGTAGGCACCAAACCCCAGAAGATGCGGCAGCCACAAAACCAGACCGGGGATGGCGACCATCAGGATCACGCGGATGAAATCGGCGGCGAGGAAGGGCAGGATGCCGCGTGACAGGGTGGTGATCGTCATGTCCGATGACACGCCCTGAATGATGAACAGGTTCATGCCAATCGGCGGCGTGATCAGGCCGATTTCAACAACCGATACCAGAACAACCCCGAACCAGATCGGATCATAACCAACCCCGGTGATCACGCCATATGCCGGAACCACGGTGAGGAGGATCATGGAAAGGCTGTCCATGAAGCATCCGAGCACGACATAAAACACCAGAAGGGCGATTAGCACGACAAGCGGCGAATAGCCCTGTGTCGTGATCCAGTCGACGAGGGTTTGGGTCAGGCCGCTGGTTTCGATGAAGAAATTGAAAAGTGCGGCCCCGATAAGGATCAGGAAGATCATCCCGGTCATGCCAGCGGTTTCGCGAATGCCGGTGCGTAAAACCGTCCAGTTCAGGCGTTTGCGCAGGAACGCAAACAGCAGAGCACCACCGGCACCAACGGCCGCGGCTTCTGTGGGGGAAAACAGGCCGGCATAAATCCCGCCGATCACCAGAACGATCAAGACGATGGCATCCCACATGCGCAGCAATGCCCCCCAGCGCTGTGACCATGGGACATAGTCACTGACCGGGGCCAATGAAGGATTTCGCATGACCTGAATGCGGATGGAGATGATGTAAAGCACCGTCGCCAGAAGGCCCGGGATCATCGCACCGGCAAACAGGGCACCGATGGATTGTTCGGTCATGAGCGCGTAGATCACGAGCAGGATCGAGGGCGGGATCAGAACGCCAAGCGTTCCGCCCGCAGCAATCGATGCCCCGGCAAGGCTTTTGGCATAGCCGCGTTGGCGCATTTCAGGCAGGGCCACCCGGCCCATGGTCGCACAGGTCGCAAGCGATGATCCGCAAATCGCGCCAAATACCGCGCTGGCCCCGATGCTGGACGCGGCCAAGCCGCCCGGACGATGGCCGGAAAATGCGGTAATGCCGCGAAACAGATTGCCTGATAGCCCGGAATGGGATGCGAACACGCCCATGAAAATGAATAAAGGCACCACCGAAAGGCCATAGGGGAATATCGCCTCGAACGGCAGGCTTGCCATGACGTAGCTTGCCGACATCCAGTCGGTCAGAAGCAGGGTGCCGACGATGCCGACAACCGCCATCGCCACGGCGACCGGTACACGCAAAAGGGCCAGTGCGAGAGCCGCCACAAACCCGATCAATCCCGCCCATTCCGTCGCCATCAGTTCTTCTCGTCCGTTAAAAGCAGTTTTAGAAATTGCACAAGACACACCAGTGTCGAGATCGCCATGCCGGTCAGAAGGAAGGCCCAGAACAGGATCATCGGGATCGCAAGGTTCTGCGATACATCGCCATAGGTCCATTGTTCCATCGCGCGCCCCCACGACAGATAAAGCAGGAAGGCCATCAGCCCGGCGCATAAAAGCGGGATCAATCGATCAATGGTTTTAAACAGGATGCGAAGGCGGTTCTTGCCGATCAGGTCAACCGTGACATGGGCATGCGCACTAAAAGCATAGGGGATTGCCCATGATGCGGCGGCCATGACGCAAAACTGGGTGAGGTCAACCGCGCCGACCAGCGATTGCCCGCCAATGCGCCGCCAGATGATATCGACAACCACAATGGCAATCGCCCCGATCAAGGCCGCCATGCCGACAAAGGCCAGAATGTCGGTCAGCCGGTTCATCAAGTGATCCATTTGGTGAACCGCGGCATAAAGCCGCGATCCACCGGATTTTTCAGCACGTCCCGTCATTTGTCGCCAGCGTGATATTTGGCATCAAATTCCGCGATCAGTTCCTGTGCGCGCTTGTATATGGCGTCGGGGTCGGAGACGCCCTTTTCCTTGAGGCCCGCAAGGTATTCCTGGATCATCGGCTGGGATGCTTCCTGCCATTTGGCACGGGTGGCGTCATCGATCATGATGATTTCATTGCCATGCTGTTCGGCGTTGGCCTTGCCAACGGCTTCCCATTTGTTCCACCAGTCGCCAAATTTGCCGACAAGGACGTCGCCTGAAATCTCGTCAATGGCCGCACGGACATCATCGGGCAGGCTGTCATATTTTTTCTGGTTCATCACGAAATAGAAGCCGGCGGTATAGGCCGCCGCATCGGTGTGATATTTCAGAAGTTCGTTGGCCTTGACCGCGTTGACCAGATCCCAGGTGGCAACCAGACCTTCGATATTGCCCTTTTGCAGGTTTTCGTAAATCGCCGATGGCGGCAGGCCGACCGGGGATGCGCCAAAGGATTCCAGCATCGCCGAAATCGCCGGGCTTGGCGTTCTGAGGCGAAGGCCCTTGAGATCGTCAAGGGATCGAACCGGGTTATCAAGGGTATGGATCAGGCCGCCCGGATGGGTGAACAGGGCAAGGAGCTTGAAGTCTTTATAGTCGCTGCCAAGCAGACCTTCCTTGTAAAGCGTCCAAAGGGTTTCAGACCCGGAATCGGCATATTTCACCAGAAATGGCAGTTCAATAATCGAGGCGGCCGGATAGCGGTCACGCGGAATGCCGTTCAGGCCAACGGCCATATCCATCACACCTGCGCGGACCTGATCGGCCTGACGGTCGATTTTGCCAAAGGCCGATGTCGCGTCATAAATTTCGACTTCGACCTTGCCGTTGGTTTTTTCCGACAGTTCCTTGCCCCAGCTTTCGAGGAAGTCTTTCTGGAAGCCGTGGCTTGGCGGCAGATAGTGGCTGACCTTTAGCGTGATATCGGCAGCGTGGGCCATGCCCGCACCGGCCAGAATGGTTGCCCCGGCCAGAAGCCCAAGCAGTGTGTTGCGAAGTTTCATCGGTTTCATGTTCCTCTCCCTGTTTTCTGATCATGTGTTTGATCGTGCTTTTGATCGGTCCGGTGCCAAGGGCGCATCACGGCCGCTTATGGGCTTTCCACGTTCTGATCATCGGTGTGGAGTGCTGTTTTTTCTTTGAATTGGAATTATGATATATATAATCAATTACGCAATATGAAATTTATGCAGGTAAATTTTGACCAAAGCCCCATCGAAAAACATCCCGATTGCGGATAGCGACATCGATATTTCGGACGCGGTTGATGCTGTTGATGCCGCCGATACGCGCAAGGGCATTCAGTCGGTCGAGGTCAGTGGCGTGATCATTGCGGCATTGTGCGACTTCAAATTCCCGGTGCCGTTAAAGGATCTGGCGGCGGCGGTGGATATGCCGCCGGCGAAGGTTCATCGCTATCTGGCCAGTCTGGTGCGGATCGGTCTTGCCTGGCAGGATGATCTGACCGGGCTTTATGGCCTGGGGCCGATGGCGTTGCGGATGGGGATTTCGGCGATTGAACGCAATGATGTTGTGATGCGGGCCGGGCGGCTTTTGCGCAATCTGGCGATTGAATTGCGGTCGTCCGGGCATCTGGCGATCTGGGGCGAACGGGGCCCGGTCCTGATCAGGACCGAACATGGCGGGCCGCCTATCATATCGACCATGGGGCTTGGCACGGTGATGCCGTTATTGCGATCCGCCACCGGGCAGGCGTTTTTATCGACCATGCCGCGCGGGGCGATTGAGCATGTCATTCGGGCGGAGCAGGATATCCTGCATTGGGATGATGCCACGGTGGATCGGCTGATTACCGCGACACGCGAACGCGGTGCGGCGGTGATCGAAGGCGATATCGTGCCGGGCTTATCGGCGATCAGTGCGCCGGTCTATAATCTGGACGGGGCGGTGGCGTGTTGCGTGACGCTGATGAACCCGAAGGCCAATTATTTCCAGCCGGGGCAACCGGCCTTTGACGTGTTTTTGCGTGCGATTGCCGATTTCACCCAGAGCTGGGGCGGGAAGCCGCGCGATGAGGCCGAGGACAGTCAAACAGCAATTATCAAAGATCATTCAGCTTTGTCAGGAGGTCGGAAAGGCGTTTGAAATCCGCATCGCCCAGAAAATCGCGGACCTTTTTGTCATAGGCGATGCCCGCCTCGCACAGTGATTGAAAGGCCGATTGGCCCTGCGAGGTCAGTTCAAGGCGGTGAACGCGACGATCATTTTCGTTCTGGGCGCGTCGGAGCCAGCGGCGTTGTTCGATGGAGAAAACGGCACGCGAGACCTTGGTTTTATGAAGCCCCGTATGGGTGACGATTTCGGTCGCGGTAAGTCGGCCATATTGCCCAAGGGTTGCCAGAACCCGCCATTCGGATCGCGTCATCCGGTATCGGTCGCGATAGATATCGCGGAAGCCAAGACTGACCTTTTCGCTGGCGTGATGCATCAGGAACGGCAGAAAGCGGTGCAGATCGAATTCGGATTTCTCGGATTTCATGGCTTTAAAAGGCTGTTTGATAGTTACAAAAATTACAGTTACGGATGTAACTATATCGAAGATTGGTAGGAAAAAGGCAATGACGGATCACAACGTTACCAATGGAACCGCCGGAAGTGCTGAAAACGGCGTTGCGAACGATCTGCGTTACATGCCCGGTTTTGGCAATGATTTCGAAACCGAAAGTCTGCCCGGTGCCTTGCCGCAGGGGCAGAACAGCCCGCAAAAATGCGCCTATGGCCTTTATGCCGAACAGCTTTCGGGGTCACCCTTTACCGCGCCGCGCGGCACCAATGAACGGTCGTGGCTTTATCGCATGCGGCCGAGCGTGCGCCATAACGGGCGGTTCAAATCCTTTGCCCTGCCGGAATGGAAAACCGCCCCGTGTGTGAATGACCATAGCCTTGCACTTGGTCAGTTGCGCTGGGACCCGGTGCCGATGCCAAGCACGCCAACCGATTTCATTTCCGGTATGCGAACCGTGACCACGGCGGGGGATGCCATGACCCAGACCGGCATGGCAAGCCACGTTTATGTGTGCAACACCGATATGGTGGACGATTATTTTTTCAATGCGGATGGCGAATTGCTGGTGGTGCCCGAAAGCGGCACGCTTCGCATCTTTACCGAACTTGGCATCATGGATGTCGCGCCGCTTGAAATCGCATTGATCCCGCGCGGTATGATGTTCAAGGTTTCGATCCTGACACCCGGGATTGATGGCGGGGCGCGCGGTTATGTCTGCGAAAACTATGGGGCGAAATTCACCCTGCCGGAACGCGGGCCGATTGGGGCCAACTGCCTTGCCAATCCGCGTGATTTCAAGACACCCGTGGCGGCCTATGAGGATAAGGAAACCCCGTGCCGGATCCTGATCAAATGGTGCGGGCAGTTTCATGAAACCGGGATCGGGCATTCGCCGCTTGATGTGGTGGCGTGGCATGGCAATTACACGCCGTTCAAATATGATCTTCGGACATTTTCGCCGGTGGGTGCGATCCTGTTTGATCATCCCGATCCGTCGATCTTTACCGTGCTGACCGCCCCATCGGGCGAGGCGGGGACGGCCAATATCGATTTTGTCATCTTCCCGCCGCGCTGGATGGTGGCGGAACATACCTTCCGCCCGCCATGGTATCATCGCAATATCATGTCGGAATTCATGGGGCTGATTTGTGGTCAGTATGATGCCAAGGAAAAGGGGTTCGTTCCCGGTGGCATGAGCCTGCATAACATGATGCTGGCCCATGGCCCGGATGCGTTTGGCTTTGAAAAGGCATCAAACGGCGAGCTTGGCCCGCAGAAGCTTGAGGGCACGATGGCCTTCATGTTTGAAACCCGTTTTCCGCAGCAATTGACGAAATTTGCCGCCGAGCTTGAGACGCTTCAGGATGATTATCTTGATTGCTGGGACGGGCTGGAACGCAAGTTTGATGGCACGCCGGAAGGTCGCCCGTAAACGGCGACCGGTAAAAAGAACATCACAGGACTTAACGACAGGAATGCCGGAGGCATAAAACCGATGAAACTCGCAACCCTTAAAAACGGCACCCGTGACGGCCAGCTTGTTCTGGTGACCAAAGACCTTGGCGAATATGTCGATGCCAGTGCGATTGCGCCGACATTGCAGGCAGCGCTTGATAACTGGGACAAAGTTGCGCCGCGCCTCAGTGAACTAGCCGATGAAATCGCCGCCGGATCGACGATTGCCAAACGTTTCGCGCTTGATGAAGCCAAGCTGCATTCACCGTTGCCGCGTGCGTTTCAGTGGGCGGATGGATCGGCCTATGTCAATCATGTCGAACTGGTGCGCAAGGCGCGCGGTGCGGAAATGCCCGAAACATTCTGGACCGATCCGCTGATGTATCAGGGCGGTTCGGACAGTTTCCTGGGACCGCGTGATGATATCCGCATGGCCGATACGGCATGGGGCATTGATATGGAAGGCGAGATTGCCGTCATCACGGGTGATGTGCCGATGGGCGCATCACTTGATCAGGCGCGCGATGCGATCCGTTTGATCATGCTGGTTAATGATGTGTCGTTGCGGGGTCTGATCCCCGGTGAACTTGCCAAGGGGTTTGGCTTTTTCCAGTCCAAGCCGTCCTCGGCCTTTTCGCCGGTGGCGGTGACGCCCGATGAACTTGGCGATGCGTGGGATGGTGGCAAGGTTCACCTGCCGCTTTGCGTTGATCTGAATGGCAAGCCATTTGGCCGGGCCAATGCCGGGGTCGATATGACCTTTGATTTTGCCCAACTGATCGCGCATGCGGCGAAAACCCGCCCGCTTTGTGCCGGATCGATCATCGGGTCGGGCACGGTTTCGAACAAGCTTGACGGTGGGCCGGGCAAGCCGGTGGCACAGGGCGGGGCGGGATATTCCTGCATTGCCGAAATCCGCATGATCGAAACCATTGAAAACGGCAAACCGGAAACGCCGTTCATGCAGTTTGGGGATCAGGTCCGGATCGAGATGCGCGATGCCAATGGTCAGTCGATCTTTGGCGCGATTGACCAGAGCGTTGTGAAGTACGCACCATGAGCGACGTCATCCTGTATGATTATTGGCGGTCTTCGGCCAGCTATCGGGTCAGGATTGCGCTTTCGCTGATGGATATGGCGTATCAGACCGTTGCGATTGACCTTGTGGCGGGGGCGCATAAAGCGCCTGATTTCCGCAAACGCAATCCGCAGGGGTTGGTGCCCGCCCTTGAGATCGACGGGCTTGTGCTAACCCAGTCCCTCGCAATCATCGAATATCTGGATGAGACCCGCAGCCATGCGGGTTTCCTGCCCAAGGACGCGGTCGGGCGGCAACGCGTGCGCGCACTTTCACACGCGATTGCCATGGATATTCACCCGGTCTGTAATCTGGGTGTTGTCGGCAATATCATGAAGCAGGCGGAGGCCCACGGCGAGGACCCGGCGAAGGTGCGGCTGGAATGGATGGGGAAATATATCGGCGAGGGGCTTGAAGCGTTTGAACGCCTTCTGGACCATCCGGGCACGGGCAGCTTTTGCCACGGTGACCGGCCATCAATGGCCGATATCTGTCTGATTCCGCAGATTTATAATGCGCGTCGGTGGGAGGTCGATTTAAGCCACCTTCCGATGGTCAACCAGATTGCCGAGCGGTGCCTTGCGATGGACGCGTTTGCGCGCGCCCATCCTGATCTTTGTCCGCGTTAATTGCTGCTGGCCGGCTTGCCGGTCTGGCAGGCCTGTTCAATAGCGCTGCGGTCAAGTCCGATATCGCGCAGCATGAAATCGGGATAGTCGCGCAGCAATGCGGCATCGCGCGCAATTTTGCGACGTTTCGCAATGTGGCGGATCGAAAGGACGAGCCAGCGCCAGACAAATGTGCCGAACGACGCGTGCGCGGTCGGCCCGGCATGGGGGGCGGTGGCGACGAGGGAGTTTGTCGTGATCTGTGCTGGCATGATGCTGGCTCGCTAGTTTGCTTTGCTAATGAGTTCGAGATCGGTTTCGAACACAGGTAAAAATTAGCCTGCCTTGCGCGAGTTCGGTGCGCAAAGATCGCAAAAGCGTGCGAAATTTCCGCAAATTTTACGTAAAAACGATTTTTCTTATCGGCCCGGTTCGGTCATTGTTTCGGGCGTTATTGAAGACCATGGGTTTGGGGCAGGGGCATTTTGACCGAACTTGATAAATTCGACTATCGCCTGCTGGAACTGTTGCAGCAGAACAGTCGCCTGACGGGAAATGAATTGTCGGCACAGGTGGGATTGTCATCGGCGGCGTGTCTTCGCCGGGTGCAGCGTTTGCGCGAAAGCGGCGTGATCGAGCGCGACGTTGCCGTGGTATCCCCCAAGGTGTTTGGCAAACGGATGATGATCATTGTTTTGCTGACCATGGATCGTGACCGGCCGGATCGCTATATGCTGATGCGCGAGGAATTCGGCAAAATGCCCGAAGTCGTGCAATGCCATCACGTGACCGGGGCGCATGATTTTGTCCTGCGCATTCAGGTCGCCGATATGGATGAATATAGCGCGTTCGTGGATCGGGTTTTTCATCAGCCCTATATCAAGCGCTATGAGAGCCTCGCGGTTCTGGGGTCGCTTAAATAAAAACGGCGGGCATCAAGCCCGCCGTCGTAATTCAGGGTCGCAAGGATCGTGGCTTAGGCGAAATCAAGCGCACGGTCGCCATTGGCGTCCTTGATGCGGGTCGGAAGACCCATGCCGTTCAGAAGGTTCAGGAACGGTTTGGACGGCAGTTCTTCAACATTTGCCATCTTTTTCACATCCCATTCGCCGGTTGCGATCAGCATGGCGGCTGCGACGGGCGGAACGCCAGCGGTATAGGAAATACCCTGGCTTCCGACTTCCTCGTACGCGTCCTTGTGGTCGGCGACATTATAGATCAGGACCTCGGTTTCCTTGCCATCCTTGCGGCCCTTGACCAGATCGCCGATGCAGGTTTTGCCGGTATAGTCGGGGGCCAGCGAGCTTGGATCGGGCAGGCAGGCCTTGACGACCTTGAGCGGCACGACTTCGAGGCCCTCGGCGGTTGTGACCGGCTTTTCCGAGAGCAGGCCGATATTGTTCAGGACCGTGAAGACATTGACGTAATGATCGCCAAAGCCCATCCAGAAACGGACATTGGGGACGTCCAGATTCTGTGAGAGGGAATGGACTTCGTCATGGCCGGTCATGAAGGTCTGGCTTTCGCCGACAACCGGCATGTCCCAGATTTTCTTGACCTCGAACATCCTGTTTTCCTGCCAGGCGTTGTTCTGCCAGGAATAGACCGTGCCGGTGAATTCGCGGAAATTGATTTCCGGGTCGAAATTGGTGGCAAAATATTTGCCGTGGCTGCCGGCATTGATGTCGATGATGTCAATCGAGTCAATCTTGTCGAAGTAATCCTCGACCGCGAGTTTGGCATAGGCATTGACCACGCCCGGATCAAAACCGACGCCCAGGATCGCGGTGACACCGGCCTTTTCGCATTCTTCACGGCGTTTCCACTCGTAATTTGCGTACCAGGGCGGGGTTTCGCAGATCTTGTCCTGTTCTTCATGGATGGCGGTATCGAGATAGGCAACGCCCGCCTTGATGCAGGCCGACATGACCGGCATGTTGATGAAGGCGGAACCGACATTGATGACGATTTCGCAGCCGGTTTTCTTGATCAATGCGACGGTGGCATCGATATCGGTTGCGTCAAGCGCATGGCCTTCGAGGACGCCGGCATTCTTCAGGTTTTTCTTTTCGTGAATGCTGTCGATGATTTTCTGGCATTTTTCCGCCGTGCGCGACGCAATATGGATATCGCCAAGCACATCATTATGCTGTGCACATTTGTGCGCGACGACCTGTGCGACGCCACCTGCGCCGATAATCAGAACATTCTTCTTCATTTCGGGCCAAAAACTCCCTTTTTACGAATAGATGAAACCCAAAGCGCCTTTTTACGAAAGGCTCGAAACATAATCATCGAAGGTGAACTCACGTACAACGCGTTCGCTGCCGTCGAGTTCCTTGATCACGATGGACGGCATGCCGACACCGTTGAACCAGTTCTTTTTGACCATGGTGTAACCGGCGGCATCCTGAATGGAAACGCGGTCGCCGACCCTGATCTCGTTTTCGAAATTGAATTCGCCAAAAACGTCACCGGCAAGGCAGGATTTGCCGCAGATCATATAGGTATGATCGCCTGTGTTCGGTTCGACCTTGGCGGTTTCGCGATAGATCAGAAGATCGAGCATGTGGGCTTCGATGGAGCTATCGACAATCGCAAGGTTTTTGCCGTTAAACAGCGTATCAAGCACGGTGACTTCAAGGGTGGTGCTTTTGGTGATCGAGGCTTCGCCGGGTTCAAGATAAACCTGAACACCGTATTTTTCCGAAAAGGCCTTGAGCCGGGCGCAGAATTTATCAAGCGGGTAATTGTCCCCGGTGAAGTGAATGCCGCCACCGAGGCTTACCCATTCGACGCGCGACAGAAGCGTGCCGAACTTGGTTTCGATATCGCCCAGCATTTTGTCGAACAGATCGAAATCGGCGTTTTCACAGTTATTGTGGATCATGAAGCCGGAAATGCGGTCCATGACGGCCTCGACCTTGGTTACGTCCCATTCGCCCAGACGCGAAAATGGGCGAGCCGGATCGGCCAGATCGAAGCTGGAACTTGAAACCTGCGGGTTCAGGCGAAGGCCGCGCACGATGCCGGACGCAGCATCGGCAAAGCGGTTAAGCTGGCTGATCGAATTGAAGATGATCTTGTCGGCATTTTCGATGACTTCGTCGATTTCGGAATCGGCATAGGCCACGCTGTAGGCATGGGTTTCCTTGCCGAATTTTTTACGGCCCAGTTTGACTTCGTGCAGCGACGAGGATGTCGTGCCATCCATATAGTCCGACATGAAATCGAAGACCGACCAGGTTGCAAAGCATTTCAATGCCAGCAAGGCCTTTGCGCCGGAATGTTCGCGCACATAGGCGATCTTTTCCATGTTGCGCAGCAGTTTCGATTTATCGATCAGATAATAAGGCGTATGCGGCATCGTATTCTGGTTCCTCGACCGAAGGCCCTGTTTTCAGGGACCGAAAAGACAACACGGAAAACGTCCGTCGACCGGCAAACATTCCCCGCAAGGTTCGGCATTCAAGCCCGGTTTGCGCCAACGAATTTCATACCATCGATGCGAAGGCGTTCTGTGCCTGTATCGCATGCGCCGCGACCCAATAGCAGCGGCGCGCACATGGGTCAACAGTATGACCGCATCCGATGATCGCATGGCCTGTTGATCGGCGCGGTTGGTAGGGCGTTTAAAGCAGGGTTTGCGGCATTAACCGTCTGATTCCATAGGGAAACCGGCAGCGATCACATGCAGGTTTCCGTTTCGTGAAACTTGGCGCGGTCCGGCGGGGCTTTGCGCATGTCCGATTTCCGACAATATCACCAAATCGCGGATTTTGCATGGTAGGGGGGCAAAAAGCCCGAACGGGATTTTGGTGATTGCTTTTTTGTACCGTTTGGAACATAGTTTACCGATTGGTACAAAACGAAGGAGAAAATCATGTCAGAGCTACGTCAACCCCTGCCGCCCTTTACGCGGGAAACCGCAATCCAGAAAGTCCGTATGGCCGAAGATGGCTGGAACAGCTGTGATCCGGCGCGGGTGTCGCTGGCCTATACGGTCGATACGATCTGGCGGAACCGTGCGGAATTTGCCAATGGCCGCGAGGAGGTCATTGCCTTTCTGACCCGCAAATGGAACAAGGAGCTTGAATATCGATTGATCAAAGAGTTGTGGGCGCATGACGGCAACCGGATCGCGGTGCGTTTTGCCTATGAGTATCGCGATGATTCGGGGAACTGGTATCGGGCCTATGGCAACGAGAATTGGGAATTTGCCGAGAATGGCCAGATGCATCGCCGGTTTGCCTGCATCAATGACATGCCGATCCGTGAAGAAGATCGCAAATTCTTCTGGGATCGTTCGGGGCCGCGCCCGGCGGATCATCCGGGCCTGTCCGATCTGGGATTATAAGTAAGCCATGCCAAAGATTATCGCGGAGCGTTCCGATGTTATTCCCGTCCTTGCGGAGATTTTCCGCGAGTATGGTTATGAAGGGGCGAGCCTTTCACTGATCGGGAGCCGGACGGGTCTGGGAAAGGGCAGTCTTTACCATTTCTTTCCCGGCGGCAAAGAGCAGATGGCATCCGAAGTGCTCCGCGAGATCGATGGCTGGTTCGAGGACGCGGTTTACAAGCCGCTGCGTGACGGGGATGACCCGCGGGCGGCGATTTTGGAAATGTGCCGGTCGGTTGCGACCTATTTCCGGTCAGGAAAGCGGGTTTGCCTGATCGGGGCGTTTGCACTTGATAATGTGCGTGACCGTTTTTCCGACGCAATCCGCGATTATTTTGCGGTCTGGCAACGGTCGCTTCAGCAGGCGCTTGTGCGGATCGGCCATGATGCGGACCGGGCATCGGACATTGCCGAAGATGCGATTTTATCGATCCAGGGGGCGCTGGTTTTGTCGCGTGCGCTTGACGATACGGCGGTGTTTGAGCGCGCCATGGCGCGGGTTGAAGCCGGGTTGCTGGCCGGGCCCGGTCAGGGGGCCTGAGGCACAGCGCCAAATGGCGGCCGATACCATTGAGGGTGTCAAAATGACAGGTTGCCAGACGTTTGACCCTTGATCATCGGGATCGGATGACTAAGTTTTATAATGATTTAGGGGCCTGAGCCCCAATCACCCAAGCGACAAATGAGGAGGCGTCCATGCCTGCACCCGTCAGTGTCGATCACTTGGCCTTTCCCACCCGCGATCTTGCGGCGACGGATGATTTTTATTCCCGTGTTCTGAGGGCCCGACTGGTTCATGCCGAAAGTGGTTACAGTCCGTCGTGGAAAAGCGATTATCTGCTGATTACCTTTGCGCTTTCTGATGGGACGCGGCTGTCATTCTTTGACTGGCCAGCCGATACCGGGCCGTATCCCGATGATCCTGATATGCCAGATGACGTGTTTCATATCGGGTTGCGCTGCGATGCGCCGCGCGATGTGATTGCCTGGCAGAACCATTTGTTCCAGCACAAGGTGGTTTATCACAACGAGGATGACGGGAAATCGCGGCGGTTGTTCATTCGTGATCCGAACGGCATCCGGTTTGAAATCTTTGCCGCCGATCAGCCGAAATACAGTGGCGACCACGAAGATCGGGCACGGGCCGTTTACGAGGAATGGCAGAAGATTGCCAATCGCTGATCGCTGACTAAGTTGGGCAGGGGCCGGTGCTTTGGCGGATGATCAGTTCGGTCGGCACAATGACCGGATTTTCCGCCGGTTCGGGAATGGTTCCGGTTTTATCGAGCCGTGCGAGAAGCAGCGAAATCGCCTGTTCGCCCAGACGTCGGCGCGGTTGACGCACGGTTGTCAGGGGCGGGTCGTAATTGGCGGCGAGATGGATATCATCGAAGCCAACCACGGAAACATCGTGCGGCACGCGAAGCCCAAGTTCCTTGGCCGCGACAATGACGCCGATTGCCATGCCGTCCGACGCGCAGAAAAACGCCGTCGGGCGGTTTTTGATGTCTTTGAGCAAGGCGCGGGCCGCCGAGATACCCGATTCAATCGAAAAATCGCCGCTATAGATCAGGGACGGGTTGGCTTCGATGCCGCTGCTTGATAGTGCGCGGCGATATCCGGCGACGCGATCCGTCGTCAGGATGTTGCTGGCGGGGCCGGCGATATGGGCGATGCGGCTGTGGCCGAGGTCGAGCAGATGTTTGGTCGCGCTAAAGGCGGCCTTTTCATTGTCGATGATCACGGTCGGCAGGTTGCAGCCCGGAATGCGTTCGCAGGCAATGACCACGGGCGGGATGATCCCGCGCGGGGTGTTGGCCAGCGGTGCGGGCAGGCGGCCATTGAGCAGGATCATCGCATCGGCCTGATTGCTGCGCAGATAGGCGGCGTAGGTTGCTTCGCGTTCGGGTTCGTTCTGGGTGTCGCCGATCAGGACGTTATAGCCCGCCTTGCTGGCGCCCTGTTCGATTCCTGATAGAATTTCCGAAAAGAAAGGGTTTCCGATATCGGGTACGAGCAAAAGGATCATGCCAGAGCGATTGAGCCGCAGGTTTCGGGCCATGACATTGGCGGTATAGCCGGTCGCGGCGATGGCGGTTTGCACCTTTTCGCGCGTGGTTTCGGAAACCACATGGGGTTTGTGCAAGGCGCGGCTGACGGTGGCAATGGATACCCCGGCATGTTCGGCAACATCTTCAATCGTCGCGATTTTTTCGATCATGCTTCTTCCTACTCTGCCGCTGATACGCTGTCCAGCGGCATTGATGCCCGTGCGAAGGCCGGATTTCCGACGTGATTTTCATCACAACACGATAAATGTAAAGGTTTACATAAATAATGAAAACGTTTACACAAGAGGCAATCAAAAGTTGATCGCATCAATGCGACGCTAGGGAGGTTACATAGATGACGGATGCGGCTGTTCATGCCGTTAATCCCGGCACGGAGGGCAACATACGCCTGTCCGGTCGGAAGATTTGCAAGTCCTTTGGCCCGGCCCAGGTGCTTTTCGATGTTTCCATCGATCTGCATGCGGGGGAAGTGCATGCGCTTTTGGGCGAAAACGGTGCGGGCAAATCGACGCTGGTTAAAATCCTGTCGGGCTATCACGAACCCACCGAAGGCGGGCTTGTCCTTGACGGGGCGGAGGTCAGCTTTGCCGATAGCGAGGCGGGCGAGGGGCATGGGGTTATCCTGATCCATCAGGAGCTTAACCTTGCCGAGCAGCTTAGCGTTGAAGAAAACATCTTTCTGGGTCGTGAGATCAAGCGGGGATGGTTCCTTGATAAAACCGCGATGCGCGCAGAGGCCAAGCGGCTTCTGGAGCAGTTGCAATGCGATGTCGATCCGCGCACCCGTATTCGCGATCTTTCGGTTTCTGATCGCCAGATGGTCGAAATTGCCAAGGCGCTGAGCAAAAAGGCCGATATTCTGATCCTGGATGAACCGACCGCGGTTCTGACCGGGCGCGAGGTTGAAATCCTGTTTGATCAGATCCGGCGTCTGCGCGAACAGGGTGTCGCGATCCTGTATATTTCCCACAAGCTTGATGAAATCAAAGCCATTGCCGACCGGGTCACCGTGTTGCGCGATGGCCGCCATATCGTGACCGAGCCGGTGGTCGGGCTGAGCAAGGATGACATGGCGCGGCTTATGGTCGGGCGCGACATCAAACAGATGTTCCCGCACCGGGTATCGGATACCAGCGCGCCGATTGTTTTATCGGTGCGCGATCTTTCGGTGCCCGTACAGGTGCGCGATGCGAGCTTTGACCTGCACAAGGGCGAGGTTCTTGGTTTTGCCGGGATTGTCGGGGCGGGGCGGACCGCCCTGATGGAGGCGATCATCGGCCTTCGTGAAAGATCGTCGGGGACGATTGAACGCGATGGCAAGCCGGTGCGGATCACAAGTTTGCAGGATGCCAAAAACAGCGGCATTGCCTATCTGACCAAGGACCGGAAAGGCAGCGGGTTGCTGCTGAATATGGATATGCGGCCCAACCTGACATTGCTGGCGCTGGAAAAGTTCGGCAACGTGATTGTTGATCGCAAGGCCGAGGAAGCCGCCCTTGAAAAGGCGATTGAGGCGTTTGATATCCGGGCGGCCGACCGCAAGGCAAAGGTCGGTGATTTTTCGGGGGGCAATCAGCAGAAGCTGTTGCTGGCGAAGGTCATGGAAACCGACCCGGATATCGTGATCATCGACGAGCCGACGCGCGGCATCGATATCGGCACCAAAAGCCAGATTTACCATTTTATCGGCGATCTGACTGATCGCGGAAAATCCGTCATTCTCCTGTCGTCGGAAATGCCTGAAATGCTGGGCCTGTCAGATCGCATCGCGGTCATGGCGGCCGGACGCATTACCGGCATTCTTGAAGGAAACGACCGCAACGAACATGAAATCATGCGGCACGCGACAGGAATTTCAGGCCAGGAGGGAGTGTCTGTTCATGAGTAGCCTTGAGCGCCGCGAGGCCAGTGCCTCGCCCCGTTTTTCCATCGATTTCAAGGCGCTTGGCCCGTTTATGGCCCTTGTCGTGCTGTTTGTTCTGGGAACGGCGATCAATGACGCCTTCCTGAGTGGCGGCAACCTTTCGAATATTTTCACCCGTGCGGCCTTCATCGGCATTATCGCGGTGGGTGCGACCTTTGTGATTACGGCGGGCGGGATTGATCTTTCGGTCGGTTCGATGGCGGCGTTCATATCCGGTGCGATGATCGTGGTTATGAATACGCTGGTTGAGACACTCGGACCGGGGCTTGAGACCGTTCTGATCGGGATTGTGGTAAGCGTCATTCTTGGCATCGGGGCCGGGGCGGTGAATGGCCTGGTCAGTACCAAGGGCAAGATCGAGGCCTTTATCGTCACCCTTGGCACGATGGGGATTTACAGATCGCTTGTGACCTATATGGCCGATGGCGGGACGCTTTCGCTTGATTTCGAGGTGCGCGGCACCTATCGCCCGGTTTATTACGGCGAATTGCTGGGTATTCCGGTGCCGGTTCTGGTGTTCCTTGCCGTGGCGGTGGCGGGTTATGTGTTGCTGAATATGACGCCGTTCGGGCGCAAATGTTTTGCCATCGGCTCGAACGAGCAGGTGGCGCGTTATTCGGCGATCCATGTCGACCGGGTCAAGACGATGACCTATGTCATTCAGGGGCTTTGTGTGTCGATTGCGACCATCATTTATGTGCCCCGCCTTGGGTCGGCATCGAGTTCGACCGGTGTTCTTTGGGAACTTGAAGCCATTGCGGCCGTGATCATCGGCGGCACGATGCTTAAGGGCGGTTATGGCCGCATCTGGGGCACGGTGGTCGGGGCGATCATGCTGACCACGATTGGCAATATCCTTAACCTTACTGACGCGATCAGCAATTACCTGAACGGGGCTGTTCAGGGCTTGATCATTATCGTTGCCGTGTTCCTGCAACGCGGGGACTGGCGACGCAAGAAAAGCAAATAACCGGCGATCAACGTCCGGTTCAAGATGACGTACAGAATCATTTTTTGATCAGGAGGAAGCTTGAATGAAAACGATTACAAAGTTTCTTGGGGCGGCCTGTGTTGTGGGCCTTGGTCTTGCATCGACCTTGGCATCGACCACGGCACTGGCACAGGAAAAGGTAAAGATCGGGGTTTCGATCCCGGCGGCGACCCATGGCTGGGCCGGTGGTCTGAACTATCACGCCGAACAGGCCGAAAAGCGCCTTGAGGCGACCTATCCGAACCTTGATGTCATTGTTGTGACCGCCAATGGCGCGGGCGAACAGGCCAACGATCTTGAAGATCTGGTATCGGTTCAGAATATCGATGCGCTGGTGGTTCTGCCGTTTGAATCCGATCCGCTGACCGTACCGGTCCAGCAGGTCAAGGAAGCGGGCAAATTTGTTACCGTGGTTGACCGTGGCCTTTCGCTGCCGGGGATCGAGGATGTTTATGTTGCGGGTAACAACCCGGAACTGGGCCGTGTATCGGGCGAATACATCAAGGATCGTCTGGATGGCAAAGGCAAGATCGTCATCCTGCGCGGCATCCCGACCGTCATTGACGAAGAACGCGTCGAAGGTTTCATGACGGCAATCGAAGGATCGGATATCGAGGTCCTTGATATGAAGCACGCCAACTGGAACCGTGATGACGGGTATGAAGTCATGCAGGACTTCCTGTCGCGCTTCCCGGAAATCGATGCGGTCTGGGCGCAGGATGATGACATCGCGCTTGGCGTGATCGAAGCCGTCAAGCAGGCCGACCGGACCGATGAACTGTTCATCGTTGGCGGGGCTGGCATGAAGGACATCATCAAGCGCGTGATGGATGGTGATGAACTGACCCCGATTGACGTTCTGTATCCGCCATCGATGATCGCAACCGCGATGGATATTACGGCGATGAAGTTCGTTTCCAATGCGGCGGTCGAAGGCCGTTACATTCTGGGGGCGACCGTCGTGACCCAGGAAAATGCCGAGAACTTCTATTTCCCGGACAGCCCGTTCTGATCGGGCTGTTCTGATGCGAATTGGCGTTGTTGAATAAACGCGAGCAGGCAGAAGGAACCCCGCCCTGTCACGACAGGCCGGGCGGGGTTTGATTTTACATCACATTCGTCACCAGATGACATCCGGGCCACCCGGAAAAAACCACACGAGGTCAGTATGAAAACGCTTAAGGGACCGGCGATTTTCCTTGCCCAGTTTGCCGGGGACGAGGCCCCGTTTGACAGCCTTTCCAATATCGGACGCTGGGCGGCGTCGCTTGGCTATAAGGGGGTGCAGATCCCGAGCTGGGACAAGCGCCTGTTCGATGTTGAGAAGGCTGCCCAAAGCAAGGATTACTGTGACGAGGCCAAAGGTGTTCTGGCCGAGCATGGTGTCGAGATTACCGAGCTTTCGACCCATCTGCAGGGGCAGCTTGTGGCGGTGCATCCGGCCTATGACGAGATGTTTGACGGGTTTGCCGTCCCCGAAGTACGCGGCAACCCGAAGGCCCGCCAGGAATGGGCGGTCAATCAGGTCAAGGATGCGATCAGGGCATCACGCCATCTGGGCATTGGCGATCATGCGACATTTTCAGGCGCGCTTGCCTGGCCTTATGTCTATCCGTGGCCGCAACGCCCGGCGGGACTGATTGAAACCGCGTTTGACGAACTGGCAAAACGCTGGTTGCCGATCCTTGATGTGGCCGAGGAAAATGGCGTAAATGTCTGTTATGAAATCCATCCGGGTGAAGACCTGTTTGATGGTGTGACGTTCGAGATGTTCCTTGAGCGGGTCAGGAACCACGCACGGTGCAACATCCTTTATGATCCGAGCCACTTTGTTTTGCAGCAGCTCGATTACCTTGATTTCATCGATATCTATGCCGACCGGATCAAGATGTTCCACGTCAAGGATGCGGAGTTCAATCCGACCGGGCGGCAGGGCGTTTATTCCGGTTATCAAAGCTGGGTCGGGCGTGCGGGGCGTTTCCGGTCGCTTGGCGATGGGCAGGTTGATTTTGGCGCGATCTTTTCGAAGCTTGCGGCGATTGATTTTGATGGCTGGGCCGTGCTGGAATGGGAATGCGCGCTTAAACATCCCGAAGACGGCGCGCGCGAAGGGGCCGATTTCATTCGCAATCACATTATCCGCGTGACCGAAAAGGCGTTTGACGATTTCGCCGATGGCGGTACGGACGAGGCAACCAATCGGCGTCTGCTGGGGCTTGATTAAGACGGCGGCAGAAAACCAATCAGGACGGAGATTGACATGACTGAGACGAAAAATCCGGCGCGGCGCATCCGCCTTGGCATGGTTGGCGGCGGGCAGGGGGCGTTTATCGGCGCGGTGCATCGCATTGCGGCCCGTCTGGATGACCGGTATGAACTGGTTGCCGGGGCGTTGTCGTCCAAACCCGATATTGCACGCGCATCGGCGGCGGAACTGTTTATTGCACCGGATCGGTCCTATGACAGTTTTGCCGACATGGCCAAACAGGAAGCCGCGCGCGAGGATGGCATTGATGCCTGCGCGATTGTCACGCCAAACCACCTGCATTTCCCGGCCGCCATGGCGATGCTGGATGCCGGTATTCATGTGATTTGTGACAAGCCGCTTTGCCTGAATGTTGAAGAAGCCGAATTGCTGGCGGCCAAGGTGCGCGAAACCGGACTTCTGTTTGCATTGACGCATAATTACACCGCCTATCCGATGGTGCGCGAAGCCCGTCAGATGGTGCGTGATGGCAAGCTTGGCGATATCCGGGTAGTACAGGTTGAATATCCGCAGGGCTGGATGGCAACGCGTGTCGAGGATACCGACAACAAGCAGGCGCATTGGCGTGCCGATCCGGCCAAGGCCGGGATGGGCGGGGCGTTGGGCGATATCGGAACGCATGCCCATAACCTTGCCGATTTTGTCACCGGGCTTGAGATTTCGGAACTGTGCGCGGATATCGATGCCATCGTGCCGGGCCGCAAGCTTGACGATAATGTCCAGATCCTGCTGCGTTACGACAATGGCGCGCGCGGGATGCTTTGGGCAAGCCAGGTGGCGATTGGCCATGAAAACGGGCTGCGGCTTCGGGTGTATGGCGACAAGGGCGGCATTGAATGGGCGCAGGAACATCCCAACCATCTGCATTTCCGCCCGCTTGATGGTCGTCCGGAACTGATGACCCGCGGCGGGGCGGGGATCGGATCGGCCGGATTGCGCGGCGTGCGTGTGCCGCCGGGCCACCCGGAAGGTTATCTTGAAGGTTTTGCCAATCTTTACACCGATTTCGCCGATCAGCTGATCGCGCGGATTACCAACGGCAAGGCCGATCCTGCATCGATGCTGATCCCGGGCATCAATGAAGGCGTCAAAGGCATGAAATTTGTCGAGGCAGTGGTACGTTCTGCAAAGAGCGGCGCAGTCTGGACCAAGATTTAAACGGTTATTGCCCGGGTATTATCCGGGAAAATAAACCAGACATTCTGTTCCCGTTTTTGGGTTCTTCCCGTCTGATCCTGTGTCAGGCTATCGGGCCGCCGCCAGCATGGTAGCGGCCCATATTTTTCAGTTCTGCACAAATTCCTTGCCATCAATGGTCAGAATTCGGCCATTGAAGCTGCATCGTGCACTGCCGCCGGGGATCGAGGTTCGTTGCAGAACCGCACCGCTTGATGCATCGCGATATATGCCCTCATCATATTGGAAGGTGATGCTGTCCGGGGTCGTATCAAATCGAAAATCGATATCAAATTGATACTGCGCCCCGCCGCCATAGGTGAATTGCCGGAAATGCCCACTGCCGCTGCCTGATCCGTTCATGGTGTAGGTGGTCAGGTTGCCATCGGCGCTAAAGGTGCCGGTAGCGGTGGTGCAGTCATCAGCCTTTTGGGGCATGGCGGCTTCGCGCGCGGCCTGTTCGGTGGCGGCTTTTCGTTGTGCTTCTGCTGCCGCAGCGGCGGCGGCCATTTGAGCCTTGCGCTGTTCTTCGCGTTTCTGACGTTCAATTTCGGCAAGGCGTTTGTCTTCGGCAATCTTTGCGTTGAGTTCGGCTTCTGATGCCAGTTCCTTGCCCTTGTAATACGGACAGGTTCCATCAGGCTGCGAGACCGAACCACACGGGCGCAATCCGATGAAATTTTCTTTCATTTCATAATTGTCGTATTCAACCCAGTGACCATCGGGGGCGGTCATGCGGCCCTTGCCCGTCGGGTTGCCCTTGGCGATCTCGCCTTCCCAGACCGAGCCGCTTCGGCGGGTAAGTTTTCCTGATTTGGGCACAACAACATCAAATGTGCCTTCGAAAGTTTCCCCATTCTTCCATTTTACGATGGGGCTGGGGTCCAGCCTGAATTCTGACTGGTCAAAGCGTCCCTCAAACCTGCCGCCATCGGACAGCTCGAACGTGCCCTTGATGCTTTCGGGGGTGACTTCAGCCTCGATGATGCGGGCTTCTTCATTGCCATCCTTCGATATCCGAACGGGTCCGGGGCCGTTGACTTCACCATTGAGTTGCGGGCCGAAAAACTCGAACTTCCATTGCCCGCTCCAGGCAACGACGACAGGCAGAAAGATGTCTTCGGCCCTGTTGAGTACAGTGGCCAACAGGAGCTGGTTTTCGTTGTAAAACGGAAAGCGTTCGGATTTTACGGAGTTGGAGAAATAGCCGTATTCCCCGGTCAGGCGCAGCGTTTCTCCGGCCGAAATCGTAACGACCCTGTCGAATTTATCGACCGTATTATGTCGGACGATGACACGATAATCGCCGGGCCATAGTTGAACGCTATGCGTATTTGCAACGGTCAGCATTGGCCCGTTGACGCCAACAAAATTTTGGGTGCTGGCGGTGGGATAGACAAAAAGATACCAATCGTCCCCGATTGGCCCACCCCCGCCAACGAGGAGGGACAGCAATCCCCATTTGTATGGCGACTTTTTTATCGTGCTTTCAGGCGTTGCAGACGCGGCAGTCGATTCACCGGAGGCCGCCTGCTTTGTTGCAGGCGCAGTTCCTGAAGTTTCGCTCGCATTGGTGAGCGTACTGAAAAAGTCGCTGGTCGCGGTGGTGATGTCCGTCGTCTGGCAGCCGACAAGGGCAATGAGTGCGACAAGCAGGGTGCCTGCATGTGACAGACGGCGTGCTTTGAAAACAGCTTTCTGCATAGATCCCCCCCAATGCAGATCGAACATATCAATATTTGTGCATAGAAGGGTGAATTGGGGAAGAGGCAAAGGCAAACACAACAACATGAAATTTGTCGAGGCCATGGTGCAGTTCAGTTCAGCCAGCGATCCTTATGATCGACCGCCTGCTTTTTTAGGGCCGGGTGCCGTTACGGAAAGGCGGCATCCGGGGATTTTGCGATGACGGGCAAAGCGGTCTGGTATTCCATCTGGTGGAAAAGTCACCCTGTTGGGTTGATATGCTATTGTTCTATCTGCCGCGAAAGTGTTTCAATGCGGTATAAAGAAAACTGCAATCCATGCAGGAAACAGGGAGTAGACGATGGCGGAGAAGCCTGTGCTACTGATCACCCGGCGCCTGACCGATGCGGTCCAGGCGCGTGCGGCGCGTGATTATCAGGTCATTCTGAACGACGCGGATCACGTCTTTTCGCGTGATGAGCTGATTGCGCGCTGTCAGGATGTTGACGCGGTTCTTCCCTGTCATTCCGAACATTTCAGTGCCGATGTCATTGCCGATCTTGGTGATCGGTTGCGGATCATTGCCAATCATTCGGTCGGTGTTGACCATGTTGATCTTGAGGCGGCAAAGAAGGCCGGGATCACGGTCACCAATACCCCCGATGTGCTATCCGATGCGACGGCCGAGATCGCCATGCTGTGCATGCTGGGCGCGGCCCGGCGTGGTGCGGAAGGTGACGCCATGGTGCGGGCCGGGAAATGGGATTTCTGGTCGCCGGCCTTCATGGTCGGGCGGCAGGTGACCGGCAAGCGTTTTGGCGTTCTGGGCATGGGCCGGGTCGGGCAGGTTGCCGCCGAACGCGCACGCGGTTTTGGCATGGAAGTGCATTATCACAACCGGACCCGTTTGCCCGACCCCCTTGAAAAAGGCGCTGTTTTCCACGACACGGTCGAAGGGCTTCTGGCGGTATCGGATGTTTTGTCGCTGCATTGTCCGGCAACGCCGGACACGACCGGCATCATCAATGAGAAAACCATCGCAATGCTGCCCGATCGGGCGATCCTGATCAATACGGCGCGCGGCAATCTTGTGGACGAGGCCGCACTGGTCAAGGCGCTTCAAAGTGGCAAACTGTTTGCCGCGGGGCTTGATGTTTTCCGCAATGAACCGGGCGGAAACCCGGATCTGGCCGCCCTTAGAAACGTGTTCCTGTTGCCGCATATCGGCTCCGCAACCGAAGAGACGCGTGATGCCATGGGGTTTCGGGCACTTGATAATCTTGATGCCTTCTTTTCCGGTGGGCAACCACGGGATCGCGTTGCCTGATCGCGGCGCCAAAAACAAAAACATGCTGCATCCCGGAATTCATCAGGGTCCGGGAAATAACAATCGAAGAAAGTTTTCCACATGGTGGAAGGCCAAATATTCGATGTTCCTTGTGTCGGGTCTGTCCCTATGTAAGGCTTAAAATCATCGCCAGTTTTCCGCCAATTAGTTGTCGGTCGCGGCGATAATTCTGGGAGGAAGTAATGAAAAAGATACCTACGCCTGAAGACGTGAAGTCCAAGCAAGTGTCCCGCCGTTCGTTCCTTACCAAGGGTGCGACCGGTGTTGTTGCCGGTGGTGCTGCTGCTTCGGGGCTGTTTGCCGCCCCGGCAGTTCATGCACAACCGGCACCTTTGGTCGTCAAAATGCAGACGTCCTGGCCGTCATCCGATATCTGGATGACGTTTGCCAAGCAATATGCCGATCGTGTCGAAGCCATGTCGGGTGGTCGCCTCAAGGTCGATCTTTTACCGGCTGGTGCCGTTATCGGCGCATTCCAGGTTCTCGATGGCGTCAATGATGGTGTGATCGATATCGCCCATTCCGTGCCGGTTTACTGGTATGGCAAGAACAAGGCGGCGTCGCTGTTTGGTACCGGTCCGGTGTTTGGTGGTTCTGCCACCACCATGCTGAGCTGGTTCTATGCCGGTGGCGGGGAGGAATTCTATCGCGAGCTGACCCAGGACGTTATGGGGCTTAACGTGATTGGTCTTCTTGGCTTCCCGATGCCAGCCCAGCCGTTCGGCTGGTTCAAGGGGCAGGTCAATTCTGTTGCCGACATTCAGGGCTTCAAATACCGTACCGTTGGTCTAGCGGCTGATCTTCTGCAGTCGATGGGCATGTCGGTCGCACAGTTGCCGGGCGGCGAGATCGTCCCGGCGATGGAACGCGGCGTGATTGACGCGTTTGAATTCAACAACCCGTCTTCGGATATGCGGTTCGGTGCGCAGGATGTGGCGAAGAACTACTATCTGTCGTCCTATCATCAGGCGTCCGAAAGCTTCGAGTTCATCTTCAACCGTGATTTCTATGAAGATCTCGAACCTGATCTACAGGCGATCCTGCGCTATGGCGTAGAGGCTGCTTCGACGTCGAACACGGCACTGGCGATGGATAACTATTCGTCCGATCTTCAGAAACTTGCGGATGAAGGCGTTACCATCCATCGTACATCGAAGGAAATTCTGGCCGCACAGCTTGAAGCCTGGGACAAACTGATCCCGCAGCTTGAAGAAGATCCGTTCATGAAAAAGGTTCTTGATAGCCAGCGTGCCTGGGTTGAGCGCGTGACCTATTATGAACTGATGAACTCGCCGGACTATCAGCTGGCCTATGATCACTACTTCCCGGGCAAACTGAAACTGTAATGAAACCGGCCGGTTTCATACGGTTTGTCTGACCCAAAGGCTGCCCCGGGGACCAGTGGTTTCCGGGGCGGTTGCGACGGTAACGGAAAAGACTTCATGATCAGTTTTATTGAATTCGCGGACAAGCTTTCGGCCTGGTTTGGCAAGGCTTTCGGGTGGCTCATCATCCTGATGACATTGGGAATGAGTTACGAAGTGATGGCGCGTTATGTTTTCAACGCACCGACGACATGGTCACTTGATGTGTCCTTCATCATGTATGGTTCGTTATTCATGATGGGCGGGGCCTATACGCTTTCACGCGGCGGCCATGTGCGGGGTGATTTCCTTTATCGTCTCTGGAAGCCAAGGACACAGGCGAGTGTCGATCTTGTGCTTTACATCTTCTTTTTCTTTCCCGGTATCACCGCCCTGATCCTGTCGGGCTGGAAATATTCGTCACGGTCGTGGGGATACGGGGAAGTCAGCGTGAACAGCCCGGCGGGTGTTCCGATTTTCCAGTTCAAGTCGATCATGGTGGCCGCAGGCATTCTTCTGTTCATTCAGGGGATCGCACAGGTCATGCGCTGCATCATGTGTATCCGCGAAGGATACTGGCGGGGTGCTGATGACGATGTCCAAGAAACCGAAGAATTGCTGATGAAGCAGCATGTCGCAAAAGACAATTAACCAAATCGAATTCCGCGATAACCGGTCCGAACGGAGCTGCAAACGTGATTGACGCACATGTCGCCCTGATGATGCTTGGCATCTTCATTATGCTTGTTTTCCTTGGCTTTCCCGTTGCGTTTACGCTGATGGCGCTGGGGATCGGTTTTGGTTACTACGCCTATTTTGACGCAGGACGCATGTGGCGTGCCTTTAACCGTCTGGCCGAGGACAGCGATAGTCTGACATCGGCGATCACCTGGGTCGAAGGGGCGGTGAATAACCGGATATTCGATCTGTTCATCAACCAGACATATACGGTGATGTCCAACGAGGTTCTGACCGCGGTTCCGCTGTTCCTGTTCATGGGCTACATCGTTGAGCGCGCCAATATCGTCAATCGGTTGTTTTCGACACTCAATATTGCGGCCAAAAATGTGCCCGGTTCGTTGGGGGTTGCGGCCCTTGTGACCTGTGCGCTGTTTGCAACCGCGACCGGGATTGTCGGTGCGGTGGTGACCCTGATGGGGATGCTGGCACTGCCCGCGATGCTGAAAGCGCGCTACGACAAAAGCTTTGCCACCGGCATCATCTGTGCTGGCGGGACGCTGGGTATTCTGATCCCGCCATCGATCATGCTGATTGTTTATGCCGCGGCCTCGGGGGTATCGATCGTGCGGCTTTATGCCGGTGCATTGTTGCCGGGACTGACACTTGTCGGGTTGTATCTGGTTTATGTCATGGGGCGTGCCCTGTTGCAGCCCAAAGCCGCGCCGCGTCCGACATCGGATGAAATTCCCGATGTTCCCCTGCTCAAGGTTCTCTGGTTGCTGGCGACATCGTTCTTCCCGCTGGCATTCCTTATTCTGGCGGTTCTGGGATCGATCCTGTTTGGTCTGGCAACCCCGACCGAGGCGGCATCCATCGGGGCGCTGGGCGGTATGGTTCTGGCGCTGGCGTATCGGGCGCTCACCTTTGACCGGTTGCGGGAATCTGTTTATCTGACGGTGCGGACATCGGCGATGGTGTGCTGGCTGTTTGTCGGTTCCTATACGTTCTCGTCGGTGTTCTCATATCTGGGGGGCGAGCATGTCATTGCCGAATTCGTTGGTGGGCTTGATCTGACGCCGCTTCAGTTTCTGCTGCTGGCGCAGTTGATCATCTTCCTGCTGGGCTGGCCGCTGGAATGGTCGGAGATCATCATCATCTTCGTGCCGATCTTCCTGCCGCTGCTGCCGCTGTTTGATATTGATCCGCTGTTCTTTGGCATTCTGGTTGCGCTGAACCTTCAGACATCCTTCCTGACGCCGCCAATGGCAATGTCGGCCTATTACCTCAAGGGGGTTTCGCCTCCGGGTGTTTTGCTGACGGATATTTTCAAGGGAATCATGCCATTCCTGTTCATGGTGATTGTCAGCATGGTGCTGATGTATACCTTCCCCCAGATCGTGTTCCATCTGCCTGATCTGTTCTATGGTGCACGATAGGAGGATGTGGTCATGACCCTTAATCCGTTGCTTAATCTTGATGTTGTTGAATTGCGCGACCGTCTGGCAAGTGGGGCGGTGCGCGCCGTGGAATATGCCGAAGCCTGCCTTGAGCGGATTGCGGCCCTTGAACCTGAAATTCAGGCATGGGCCTATCTGGATGGTGATTACGTGATGGCGCAGGCCCGTGCACTTGATGCGCGCCGCCAGTCTGGCATGCCCATCGGGCCGTTGCATGGGCTGCCGGTCGGGTTGAAGGATGTGATTGATACCGCCCGGATGCCGACCGAAAACGGTACCCCGCTTGATGCCGGGCGGGTGCCGACCGAGGATGCGGTGCTTGTCGAACGGCTGCGTGCGGCGGGTGCGATTATCATGGGGAAAACCGTTTCGACCGAAATGGCCTTCATGTGCCCGTCGAAAACCCGAAATCCGCACAACACATCCCATACACCGGGGGGATCATCGGCCGGATCGGCGGCGGCGGTGGCCGCGGCGATGGTGCCGCTTGCCGTGGGGACGCAAACCGGCGGGTCGGTGATCCGACCAGCATCCTTTTGCGGGGTGGTCGGGTTAAAGCCGACCTTTGGCGCGATTGCCCGCACGGGGGTTCTGACCCAGTCGCCGACACTTGATACCATTGGTGTTTTTGCCCGGTCGGTTGAAGGGGCGGCATTGATTGCCGAAATCCTGTTTGGTCATGATGCCCGTGACCCCGCGACCATGCCGCAGCCGGTGCCAAGGTTGCTTCAAACGGCCCGGACCGAGCCGCTGGTGACGCCGACACTGGCTTTTGTTCGTCCGCCGCAATTTGACACCGTGGCCGACGACGATACCGTGATGGCGTTTCGCGAATTGACCAGTGCGCTTGGCGAACAGTGTTTCGAAGCCCCGTTGCCCAAGGCATTTGATGATGCGGCGGATTTGCGCGCCAAGATCAATTTTGCCGAAATGGCGAAATGTTATTACAGCTATGAAAAGCGCGGGCGCGATCAATTGTCCCCGCAGATGACAGAGGCGCTTGATGCCGGGAACAGGGTAACGGCGCGGGATTATCTTGCGGCACTTGATTGGCGCGATCTTTACAATGTTGCGCTTGATGAAGTGTTCCAGCGTTGCGATGCGATCATTACCCCGGCAGCGCCGGGGCCAGCACCCGGAAACCTTGATACGACGGGAAATGCCATTTTCAACGGTCTTTGGACGTTGTGCGGCACGCCTGCGATTACGCTGCCGTTGCTTTGGGCGGAAAACGGATTGCCGATGGGCGTGCAGCTTGTCGGGCGGCGCGGCGATGATGCGCGGTTGCTTCGAACGGCGCGCTGGCTTGTTGAATTTTTGTCGAATTCTGAAAATGAAGGAGCATCGTCATGACCACGTCACGTCTTGATCAGGCAATGGCGATCCTGGCCTTTATCGTGTTTGCCGGTTTTCTTGGCATTCTGTTTGGCTATGTCACGCGCTGGGATCTTGGCATTATGGTCGGGATTACGCTGGCGCTTTGTGGCTGGGATTTCTGGCATATGGCAACAGGGCGCAAAAGCGACCATCACTGATCGCTTTTGCCAGATATCGGATATCGATTAATTCAGGACGCGCCGGGGATTTGAAAATCCCTAGGCGCGTTTTGTTTTTGCGGCACCTGCACCGTCCTGCTGTGTGCCGTCATAGCCGAAACGGGCCGCGGCAATTGCGGTGACATCGCGGATCAGATCAATTTCATCATCGCTGAATTTCGGGCGGTAATAGGTCGGCGCGTGAATGGTCGGGGCGACTTCATTGATGATCGGTTCGGCGTCGGGCAGATCAACATGGTCAAACAGGCGGCGCAACTGATTTGCCGGGTCGGCGACGAAATCCTCGTACCGGACCACCAGTGTTGCATCTTTAAGGGCCTTGTTCACGGTCATGCGATCGGCAATGTAATGGTGCAGGTCGGTCCAGTAATGGGCCCAGCCGGCAACTTCTTCGCCGTCTTTCCAGTGTTTCATGATCTGTCGGGTGGCATGCAGATCGCCGGTATTGATCGGACGACGATCAAGGCCGAACTCGTAATGGCCGACACGCTGCATATGGGCAATCGCACGCGGGTTATCCTGTTCGCCCTTGCAGAACAGGTCGTGCTGCTTGGCAAGGGATGCGATATGCCATAACGGGTCACGCACCGGCAGGACGAACCGGGCATCGGGGAAGATCGACAGCAGATATTCCATCCGGGTGACCAGATAGTTCGCCTTTGAGATGTAACGTTTGCCGCCGCGAATATGGATCAGTTTGCGGATGTGATCGCGATAGAACTTCTCGAACGCCGGGTTGCTGATCTGACCGTCAAGGACGTTGCTTTCATTCACGTCATGCAGGTGGCGGAAAAACGCCATCCAGATCATTTCCTCGAACGCTTCGGGGCTTTCAGGCGTGATGTTGATGCCATCCGCATGGGTGCGTTCAACCGCGACTTCCTTGCCCTTGGGGGCAAGGTCGACAAACTTGTTCCACAGATAGGGCGTGAAAACCGGCGGATAGTCGCGGTAACGATGGGTTGCCGCATCGGAATGGCGTGCGAGCGTTTCCAGAAGGATCGTGCTGCCCGACCGGGCAAGACCCGCCACAAAGACCGGCTTTTCGATTGTGACATCCTCAATCGCATCACCGGCAAGTTTCGTTTCGAAATTGCCAAGTCTGATCCATTGCATCGGGTGGCGGGCAATCAGGCCGCTTAGCCAGTTATCCCAGCCCGATACATGGAAGGCTGCGCCATTAGACGCGGGTGTGGTTGATTTTTCGGATGTCGTTTGGCCCGTCATTCGATGCGAAATCCTTTTTTGATCGCCAGCGACCCCAATATGAGGGCAAGGAAGAAAGTCAGTTCCCAGCCACGCGCCCAGTCGGGGCCGGCGCTGATGATGTGTTGGGTTGGCAATTCGAAACGAAGCTGTGTCACCGGGCTGTCGTCGGGCAGATAGCCCGCCGGATTGCCGATAATCAGGTTCCACCACTGTTTTTGATGGATCACGGGAATGGCGGCGGCCGGTGCCACCAGATAGGTTTCACCGTCACTGGCACCGGGCACCTGAACAACAGGACAGGCACCGTCTTCCAATCCGGCCGGATTGATGCCGACCTGTTCGATGGTGGCATTTTCCGGCTGGGTGGTGATCGAAACCTGCTGTCCGGGGGGCGGGCAGCTATACCCATATTGCCCGTCCAGCCAGACAATCAGGGCAAGGGCCGGCAGGGATGCGACAACCGCCGGGCCGATGACAAAACCGACCAGTTTCAGCGATTGGGCCAACTGCGCCTTGGCCAGCTTCATGCCTTCGGCAAAGTCTTCGCCGTCGTCTTCGGCCATGGCCTGACGGGCTTCTTTCAGCCGTTCCTTGATCGCCTTGATGCGGGTTTGCGGTGACAGCCATTTATAGAGCAGCATCGATATCACGGCACAGATCAACGCCCAGATCAGGACACGGCCAAACGGCCCAAGGGCATCTGCCATCAGGGTATCAAGCGCACCAAAGGCGGGGGCGGGCCAATCGAGTATTCCCATGCTTTATTCTTTCCGTCGCTGTTCCCGATCAGGCTTTGGGCTGATGGGATGCACTGGAAGATGCCGAATGCGAGGCGGTATTGGATGTGCCCTGCTGCGCACGTTTGCGGTTGCGCATCATCTTGCGGATCGGCCACAGCAGGACAAAGCCAACCGCGACAAACACGGCGGCCAGAACCGCCCACAAAGCGGACAGCAAGCTAAGCCCGGCACCCGGTCCGACATAGGCCTGTGCGGGCAGGGCGGTCAGAAGGGTGGTAGCCGCAATCGTCACGGTTCCGATGGAAAGCAGTTTCATATTCTGTTTCATTGGGTGTCTCCATTCGTGGAGGTCGGGGTGAAGTCGGTATCGCGATAAAGGGCCGCGCGTTCATCGCTGATGCGCTCGGCCTGCGACACAACGGGGATCAGTTTTTGGCCGGGGTTATCGGGATCATCGCGGCGGATCGGATTGTGGAATTCCCAGACGATTTCGCCTTCCGGGGTGACTTCGAAAAGGCGTCCGCCGCTTGATTCGGTAATCAGGGTATTGCCATTGGCAAGGCGTTGCTGATCAGCGCGGATGTTGCTGTCGAATTTCTGTTCGGCCGTGCCCTTGTATTCCCATGTGATGCCGTTGGTTTCGGGATCAATTTGCAGGATGCGTGATTGTCCGGCTTGCGGATCGGCAAGCTGGCCCTGATTGTCAAACAGCAGGATATCGCCGTTTGGCAAAACATCCGGGTCATGCTGGCCCAGCCACGGACCACGGGTTGCCCAGACGACTTTTTCCGCGTCCATATCGAGCACGGCAATGATGCCAAGATCACGGAAGGACAGAACAACATCGCCCGCCTTGCCCTTGGCAAAGTTTTGCGCGGTTTCTTCGGTAATCAACTGGATGGTGTTGGTGTGCAGCACATCCTCGTTCGAGAAATAGGGCGCGAAATCGACCATGTTGGCAAAGCTGGAATTGATCAGCGCATCAAGGATCGAGACACGTTTGATTTCCTTGCCTTCGGGCGACAGGATCACCGCGAAATCATCAAGCCGCGGCGGGGTCAGCTGTTTGCGGTTGGGATATGTGTTAAAGCGGAATTCCTGTGTCAGGGCATAAACCCGGCCATCGGGCGCAATCGAAAAATCGTGATGCGCGGTCCCCAGATATTTCCAGACCGGTTTGGAGTTGCGGTCGATCTTGGCCATGCCATAGCCATAGGGCGTATCGCCCGCCGCAGTATATTGCACGATCAGGTCACCATCCGGTGCCATTTTGGCGGTGTGCCAATGCATGAAATCGTCTTTTTGCGGGTTCGGGATCGGCGATGTTTCATCGTGGATTTCGCTAAACGGCATGCGCCATTCATGGACGATGTTGCCATCCATATCGATCAGAACGGCATGCGGCCCGTCACCCGATGAATACAGGGTCAGACCTTTCTGGGGCTTGTCGGCTTTATTGATCGTGACACCGGTTTTTTCGGTGCGGGCCGGGGACCAGAAATCAAGCCGTTCGACGCTGCTGTATTTGGTGCGCTGTTCCCATAATGCCGTGCCCGCGCGCCAGGCATTTTTCATCGACTGGTAGGGCGGGACTTCGGCCAGGATGACAAACGCACCGATGCCAAAGCTGATCGCGGCGATGCCGGTCATGAAAGCGGCAAAAAAGATTTTATCGCCGCGGTTGTTTTCCGCAGATTCACTGGTTTTTTCAGGTGCAGACACGCAACAATCTCCTTGTCATCTGACAAAAATGTTACGTGTGCCTGTGGGCAAATTTGCGGCCAATATCAAGGGGATTGGGGCGGTTTGGCCGCTTTTCGCCTTTGTTTCGCCCAAGAGTTTAATTGCAGGTAGGGATGTTTTTCGGCGGTTTGTTCGTTTGATTACTGCCGGTATTCGACCCCGTCCATCACCAGAAGATTACCGTCAAAACGGCACGGGACGGTGCCTGATGGCACACTCATGCGTTGCAGGACCTGCCCGGTTGCCGCATCGCTATAGGTGCCGTTGCCATAAGTGACCGAAATGCTGTCGGGTGTGGTGACATAGGTGAAACCGATCTCGAACCGGTATTTCTGCGCACTGCCATAGGTGTAACTGACGAAATTACCACTCCCTTGGCCTGGGGAGTCGAGTTTAAGGGTGGAATTGCCGGTATTGTCACGGAATGTGCCGCTGGCATTGCGGCAGCCGCCTTGCGCGGCGACCTGCTGTTGGGTGGCTTCGGTTGCGGCTTTTTGTGCGGCTTCTTCGGCAGCGGCTTTTGCGGCAAGTTGGCGATCACGTTCCATCAGGGCGGCCAGTTCATCCGGCCCTGAGAGCTTTTTGCCGCCATAATAATAGCAATCACCGGCCGCGACCGTTTCATCGCCACAGACGAATTGGCCGGTCTGGCTTGGGAATGCCGATCCTTCGGGCAGTTCCATCCAGCCGCCTTCCCACCAGGTCAGGCGGCCCTGACCGGCGGGCTTGCGTTCGCGCACCGGTCCCTGCCAGACATTGCCGTCCGCCATGCGCAACTCACCCTCACGCGGGTCGAATACGCGATAGGTGCCGGTAAAGCTTGTGCCATCGGGCCATTTGGTCGTGCTGCCCGGTTCGATCTGACGGCTGTCGCTTAGATATTCGCCGTCCACCTCGCGGCCATCGGCATATTCGATGTCACCGGTGATTTTTTCGCCGGTAATGTCGGCATTGTCGATTTCGGCAAAGGGCTGTTCGTTGCGGGTGATTTCGACCGTGCCGGTGCCGACCGGATTGCCGTTATTTTGCGGGCCATTATATTCCGCCTGGTATCCGTCATCGGCAAAAAGGGTTTCCGGGCCATAGGTGGTGCTGATTGGTATGCGCCATATCGTGGTGTCGATGCCGGGATCAATCCGGGCGGGATCGGGTTCGCGGCTTATTTTGACGTCTTCGGAAAACAGGCCGTAATCGGCATAAACCACCGTGACCTCGCCGGGCAAGACATCAACCCAGCTTTCCGATTTCAGTTCGCCCAGTCGAGAGACCCTGACCAGATAGCTGTCCGGCCACAGGGTGTATTCCTTCATCTGCCCGGCGGAAAGCTGTTCAGTGGTGAAGGGCTTGAACCCCTTGTTGCGGGAGGCCTTTACGACCTGCATCTGCCAGCCGTAGTAAGCGCCGTTACCCGATGGGTTGATCCGAAAGGCGATGCTGCCGGGATCGGAAACACTGGCCGGGGCAAGGGATGTTTGCGATGGTGCGGGCGAGGGTGCCGGGGCGGATGGGGATGGGGTGACCGTCTGGCAGGCGGCAAGGCCGATAGCCAAAATGCCGACGGTCATGGTCCTGATCATCGTAACGCCCGGTTTCATCACCCATCCCCCATAGGCCATCTGATAAAACCGATTTCGCCACAAGTTTGGCAGGTTGGGAAGTGTTTAAATTCAGGGGACAGGGTGTTTCGCCCGTCAATGTTGGGTATTGGGTGTTAGGTGTTATTTTCGCCCCCCGGAATCGAGAAGGGCGTCAATCGGCGGGACCGGTGTTACCTTGACCTTTTTGGTGACGATATAGGTGAAATAGCGGTCAATGCCGATCCCCGCGATCAGAAGCCCGTCGATCAGACGCTGATAGGCATCGACATCGCGACAGAGTATCTTGAGCATATAATCGACCCCGCCGCCAAGGGCATAGCATTCGACGATTTCGGGAATGTCCTGAACGGCCTTTTCGAAAATCGTGAAATCCTCGTGCTGGTGATGACGCAATGTTACCTCGGTCATCACAAGGGTCGGCTTGACCAGCATTTCAAGATTGATATGCGCGTGATAGCCCGAAATCACGCCAAGGTCCTCGAGGCGTTTGAGCCGTTCCCAGCACGGGCTTGGCGAGAGGTTCACCGCCTCGGCCAGTTTGACCTTGGTGATGCGCCCCTCACGTTGCAGCGTGAGCAGGATTTTCAGATCCTGATCATCCAGCCTGATCATTTCCCGACCACCTCGGCAATGACAGCAAGACAGTCACCGGTTTTGATCAGGCCAGGGAAATGACGGCATGCGATAATGCCGTCGCGGGTTGCCTTGTATTCGGTGGGGACGCTGCCGGTACGGTTGGAATCGTAAACGCGTGCAATCAGGTCGCCGCGCAGAACCGTGTCGCCCAGATCGACACAGGGTTCAAACAGGCCGCTTGAAACCGACGCAACGAAACAGTTGCCGTCCGGCATATCCAGCATGATGCCGCTATCGTCGGGGACGTCCGGTTCACCGGTCAGAATACCGGCATGGATCAGAAGGTTGCGCACCCCGCGATCGGCAATCGCCACCCGTTCGGCCGTGGTTGAGCCCCCGCCGCCCAGTTCGGTGGTGACAAAGGTTTTACCGGCTTCTTCAACAACCGTGTCAAACATGCCGACCGAATCAAGTTCCAGCATCATCATCGAATAGGGGGCGGCAAAGGCCTTCATCGCCGCAACGCAGCGGGCTTCCTGTTCCTTGTCGTCAAGGACATGAACCGCGGCAAACGGAATGAAATCCAGCGTCTTGCCGCCGGAATGCAGATCAAGGACGATGTCGGCCTCTGGTACCAGATGACGCAGGACGTAATCGGCGATTTTCTGTGTCACCGTGCCGTCGGCCTTGCCGGGGAAGCTGCGGTTAAGGTTGCCCTTGTCAATCGGGGAAGTCCGCGACGCATTGAGAAATGCCGGGAAATTCATCGCCGGTAAAATGATGACCCGCCCGGTGATTTCAGCAGGCGACAGTTTCCCCGCCAGTTTGAACAGCGATACCAGACCTTCGTATTCGTCACCGTGATTGCCGCCGGTCAGAAGGGCGGTCGGGCCATCGCCGTTGCGAATGACGGTAATCGGGATCATCACGGCCCCCCACGCGGAATCATCACGCGAATAGGGCAGTTTCAAAAAGCCATGATGGATGCCGTCCTGATCAAACGGGATTGTCGGTGTAATCGGCGATTTCTTTGTCATGGTCGTTTCCTTGCAAAATGCAGGATACCGCGACCATCGGTATCCTGCGTGGTAATCTTGCATCGGGCGCATTATTGCCGATGCGATGTCTTATCATCGGTGTTGCGGTCAGTTTTTGACGAACAACTGCCTTGGATAACTGGTCAGTGTTTTGCTGCCGGTTTCCGTGATCATCATGCTTTCGGTGATCTCGATCCCCCAGTCATCAAACCAGAGTCCGGGCATGAAGTGGAATGTCATGCCGGGTTCAAGAACCGTGCGGTCACCGGGGCGCAGGCTCATGGTGCGTTCGCCCCAGTCTGGCGGATAGGAAAGCCCGATAGGGTATCCGCACCGGCTGTCTTTGTGGATGCCGTATTTTTGCAAGACGCCAAAGAAGGCATTGGCGATGTCTTCGCAGACATTGCCGGGTTTGGCGGCTTCAAGGCCAGCCTGAAGGCCTTCGATCAGGGCACTTTCGGCATCAAGGAAACGCTGTTCGGGCTGCCCCAGATAAACCGTGCGCGACAGCGGGGCGTGATAGCGGCGATAACAGCCAGCGATTTCGAAAAACGTTCCGGCATCGCCCGGTATCGGTTTGTCATCCCAGGTCAGATGCGGTGCACCGGCATCAGCGCCCGATGGCAGCAGTGGCACGATCGCCGGGTAATCGCCGCCGATCCCGTCAATGCCGACAATCCCGGAACGATAGATTTCGGCAACCAGTTCGTTTTTCTTCATGCCCGGTTCGACAACTTCGAAAATGCGTTCATGCATGTTTTCGACGATGCGGGCCGCCTGACGCATATAGAAAATCTCGGTCTCGGACTTTACCGCGCGCTGCCAGTTCACAAGTGCCGTGGCATCATGGAACTTTGCATTGGGCAGGTGGGCCTGCAATTGCGCATAGCATCTGGCCGAGAAATAATAATTGTCCATTTCCACGCCGATATTGCGCGTGCCCCAATTGCGATAGTCGATCACCTCGCACAGGTAATCCATCGGATGATGGGTGGTGGATTGCACATAGTAATCGGCATAGGGGATGATGCGATCATGGGTCATATAGACCGTGCGCTTTGCCCCGTTTGCATCCTGCGACCGGCCGAACCAGATCGGATCATCTTCGATCGGGACGAGGACGCATTGGTGAACATAAAACGACCAGCCGTCATAGCCGGTCAGCCAGGCCATGTTTGATGGATCGGTCACGATCAGAAGATCGAGCCCCTTTTCCACCATGGCTTTTTTTGTTTTTTCCAGACGCTCGGCATATTCCTCGCGCGTGAAATTCAATTCAACCTGGCTCATCGCAGGCCTCCAAAAAAAGGCGGGGTTTCAGTTTTTCCTGACCCTGTTTCCTTTTGTTATTACGACGTGATCTCGGTCCCGGCCTTGGCTGCGTCGCAGCGGGCACGGGCGAGGGTGGCGATTGCGGTGTCCTGGACACCCGTACCGGTCAGATCGGCAACCGTGATCGCATCATCGGAAGCACGTCCCGATGCCGATCCTGCGATAACCTGACCCAGTTCTGAAAATGTGTGGTCGGCCTTGATGATCCGGGCATCAATGGCATGATGCAGTTCGCCCAGAATCCGGCATTGCGAGAGGCTGTCGCACACATAAAGGTCTGCCCGGCCGATCAATGCCGGGTCGATTTCGTTTTTATGTTCCGCATCCGACCCCATGGCGGTGATATGGCTGCCGGGTTTGACCCAGTCCGACAAAAGGACGGGTTCACGCGCGGGGGTGGTGGTGACGATGACATCAGCATCACGGGCTGCAGCCCGGCCATCGGGCGTTGCGGTTACGGAAAGGCCAAGCTCGCTGGCGCAGGCGGCGGCACAGAGTTCGGCCTTTGCCATATCGCGTGCCCAGATGGTCGCCGATGTGATGCCGCGCACCAGTTTAAGCGCCTTTAGCTGCAATTTCGCCTGCACACCGGCCCCGAAGATCGCGGCATGTTTTGCATCCTTGCGTGCCAGATGTTTGGCCGCAACACCCCCGGCGGCAGCGGTGCGCACATCGGTCAGATAACCGTTATCAAGCATCACGGCTTCGAGCAGGCCGGTTTTGGCCGAAAACAGGTTCATCAAACCGTTGACCGATGGCAGGCCGAGTTTGGGGTTGTCAAAGAAGCCGGGGCTTATTTTGATCGCGAAGCTGTCCAGCCCGGGGACATAGGCGGTTTTGACATCGACCTCGCCATTGTGGTCGTCGATATCAAGCCGAAGGATCGGCGGCATCCGGACATCCTTGGTCGCCAGTGCCAGAAAGGCATTTTCGATACAGGCAATCGCATCGCTATCAAGGGTGATCACGTTGCGAAGGTCGGCTTCGGTCAGAATTCTGATGTTGGGCATATCGGTTACTCCGCCATCAGGTCGACGTCTTCGCCGCCGACAATACGTTTATGCAAATCCATGTCGATATTGCAGCCGGTCGACAGAACGACCGTGGTGCCGGGATTATCGATCAGCCCGGCACGAAGGGCGGCGATGCCAACGGCGGCGGCCCCTTCGATCACCTGCTGGTCATCGTGATAGGCGGCGCGGATGCCATCGGCGATCTGGGTTTCGTTGACCAGAACAAAGTCATCGGTCAGATCGGCACACATATCGAAGGTGTATTGGTTGTTTTGCCCGATGCCGCCGCCGAGGCTGTCGGCCAGTGTCGGCAGTTCTTTAACTGCGGTCGGTTTGCCTTCCTGCAGGCTTGTGATCATCGCACAGCCGCGTTCCATCGAAATGCCGACAACCCGGATCGCCGGGTTGATCGACTTCGCGGCCAGTGCCACCCCGGCCAGAAGCCCGCCACCGGACAAGGGTACCAGGAGCGTGTGGGCTTCGGGAAGCTGTTCCAGAACTTCAAGGCCAAGGGTTCCCTGACCGGCGATGATGTCGGCATGGTCAAAGGGGGGCAGCATGGTCATGCCGTTTTCCGCAACCAGACGATCCACTTCGTTTTGGGCCTCGTCCTGCGAGGTGCCGGATATGCATATTTCGGCACCCTGGGCACGGATGCCTTCGACCTTGTTTTTCGGGACCAGTTCGGACATGCAGATCACGGCGCGAACCCCGGCATTGCGCGCCGCATTGGCAAGGGCGCGGCCATAATTGCCGGTTGATACGCCGACAACGCCCTTTTCCTTCTGTTCGGGCGAGAGTTTCAGAACGGCATTCGCCGCCCCGCGCAGCTTGAAGCTGCCGGTATATTGCTGGTGTTCGCATTTCAGCCACACGGGCGATCCGATCCGCTCAGACAGGCTGGCAGACGGGCGCAGTGGTGTATGGATCACGTGGCCCGCGATGGTCTTGCGGGCAGAAAGCACATCACCAAGTGTGATGGGTTCCTTCATGGCGACCTCGTTACGATTTGTGTGGGGCGTGGTCAAACAGGGTTCCGAACCCCGTGACCGGTTTGTCGTATTTCATCAGATGCAGCGCGTGCCAGATCATTGCCTGATTGCTGGTAATCACAGGCTTGCCCAGAAGCTTTTCCGCACGTTCGACAATCTCGGCGGACCGGATTGCGGTGCAGGAAATGAACACGGCATCGGCATCAGGGCTATTGACCTGCAATGCCGCAGCCAAAAGGGCGTCCGGCGGGATTGCCGTCATATCGATATCGTTTTCAAGCCCGAACCCCATCAGCCGGGTCACATCGAAACCGCGCGCGATCAGTTGTTCGGCAACGGATCGGGTGACATCCAGAACATAGGGGGCGACCACGGCGATTTTTTGTGCACCGATTGTTCGTAATGCGACATCTGTTGCCAGCAATGGATTGGTCACCGCCGTGCCCGGCATGCCCTTGTTGATCAGGGCTTCGATCCGGTCCGATCCATTGACCGCCGTTCCCGACGTGCAGCCGAAAATGGCGACATCCACACCATATCCCGGCAACAGGGTGCGTGCGGCACGCGGCAGATCGTCGGCCATGCTGCGCAGGGTATCGACCGTGATCGGATTGGCATTTTCAATGCGGGTCGTGAACAGGCCAACATCGGCGGGAATGATGCGGCGCAGGTCATCCTCGCTGTTGAAATCGGTGGCGAGCGTAATCAGCCCGATCCGCCCGGCCGGGGCAACCGGATCGGGCAAATAGGACAGGTCTACCGGCTCTGGCGTGACCGCGGGGGCAACGGACATCGTCCTGAACTCCTTGATGGGGTGGGGCAATGACTGCCCGCACCCCGGTTTGATATTGTGGTTGTTCTTTTCCGGGATGATCCCGGTTATCTGCCGATTAACGGAAAGCCATGGTCGGCAGGAACAATGCGATCTGCGGAACAAAGACCAGAATCACGGCCGCGAGCAGAAGCATGAAGATAAAGGGCGGCGTTCCGCGGATGACCTCGTAATAAGGTCGCCTGAAGATCGCGATGGCGGTGAAAATATCGCACCCGAAAGGCGGCGTTGCCGACCCGATGGCGACCTGAAGCGTCACCAGCGTGCCAACCAGAACCGGATCAAGCCCGGCATCACGTACCAGCGGCATGAAGATCGGTGTCAGGACCAGAATGACGACAATCGGATCAACGAACATGCAGCCGATGAAGAAGGCGATGCAGATCGCGGCAAGGATCAGATAGCTGTTTGCACCTTCAAGCCCCAATGCACCGATCACATGCTGCGGAATCTGGGCAAAGGAAATCACAAACGAGAAGGTTGTACCCGCGCCGACAAGGATGAAGACCACAGCGGTAATCAGGCCGGTCGAACGGGCAATTTCCAGAAGTTCGGACCATTTCACCGACTTGAAGATCATGACTTCAAGAATGATGGCATAGACCACGGAAACGGCTGCGACTTCGGTCGGGCTGACCCAGCCGAGATAAATGCCGCCAACAATCAGAACCGGGAACATGATGGCCGGGCCGGCATTCACAATCGCCTTGCCACGTTCCGCCCAGCTCATGCGCGGGATGGTCGGAATGTTGTTCCTTTTTGCGTAAAAGACGCAATAGGCGGAAAACATCAGCAGGATCAGGATGCCCGGGCCGATACCAGCCAGGAACAATTCACCGATCGATACCTTGCCGACCACGCCAAACACGATCATGCCGATGGAAGGTGGGATCAGAAACGCGATGTCGCTGGCATTGATGATCAGGGCCATGGCAAAGCTGTCTTTGTAACCGGCTTTCAGCATTTTGGGCCGTAACGGGCCGCCCATCGCGACCACGGTTGCCTGTGTCGAACCCGACACCGCCCCAAACATGGTGCAGCCAAGGGCGGTTGTTACGGCAAGGCCGCCTCGCACATGGCCGACAAAGGTCATGGCGAGATCGATAAGCCGGTTGGCCGTATGCCCCTTTGTCACGATATCGGCGGCAAAGATGAACATCGGCACGGCAATCAGTGCCACCGGAGAAATCCCGGTCACCATTTGCTGGATCAGAATTTTGGGATCAATCGGCATGTAAAAGGTAAAGGCGACGACGCTGGCCATGGTCAGCGGCACCATCATCGGGAAGCCCAGCACCAGAAGGACGAGCATCACAATGAGAATTGTGGTTCCAAGATCCATTTTCCGTCCCCTTACAGATGATGATCGTCAGCGTCGGAGAACGTATCTTCCACCCGGTACGACAAATGCGTTCCGGGTCTGAAGATATTCGTTGCCGCGGCAAGTACGAACTGGATCCCCGTGACCGTCAGGCCAAAGGGTACGATGAGGACGGTGAAATAATAGGGGATGCGAAGGGCCGGCGTCAGGCGGTTGGACTGGATCAGCGATGAAACATAGCCGATCGAATACCATGCCAGAAGAAACAGAAGGGCGGCGGTGCCCAGCGTGATGATGATCATCATGATCTTGCTGGCCTGCGGGCCCAGCATATCGGTAAAGGCCGACATGCGAATGTGGCGCCCCATGCGGGCGGCCTCGCTAATGCCGACAAACGTGACAAGAATGATCAGAAATTGATTGAGCTCTTCGGAAAAGAAGATGCTCGAACTGAAACCCAGACGCATGATCACATTGGCGACCGTATTGACGGCCATGATCACGATGCTCCACCCCAGCAACTGACGCTCGACAACGGATAAACCGTCATCAAGCCGTTTCAGCACCGACAGCACCCCGCCTTTCGGCGCGGGAGCCTCCCCGTTAGAATCCGACATACGACCTCCATGATGCGCGTGCGAGACATTCTTGCTGAACGTTGTGTGTGGTTATTGGTTCCCTCCCACACGTTTTCCTGCTCGCTTCACGCCAGACTGCCAGAATAAAAACGGTTTGTGACGGTTCAATCAGATTTTTGTCATGACACAAAAATCAATACATAACGTCGAAGGCATGCACACCTGGCATCTGTTCCATCGTGTGACGGATCTGCATCAGGCCGTGATGCAGGGACGGGGTATCAACCGCCCCGCCGACACAAATCCGGATGGCATTCGGGCGGGGGACCTTGACGGTCATGAACGGGTCGGAAATCGTCACGGCAACGCCGTTTTTCCTCAGTTCCGAGGCAAACCATTCTTCCTGCCAGTGATGCGGAATGCGCACCCAGGCGCTTAGCGAAGTGGGGTGATGGCGGACCACGGCATCACCCAGTATTTCCGCAACAAGGGTCTGTCTTTCACGCATCAGGGCGCGTTGGACCGTTACCGCTTGTTCGACGGTGCCATCGGCAATCCAGCGTGCGCCGATCTCGGCCATCAGGGGTGTTCCCATCCATCCGGTGACTCGCAAAACGCTGCTGGCACGGATCGACAGGTGTTGTGGCACGACCAGAAAACCGGTGCGAAGTCCCGGCATGACGATCTTGGTCAGGCTGGAAACATGGAAACCCAGACGCGGCAGGAAACTTGTGATCGGCGGCAGGTTTTGTTCCAGAAGCGGGCGATAGACATCATCTTCGATGACATAGACGCCGTAATGCTCGGCGATCTCGGCGATTCGTTTGCGCCGTTCCAGCCCCATCAGGCAGTTGGTCGGGTTGGTGTAGATCGGGGTCACGACAAGGGCGCGGATGTGGCGCGCACGGCATTCACGTTCAAACGCGTCGGGCAGAATGCCTTCGTCATCGGTTGGCAATGCGCCCAGCTTGAAGCGAAGGATGCTGGCAGTGCCAATGACACCATGATCGGTCAGGCTTTCGGTCAGCACGACATCGTCGGGCTGAACCACGGTGGCAAGGGCGGTAAAGACCCCCTGTGCCGCGCCATTGGTGATCAGGATGTTGGGAAGCTCGGCCGAAATTCCCATCGATGCCAGCCATTTGCTGCCGATTTCGCGGTGGTATTCGAATCCTGCGACCGGGCGGCAGCTTTCCATCCAGTTATGGTGGGTTTCCTCGGCCAGCTTGCTGTGAATCTGGCGCGACAGATCATTGTGGAAATCGGTATAGGCCGTGCGCACAATCGACAGGTCGATCAGGTCGGGCTGGCGATTGTCCAGAATAAAGGTCGATGCGCGATCTGTCAGGCGTGCCTGGACGAATGTGCCGCGCCGTCGTTCCGACCTGAGATAACCCTGTCGTTCTACTTCCTTGTAGGCCGCACTGACGGTTTGCACGCTGACATGCAGCCTATAGGCCAGTTCACGATGGGTCGGCATCCGGACATCATGGCGAAGGCGTCCTGCCTCGATATCGGTGATGATTGCTTCGACAAGGGCCTTGTATTTTGGTCCCGTATCGCCGCTCAGGTCAATATTTGGCAGCCACATCTTGTCGATTCCTACCCTTGTCTACCCTTGTGCCCCTTGGGGGTTTTTCCGACCCTAACATGACCTGTGGGTTAATGTGTAGACGTCAATGTTATTTTGTCATGATACAAAACTAACATTGACCTGATGCAGGAACATTCCAACACTTTGCGCGTTCATGACATTGATGTGCCAACTAATCGCCGCCGGTCCAGGGTTCAATCCCGGTCGTCGCGGCATAATAAGGGAGACTTCGATATGAGTTTGAACAAGCTCTTCAAGGCGACCCTGTCTGCCGCCGCAATCTTTGCGGTTGCCGGGACAGCCGCCCAAGCCGAAGAATGGAAATTTGCGCATGAAGAAAGCCCGGGCGATGTGCAGGACCTGTATGCACAGGAATTCAAGCGCCTGGTCGAGGAAAAAACCAACGGTGATGTGACGGTTACCGTCTACACCTATGGCCAGTTGGGTACCGAAAACGACATTACCGAACTGACGACGGCGGGGGCTGTCCAGTTCTCGAACGCGTCGCCGGGCCATCTTGGCACCTTTGTTCCGGAAATTCAGGTTTTCGGTGTTCCCTACCTGCTGTCGCAGGATAACGAGGTGAACAAGGAAGTCCTGTCGAGCAGCCCGACGATCTATGAAGGTCTGTCGAAGGATTTTGAGTCCAAGGGTCTTAAGCTTTATACCATGTATCCCGAAGGCGAGATGGTCTGGACCACCAAGAAAAAGGTGACCCAGCCGTCCGAATTTGATGGGGTGAAATTCCGTGTCATGACGTCGCCGATCCTGATCGAAAGCTATGAGTCCTTCGGTGCCGATCCGGTGGCGTTGCCCTGGGGTGAAGTTTATTCCGGTCTTCAGACCAGCGTTATCGATGCGCAGGTCAACCCGATCTTCTTCATCGAAAGTGCGAAATTCTATGAAGTTACCGACTATCTGATCTATGCCGGTCAGCAGCAATATACCACCACCGTGGTATCGAATGCTGCCTTCTATGAAGGTCTGTCTGACGAGCGCAAAGAAATGCTTAAGGAAGTCAAATCGGAACTCGATGACTTCATCTATGAAGCGCAGCAAAAGGCAAATGCCGAGGCACTTGATCGCATCAAGAAAGCCAAGCCAGAAATCGAAGTCATTCGTCTGAATGATGAACAGCGCGCTGCCTTCAAAGAGGCATCGGCCGGTATTGGTGACAGCCTTGTCAAGGAAGTCGGTGGTGACACCGAAGAAGTGCTGAAAGCGCTCCGCAAGGAATTTGGCACCGAGATGTAATCATCTCTGACGCCATTCCCCTTCGCGGGATGATATCTGAAACCCCTGCAATGTTGGCCGCAGGGGTTTCTTTTTGTCTGCTTGGTAGACGCAGGTGTCGGGAAAATGATTTTGTACCGACAAAAAAACAGAGGCCGGCATGGGTCCGGCCTCTGTGGTGCACCCGGTCGTCATAAAGAAGGCCGGGTGGGGATGGTGTGAGCCTTATTATTTGCCGCTGGCAACTTCGTCGGCAATCGCATCAACGGCCTGTTTGGCGATGTCGATAACCTTGTCGATTTCGGCCTTGGTGATGCAAAGCGGCGGGGCAAAGCCCAGAATATCGCCATGGGGCATCGCACGTGCAATCATGCCGCGTTCAAGGCAGGCGGCAGAAACGCGCGGGCCGATTTTCGCATTCGGATCGAACCGTTCCTTTTTGGTTTTATCGGCGACAAATTCCAGTGCGGCCATCAGGCCGACACCACGCGCTTCGCCAACCAGCGGATGCTCGTTAAATGTTTCGCGCAGGCGTTTCTGGAAATAGCCCCCAGTATCGGCCGCATTGCCGGTCAGGTTTTCACCATCGACAATATCAAGGTTGGCATTGGCGGCAGCCGCACAGACCGGATGCGCGGAATAGGTCCAGCCATGACCAATCGGCCCCATTTTATCGGACCCCTGTTCCAGAACCTTCCAGACGCGTTCGCCGATGATCACACCCGACAGCGGCAGGTAGCCCGAAGACACGCCTTTGGCAATCGTGATCAGGTCGGGCTTGATGTCGTAATGGTGCGAACCGAAATAGGACCCGGTGCGGCCGAATGCGGTGACGACCTCGTCGGCAACCAGAAGCACATCATATTTGTTCAGAACCTTCTGGATCGCGGCCCAGTATCCTTCGGGCGGGGTGATGATGCCGCCCGTGCCCATGACCGGCTCGCCGATGAAGGCGGCAACGGTTTCCGGGCCTTCGCGCAGGATCATTTTTTCAAGGTCATCGGCACAGCGTTTGGCAAATTCGGCCTCTGTCTCGCCCGCGTCGGCATTCCAGTAGTGATGCGGGCAGGTGGTGTGCAGGATCGGCGCACGCGGCAGGTCAAACGCGTTGTGGAAGGCTGCCAGACCCGTCAGGCTTCCGGTCATGATGCCCGAACCGTGGTAACCGCGCCAGCGCGAGATGATTTTCTTCTTCTGCGGCAGGCCGCGGATATTGTTGTAATACCAGATCAGTTTGATGTTGGTTTCGTTCGCATCCGACCCCGACATGCCGTAATAGACGCGCTGCATGCCTTCGGGGGCGGATTTGACGATGCGATCCGACAGGCGGATGACCGGCTCGTTCCCGTGCCCGACATAGGTGTGGTAATAGGCCAGTTCCTTGGCCTGGGCGTAAATCGCATCGGCGATTTCAGTACGGCCATAACCGACATTCACACAGTAAAGACCGGCGAAGGCATCAAGCGATTCCTTGCCTTCGGTATCATGGATATAGATGCCCTTGCCGCCATTGATGATGCGGTTGGGGGTTTCGCCCGCCGCGTGCTGGCGCATGTGGGTCGAGGGATGCATGAAATGGGCGCGATCCATTTCCTGCAAATCGGCGGTGGTGTTTTTGATGACATTCATTTTGCTTCTCCCATGTGAATGCGGTGGCTGCTGCGCATGTTACTGTTTGAACGCGGCGCAGACATATTTGAGTTCTGTGAATTCTTCGAGGCCGTGGCGCGACCCTTCGCGGCCAAGGCCGGATTGCTTGACGCCACCAAACGGGACCGGTGCGCCGGTGATTTTCACGCAGTTCAGTGCGACCATGCCGTATTCAAGTGCGTTTGAAACACGCGCGGCGCGATCATGATCCCTGGTATAGACATAGGCCGCCAGACCATATTCGCTATCATTGGCGCGGCTGATGACTTCTTCCTCGGTATCGAACGGGATGACCGGGGCAACCGGGCCAAAGGTTTCCTCGTGATAGATTTTCATATCTTCGGTCACATCGGCCAGAAGGGTCGGGGCATAGAACAGCCCGCCCATCTTTTTGCCACCGGTCAGAACGCGGGCACCCTTGGCGCGGGCATCTGCAACATGTTCATCGCATTTGGCAACCGCACGATCATGCATGAGCGGACCGATTTCGGTGGTGTCATCAAGCCCGTTGCCAACGCGCAGTTCGCCGATTGCCTTGGCATATTTGTCAAGGAACGCATCATAGATATCACGATGGACAAAGATGCGGTTCGCGGCAAGGCAATCCTGCCCGCTGGTGGCGAATTTGGCCCCGACCGCGTGATTGACAGCCTCATCCAGATCGACATCGGGGAACAGGATGAACGGCGCATGTCCGCCCAGTTCCATCGACATTTTTTTGACGGTTTGCGCACCTTGCGACAGCAGCAGTCGGCCGACTTCGGTCGAGCCGGTAAAGGACAGTGCGCGCACAACCGGGTTGCCGCAAAGTTCGCCGACAACCGGATTGGGATCACCGGTCACGACGTTAAAGACACCGGCCGGGATACCGGCCCGTTCGGCCAGTTCGGCAAGGGCGGTGGCCGAAAACGGCGTTTCGGTCGCCGGGCGGATAATCATGGTGCAACCGGCGGCCAGTGCGGCGGCGGCCTTGCGCGTGATCATCGCACACGGGAAGTTCCACGGTGTTACTGCCGCGGTGACGCCAACCGGTTCGCGTTTGACACTCATATTCCGGCCGGGCAGGTGGGATGAGATGTTTTCGACATTCACCCGTTTGGCTTCTTCGGCGAAGAATTCGATGAAGCTTGCGGCATAATCAATCTCGCCACGGGATTCCGAAATCGGTTTGCCCTGTTCAAGCGTCATCAGAAGGGCGAGGTCTTCCTTGTTTTCAATCAGAAGATCAAACCAGCTGCGCAGACGCGCGGCGCGATCCTGCGGCAGAAGGGCGGCCCATGCCGGAAAGGCCGCATGGGCCGCGGCAATGGCGTTACGGGTTTCGGCAATGCCCATATTTGGCACGGTACCAAGAAACGCACCGTCGAACGGATTGGTGACTTCGATAACCTGACGGTTGTCGGCCGAGCACCAGCGCCCGTCAATATAAGCGTGTTCGCGCAGAAGCCGAAGATCGGACAGCTGGCTTAACGACACGCAGCGCTGTTCTTTGAGTTGTGCCGTCATGAAAACCTCCTTGAAACAAGGCCGCGCCTTTTGGCGTCAGCCCCTGTTTTGTTGAACTGCCAGCAGGCTATCAACAAGCTGGCAGAGGAGGTCTCCGAACTCGATGCGATTTGATGCGGTTTTTTTGGCAAGCCCCGGTCGAAAGCAGATGTTTTTTCTGTCGGGGGCTGTGCGGATATTCAATCGTCGGCGTTATCTTTGAGAAAAGCGCGCATTTCGCGGCGTTCGCGCCGTTTCTCGATGACGGTGCGGATGATGATCACGGCAAAGAACAGCACAACGATGCTGGTGGACATCGGAAAGGCGACCGGGATGCCGATGATAAAGACAATGGCACCCAAAAGCCCGCCGCCGATCATCGCCGCCATTCCGCCAAGCAAGGCGATGGCGAAAACGGCGGCGATGATGATGGAGGCAAGCTTGTTCATAACAGGTCCGGTGGAGCGTGATTCACTCAGCCACTGCGGCTGGTAAGCTGTTTGGTGGTGACATCAACGCGGTGGGCCAGAACGCGGATCAGCTGAACGGCAACCGCCTGGTCCTGTCGGACAAGGCCAAGGAACTCGTTTTTATCGAGTTTCAGGACCGTCATTTCCTCGACCGCGCGAATGGTTGCGGAACGCGGTGCATCGACCAGAAGGGCGATTTCACCAATGACTTCCTTGGGTTCGACATCGCGAAGCTTGATTGTTTGGGCTTCGTCGGTCGTCAGCCAGATTTCACCGCGCCCGGAAATCACGATAAAGGCCGCATCCCCCGGGTCGCCCTGTTTGACCAGAACCTCGCCGCGTTTGAAGGTCAGACGCGGGCTGGTAAAGGCAAGCAGCTTGATCACGCTGGGGTCAAGGCCGGCAAACAGCGGAATGGTCCGAAGCAGCCGGACTTCCTGTTCGATGCTGCCATCATTTGTATCAGATGCGGTTTCGGCGACTTCGTCTTCGGCCTGTTCGGCGGTGGCACCGTCGATTGCATGGCTTTGGCGTTTAACGATTTTGCCGTTCGCCATATGCAGATAGGTTCCGAAACGCTGGCTGTCGGTTTCATCACCATCAACCCAGATCACACTGCGATGTTCGGATTGCCCGGTCAGCCAGTCAATGACCTGTTCGCGTGTTTCACGGTCCAATGCCGAAAGGGCTTCGTCCACAACCATCAGATCGGGATTCTTGATCAGGGCACGGACCAGCGCGATTTTCTGACGCAGGCTTTGTGAAACGCGGCTGCCGCCGACACCAACCTGACTATCAAGGCCAAGTGTGACAAGCGCCTCGTAAAGGCCGCCCTCATGGGCGATTTCAAACAGTACTTCGCCAACACGTTCTTCGGAATTTGCACGGCCATAGGCAAAACGACCGAACAGAAGGTTGTCGATGACGGGGGCCGCAGCGGCATATTCATCGACCTTGAAGAAGTCGATCATATCCGCCAGATCGTCGGGCAGTTTGCCATAGAATTTCGGACGCGCTTTCAGGACCAGCTTGCGGAATTCGTCATCAATGACGCGCAAACGATGGCGTGCCGGGGTCAGGTTCATGGCGACGTCAAGGAGGCGTAGCTTGTCCTCGGCGCGCATATCCGTGATCGCGACCCCGTCGGTGCGTTTCAGCATGTTTTTGACCTCGGGCAGTTCGTCGGCCGAGATAAAGCTGTAACGGTCAAAGAATTCGTGTCCGGGCGGCAGACCGGTAAACAGTTCGACCATCAGATCAAGCGTGTCGCGGCCCATGCTGATCATGACGTCGTAAAGCCCGGTTTCGCGCAGGGCTTCCTGCATATAGGGATGCGACAGAAATGCCGTGCGTTCGAAATCGGACCGGGCCGGGGCACCAAACAGAATGTTGACGCCGACCGGTGCGTTGTCGTTGTAAAGATCAATGTCATAGGGTTCGACCAGATCGGACAGGCCACGTTCGGCAAGGATTTCCTTGAGTTTCGGGCGGGCCGTCAGAACGGCTTCGACCAGATCCGGGCGTTCTTTCGGATCAATGCGGCGTTGCAGGCCGATGCGGTAAATATCGCGGTCAAGCTGCACGACTTCAAGCAGGCGCATCAGTTCGACCTTCAATTCATCCATCGAATTGAAGCCCGGACCGATATAGTCGATCCATTCTGCCGCCGGGTCATAGGGGATATTACCGGACCGCTTGATTTCGTCGTACATCTCGTCGGTCAGACGCCACGGCAGATCGGTCGGATCGGTCAGTTCGATATGGTCGACAAATTTCGGCAGCGGCAGTTTCAGGTTTTCGTCATCGCCGTCACCGTCTTTGTCATCGCCGGTTTTGATAGCAAGGATCGGACGGTGTTTCAGGCCATAAAACAGGTTGTCGGCGATGGTGCCGTTAAACAGATAGGCGTCATTGCCGATATAGGCCAGACGTTGCCCGAATGTGGATGCCGGAAGGTCTTCGGCATTGCGGTCGCTGAACTGGATGCGGCCACCGGTCGGGGTCAGTAACCGCGCGATCAGGCGGGCCAGTTGTGATTTTCCGCTGTCAGCCGAGCCGGTCAGAAGGGCCGAGCCCGGCAAGGGCATGTTGAACGACACATTTTCAACAACCCGGGTGCCGTCATCATCGACCCATGACAGGGCCGCGACATCGAGCGGTCCGGGCAGATGTTCGGATTTCGGCGCGATCAGTTCGTGTTCACGGCCAAGATCAGGCAGTTCGAACTGTTCGTGAAGCTGTTCATATTTGATCCGCGCATCGGCAAGGCGCTGGTAATAGGCTAGAAGCTCTTTCCAAGGGGCCGACATATCCTTGTAGGCGGCAAGGGCCGCGACCAGCGCGCCGAAGCTGAGATCGCCCATGATCACCAGATAGCCGCCGATGGAATAGAAGAAGAACGGCGTGATCTGGGCGATGAAGTTGTTCAGGAACTTGATAAAGAATTTGCGGAAATAGATTTCCTTGCGGATTTCGAAAATCCGGCCCATCCGCTGGGTGAAATGGGTCAGCTCGAAACCCTGCGTTTCATGGGCGCGGATATCGGTCGCACCGGCAACGACTTCGCCGATATGTTCAGACATGCGGCGCACGTTCTGCACGCGCTGTTTGCCAAGCTGGTTCACGCGGCGTTGCAGTTTCGGGATCAGGTAGCCCTGCAACGGATAAAACGAAATTGCCGCCAGCCCCATCAACGGGTCCTGAATAAAGATAAAGGCCGTGATCGTGACCAGAATACCGCCCTGATAAAGCGGCAGCGAAAACGCTTCGCCAAAGAAACCGCCAAGCGGTTCTGCTTCGGCGGTGATCATGGAAACGATTTCGCCCTGGCTGGTTTTACGGAAATGCGGAAGCGGAAAACGCAGAACCCGTTCAAACAGGGTATAGCGCAACCGGCGCAAAAGCCGTTCGGACATCACGCCGACATAGACGTTGATGAAATATTTGAACCCGCCATTGATGAAGACCAGCGCGAGAAAGATCCCAGACAGGGTGAACAGATATTCGATCTGGTTCAGTTCGATGCCAAGAACATCATAAGGTTCGCCAGCGCCACCGATTGCCTGGTTGACGATCAGCTTTGGCAAATCCAGCGAGTAATACAGAAATGGAAAGGAGATCACCGTGACCAAAGTCAGGATAATCTGCTGCAAGCTGCTGTGTTGCCAGATATAGGCAAAAACCGACTTTGGCATTCACGGGTCCCGTATTCTTGTCGGAACGGATTTTTTACCCGTTCCTATTGCTCGTTTTGATGCAGAATGTACCCGGCCTTTAAGGTTTTAGCCAAGTTCGAAACTTTGACCCGGTTCAACAAAGCCGCAAAAGCCGTCAGCAACCGCATCGGGCTTTGGATAGGCCTGATAGTGATAGAGCCACATTTTGGCTTTGATATCGGCAGGAAGGGTCACAAGCTGTTCGTAATGGGCATGAACGCCTGAGTGGCGAGGACCAAGTTCGCAGTCCTGAAAAATGATATCTGCTTTCTGGTACAGCGGCATATGGGCATCAGGGTTGAAAATCGCATCTGTCGTCAGGAAGAAGCTTTGTTTTTTTCCATGCCCGAACAGCGCGTAGGAAAGCATCGTCCCCTGGGACGTCACGATATGTTCAACCGGAATGACATCAAAATGCACGCCCTGCCAGTCAAACCCCTTGGCCGGGCTGAGTTCATTGACCTTGAAATAGGATGACAGGCTGTTATTGCCCTGATCGCTGATCTGAAGTCCGCCGCGCAGGCTGTGTTCCCAAAGCGGTTCAAGCAGGTCGTGAACGGCAAACAGTTTGGCCTGATGACCTTCGAAAATGAAATAATTGGCCAGTGCCATCCATTCCAGACCGCCAATATGATCCGAATGCAGATGGCTGATATAAACAGCATCAAAGTCATTGGGCATATAGCCCAGATTGCGCAGCGAGTGCCGTGCATCTGAACCACAGTCAATCAACATGCGTGCCGGTTGGTCACTGCCGGGCTGAACTGCTTCCAGAACCATATTGCTCTGGAAATTGTCAGCCGCCATGCAGAATGCCGAACCTGTCCCCGCAAACGTAAGCTTCATTCCCCGATCTCCCGACATTTTGTCGAAAGATTAGACGAGGTTTGGGGCAAAGAACCACCCCCTTTGATGGGGAAATGCTAATTTTCCGGATAAAAGCAGCGGGCTGACCTGCGGTTCAGCAAGGCATAGCGCGCTATTCGCCGGGTTCGCGAACCGTTTCAATATCCTTTTTGCCATCGGCCAGACGGGTGACTTCGGCACGCAATTCCCGCAATTCCCGCAGGATTTCGTGATGATCCAGGCCAAGTTCAGTGCGAGTCTGCGTTTCTTCGACGTCAACATGGGTGGCCATGGCATCGACGACGATGGCAATGAACAGGTTCAGAACGGCAAAGGTGGTGACCAGGATGAAAGGCACGAAAAACAGCCACGCCAGCGGATAGATTTCCATAACCGGGCGGACGATTCCCATCGACCAGCTTTCGAGCGTCATGATCTGGAACAGGGAATAAAGTGACGCGCCGATGGTGCCAAACCATTCGGGGAAGCCCGATCCGAACAGCTTGGTCGCCATGACGGCAGACACGTAAAACACCAGCAACAGCAGGGTCAGGACCGACACCATACCGGGAATGGCCTTCATCAGGGCTTCGACGACCTTGCGCATCGAGGGTACCGTCGAAATCAGGCGGAAGGCACGCAGGATTCGAAGGGCACGCAAGACCGATACGCCCTGCCCCATCGGCAGCAGGGTGATGGCGACAATCGTAAAATCAAAGATGTTCCATGATCGCCGGAAAAAGCCCAGCCGATACACGGCCAGTTTCATCAGAAGTTCGATGACGAAAATCGCGACCGCGATCTGATCAAGCAGATACAGGATCGATCCGGCGGCATTCATGACGGTTTGGGAAGTTTCAAGTCCGAGAATGATCGCGTTGATCGCAATGACCGCAGTGATGAAATTCTGGAACTTTGAAGATTCGACGATCCGGCGCAGCGTTTCCATTAAACCCTCCCGGTGGGTACCGGTTCAAAAGGCGCGGCAGCCGGGGTTTTCACCGACGGGCGGGACTGCGCCGGAAAGAAAACACGAACAGGGCGCAGATCAGACTTGCTGACGACTGCGCCCTGCGAAATCAGTTCAGACCGTGACGGCCCATATCAAGGAACTTGTCACGACGACGCGCCTTGAGCACACCGCCTTCGACATTGTCCATGGCTTCAAGTGCTTTGACGATTGCGGTGCCAACACGTTTGCAGGCATCGACCGGCGAACGTTGTGCGCCACCCAGCGGTTCGGTAATGATTTCATCAATCACACCCAGCTGGTGAAGGTCCTGTGCGGTCAGGCGAAGGGCTTCGGCCGCCGTTTTGGCCTCGTCACCCGAACGCCACAGGATCGAGGCGCAGCCTTCCGGCGAGATCACGGAATAGATCGAGTTTTCAAGCATCATGACCGAGTTTGCGACAGCAAGCGCGATGGCACCGCCCGATCCGCCTTCGCCGATAATGACCGAAATCAGCGGAACCTTGATATCAAGGCAGGCTTCGATTGACCGTGCGATGGCTTCGGACTGTCCGCGCGCCTCGGCATCGGCACCGGGGAATGCACCGGCCGTATCAACCAGTGTGATAACCGGAATGCCAAAACGTTCGGCCATGCGCATCAGGCGGATCGCCTTGCGATAGCCTTCTGGTTTGGCCATGCCGAAATTGTGCTTTACGCGGGATTCGGTATCGCGGCCCTTTTCATGACCGATCACCATGACGCTGCGGCCCTGCAGACGGGCCAGACCACCAATGATGGCTTCGTCTTCGCCAAACAGGCGGTCACCGGCAAGCGGGGTGAAACCCTCGAACAGGTGGGCGACGTAATCGGTGAAATGCGGGCGATCAGGATGACGGGCAACCTGCGTTTTCTGCCATGCGGTCAGCTTGCCATAGGTGCTTTGCAGCAGCTTGGTCAGCTTGTCCTGCAGGCGTGCGACCTCGTCGGCGATGTTGACTTCATCATTGCCGGTCAGGTGGCGCAATTCTTCGATCTTGCCTTCGAGTTCGGCGATCGGCTTTTCAAAATCCAGAAAGTTATGCATCAGGGCATCATATCCGGCTGGGAAACAATGAGGCGGAACATAGTTGATCAACCCGTCACGTCAAGGGTTGAGGTCCGATAGGCATATAAATTCCATCCTTGCACGAATTATATCGTATATTTCGCGCTGCACAGTGACAGTTTTGCACACGGAAATCCATGACGTCCAGTATCGAGATCACATCGCCCAGCGATCCCGCCCTTGTTCCGTTCGACCGGCTTGTTGAAATTCTGCTGGCCGCCTTTGCCTTTCAGGACGATATCGTCGATCCGCCAAGTTCGGCAAAATCGGTCAATATTGCCGAACTTCAATGGCGGTTTGCCCGTGATACGCTGTTTCTGGCCCATGATTCAGCGGGTCGTGTCATTGGCCAGGTCTGGATCGAGGATGTTGGCAAAGACGCCTATCTTTATAAATTGTCGGTTGATCCGTCCATTCAGGGCGGCGGCATTGGCAAGGCACTGGTCGAGGCGGCCTGCGCCCATGCCGGAAAGGCGGGCAAGGCAAACATGCGGCTCCACGTTCGGGTTGAACTGACCGGTAATATTGCCTTTTTCAAGTCGCGCGGTTTTGAAATCGCCGGTGAAGGCGTTCACGATGGTTATGATCGCACGACATTCTGGAAAATGGCGCGGCCTTTACAGATGGCGAAATCGGCCTGATCCAACCGGCAGTCAGGCGACGTCGGTTTCGGGTTTGATGGCATAATAGGGAACGTGGGTTTCGCCCCAGTCCTTGAGCGCCACGATAATATGGCGCAGCGTCTCGCCCTTTGTGGTCAGGCTGTATTCCACGCGCGGCGGGACTTCGGCATAGACTTCGCGGTGGATCAGGCCGTCGGCCTCCATCTCGCGCAGTTGGCGGGTCAGCATGCGCTGTGTCACGCCGGGCATCAGACGACGCAATTGATTGAACCGTTTTGTCCCGTCCAGCAGATGGAACAGGACGACACCCTTCCATTTGCCACCAATCACGTCCAGTGTCCCTTCGACCGGGCAGCCGGGGCTGCGATCCGGGGGGCAGGCCAATCTCGATGCCATCAAATGGCTCCTTAAATCCGCAGAAAACGTCAATAGTATACAAAATGACACTATTGGTCCAAATTGTGCTTACTTACGATTATCGCTATAATGCGCTAGGTCTGGTGCATTCGCAATTCAAACCTTTGATCAAAAGGATGACATGATGAAAGCAATCGGACTTTATAAAGCAGCCCCCGTCGAGACGGACGGGCTGTTCCGTGAAATCGATATGGAAACTCCAAAGGCCGAAGGCCGGGATATTCTGGTCCGGGTCAAGGGTGTTGCCGTCAACCCGGTCGATTTCAAAGTGCGCCGCGGCAAGGCGGATGATGGCAATTTCAAAATCCTCGGCTGGGATGCGGCCGGTGTTGTTGAAGCGGTTGGCGAGGATGTCACCCTGTTTCGTCCGGGTGATGCGGTCTGGTATGCCGGGGATGTGACCCGGTCTGGCAGCAATGCTCAGTTCCAGCTTGTCGATGAACGGATCGTTGCGCCAAAGCCAAAGTCGCTTGGCTTTGCCGATGCAGCGGCACTGCCATTGACCACGATTACGGCGTGGGAGGCCCTGTTTGACCGGATGATGATTGATCGCAACGCCAGGGACGCCAATGCGGGCAAGGTGCTTTTGGTGATTGGCGGGGCCGGTGGGGTTGGATCGATTGCGATCCAGCTTGGCAAACTGGCGGGATTGACCGTGATTGCAACCGCATCGCGCCCGGAAACCATTGATTGGGTCAAAAAACTTGGTGCCGATCAGGTGATCAACCACCGCAATCCGTTGAATGACGAGCTAACGGCAATCGGCATTACCCATGTCGATTACATTCTGTGCACGTCGGAAACCGATCAGTATTTCGATGTCATGGCCGAAATCATCGCCCCGCAAGGTCGGATCGCGACGATCACCGAGGCCAGCGAAAACCATAATGTCGATCTGCTGAAGGCGAAATCGGCCAGCTTTTCCTATGAATTCATGTTTACCCGTTCGATGTTCCAGACCCCGGACATGATCGAACAGCACAAATTGCTGGCGACCGTGGCCGATCTGATCGATGCCGGAACCCTGAAAAATACCGCAAATGAAAGTTTCGGGGCCTTGACACCCGAAAGCCTGCGCAAGGCGCATGCGTTGCTGGAATCCGGCAAGGCCATTGGCAAGATCACCTTTGAGGGCATCGCGGATTAACCTGTTGCGGTTGCCATAAAAGCAAAGGGGTGCCTGGCGGCACCCCTTCTTGTTTGGCAGAGTGTGATGATTTATCCCGCGTCGCGTGCGGCAATGGCTTCGGCCTGTTTGACCATGACTTCGGCCTGTTTGATGGATGCGATATCGATCAGTCGGCCATCAAGGGCGACGGCACCGGCACCTTCGGCCTGTGCCTTGGTCATGGCTTCAAGGATGCGTTTGGCCTTGGTGACCTCGGCCTCGGACGGGGAATAGACATCGTTGGCAAGGGTGATCTGGCTGGGATGAATGGCCCATTTGCCTTCGCAGCCCAGCACCATGGCGCGTGCGGCTTGGGCGCGATAGCCATCCGGATCGGAAAAATCGCCAAACGGGCCGTCAATCGGGCGCAGGCCATTGGCGCGTGCGGCCACCACCATGCGGGCAATGGCATAGTGCCACATATCGCCCCAGTGATAATCGCGCGGATTGTCGCCGTCCTTGTCGGTCAGAACGCCATAATGCGGGTTCGGGCCGCCGATGCCGGTTGTCATGGCCTTGGTCGAGGCGGCGTAATCGGCAACCCCGAAATGCAGGCTTTCATTGCGTTTGGAGGCACCGGCAATTTCGTGGATATTCTGCATGCCAAGGGCGGTTTCAATGATCAGTTCGAACCCGATGCGTTTTTTGCGGCCCTTTGCGGCCTCGATCTGGGTTGCCATCATATCAAGTGCATAAACATCGGCGGCCGTTCCGACCTTTGGGATCATGATCAGGTCAAGCCGGTCACCGGCCTGTTCGAGCACATCCACGACATCGCGATACATATAATGTGTATCAAGACCATTGATGCGGACCGAGAGCACCTTGTCGCCCCAGTCAATGTCGTTGATCGCGGCAATGATGTTCTTGCGCGCCTGTTCCTTGTCGTTTGGCGCAACCGCGTCCTCAAGATCAAGGAAGATCGCATCGGCCTTTGATCTGGCGGCCTTTTCAAACAGTTCGATGCGGCTGCCCGGAACGGCCAGTTCGGACCGGTTCAGACGTGCCGGGGCCGGGGTCGGTGTGGTGAAGCTCATGGTAACGTCTCTCCAAAGCCTGTCATTCTGGAAGGATCGGCCTGTTTGTGTTTGGGCCAAGCTTCCGGCGTTAAATGCTTTTGTCCCGTTTTCGGGATCGTACCGTGGCCGCCGTGACAGAATTCTGAGCCCGCGGTCATTGTGCGCCGCAGTGAAATAGAGCGAATTTGATCCAATTTATGGTGCGCATGCTAACAGATGCAAGCCATTTTGCGCACACGACCATTGTCTGATGCCAACCGGAAGGCAACCCTGATGCGGGTCTGTCCGACTGGATTAGAAAAAACGCAGAAACAAGGCATAAAGCAATGGCCCGTTAAGGGCGCAGTGGTTAGATTACCCGGAATATTGCGGATCGGCTGTGCCCGTTTCCGTATCCTTGGGGGAATTTCAGGCAGAACCACACCGCCCATGCGTCGCGCTTATTCCATTCTTGTCTCTGCCGGGCTGGCACCCTTTCTGATTTTGGGGGCTTGCCTTGTGCTTGCGCTTTCACCGGGGCTGGTGCCGGGTGAACTGGCAGGGCTTGTGCGATATGGCCCCTTTATTCTGGCCCTTCTGGGCGGTGCGATCGGCTGGTGGTTTAACCGCGGGCGGGCGGTTTTCGTCATGATCCTGCTTCTGGTCTGCTACTGGTTGCTGGTGGGAAATGGCGGCGGATTTTCAGCCGATGGTTTGGCATTCCTGCGCATTGCGACGCTTTATCTGATCCCGGTTAATCTGCTGGTTCTGGGATTTACCGCAGAACGCGGGGTTCTTAATCCACGCGGTATTGCGCGGATGCTGGTGCTGGGATTGCAGCTTTTTGTCATGCTGATGCTGGCCGGCAAGGCCGATGTCGGGGCGGCGCTTTATCAGGTGCTGAATTACCGGCTGATCGATACCGGAAGTTTTATGGCCGACATGCCGCAACCGGCCCTGATTCTGGCGGTTGTTTCGGTCGGTATTCTGCTTGCACTGCATCGGCCGCTTGAAACCAGCTTTGCCGCCGCGATCATTGCTATTGCGGTGGCAACTGTCATGGGCCCCGGTTTTATCAAGTTCGGTTATCTGGCGGCAACCGGTGTGGTTCTGGCCGGGTTGGCACAGGAAGCCTGGCGGATGGCATTTGTCGATGATCTGACCGGGCTGCCCGGGCGGCGTGCCTTGGGCCATGCCTTGGCTGAACTTGGCAGCCAGTATGCGATTGCGATGCTTGATGTCGATCATTTCAAGAAATTCAACGATACCTATGGCCATGATGTCGGTGACATCGTGCTGCGCAAGGTTTCACGCGAACTGGCGCGCGTTGGCGGCGGTGGGAAAGCCTTCCGCTATGGTGGCGAGGAATTCACCGTTGTCTTTGCCGGACGGAGTGCTGAAAAAGCCCACGAGCCGCTTGAAGCCCTTCGCAAGCGGATTGCCGCAACCAGAATTACCCCGCCCGACAAAAACAAGACGGTTTCCGTGACAATTTCGGTTGGTCTCTCGGAACGTGACGAGGATGTTGACGATCCGTGGGCGGTGCTGAAACAGGCAGACGAAAAACTTTATGCCGCCAAGCAGGCCGGGCGTAACCGGGTTGCGGTTTAAGGGCGTCATTGGCGCGATGTCGTGCCATTATTGGCAGAAAACCTGCATTTTCGGTTGAAAATCGAACTATATTTTAGGTTTTATTTTCCTTTTTTGAATCACCCATAAGGCGTACCGTTGAGTCGTTTCATTCAACGACAGGAGGCCTTCCATGGCACGGATCATCGGTACAAACGAAGACGACGTGTTGAACCATACCTCTCGTGGTCGTGACGTTATTTATGGGCTGGATGGTGATGATGAAATCCATTTCAGCCAGTCAGACACGGTGATCGGTGGGGCCGGGGCCGACAGCTTTTTCGTCAGTGGGCGATCTGACGATTACGTATTGTCCTATGCGACGTCGCGCGAACCGCTAACCTTCAAATTCTACAATAACGAAGATGCCCCGTCTGGCGAACAGGTGGCCGAACTTGACGTCAGTGGTGGTGATGCGGATGGCGATCAGCTGATTGTTGGAGAGTATGGCGACCATATCTCCCAGAAGCTGGGCGTGATTGGTACTGACGGAGACGATTATTTTGAAGGAGAAATAAGTGCGGTCGAAGGTGGCGGCGGTGCCGATACCATCAACTTTGATTTCCGCGATATCTCTCCTTCTTCCTATTCCCGCTATGCGCCGACTGTTGCGTATGGCAGTTCGCCCGAAGCCATTTACTTCGATCAGGACAGCATGAAGGGTCATGGCGGGGATGCAGAGGGGGACAGAATTTCCTTTGCGGATGATAGCGAGCTTCGCGATCTGAACATACGCGGATCAAATCATGATGACCTGCTGATTGGTGGGGAGGAGCGCGGTGGCACCCTGTTTGGCGCGGGGGGCGATGATCTGATGATCGGTCGCGGTGGTGACAATACAATGGTTGGCGATACCGGCAATGACACCCTGATGGGAAATGACGGTGATGACCACCTGACAGGCGGCAGTGGGGCCGATTTCCTTGATGGCGGCAGCGGGCAGGACACGATCAGCTATCAGACGTCTGCCGAGGCTGTGCATATTGATCTTGGCGCGGGCATTGCCGAAGGTGGGGATGCCAACGGGGATGTCCTGATTGATGTCGAGGACATTTTCGGAACCAGCCATCGCGATCTTTTGATCGGTGACGATCAGGACAACAATATTGATGGCTATTTTGGATATGACACCATCTATGGCAAGGGCGGTGATGACACGCTAACCGGGGCGACGGCCTATGGTGGTGAGGGCAACGATACCCTTTCTGGCACGGAATATGGCCAGCCTGATCGCGACTACCTTTACGGTGATGCCGGTGATGACACCATTCTGGGTAATGAAGGCGGCGATTATCTATATGGCGGCGAGGGCAATGACACGGTTCTGGCCGGTGAGGTGTATTATGACGATGATCTCTTTCCGCCGGACGGCACCCATGCCGATGGCGGAGACGGGGATGACATTGTCAAAGGCCACAATGCGGACGACTTTCTTTATGGCGGCGCCGGGAATGACCTTATCGAGGGTGGTATGGGTGACGACGCAATGTATGGCAACGATGGTCAGGACATCATGCGCGGGGATCACGGCGATGATCAGTTGGTGGCCGGTGCTGGTCGCGACCTTCTGGAAGGTGGTCGGGGCGCGGATCGGATGTTCGGGCAAGACGGGCATGATGTCCTGCGCGGGGACTATGGCGAAGACGCGCTGTTTGGCGGGGATGGCAATGATCTTCTGACCGGCGGTGCATCGTCGGACAATTTCGTCTGGGTCCGGTTCGAAGGCGGGGCGGAACGCGATCGCATTACCGATTTCGAAGCAGGCGAAAATGGTGACAGGCTTTTGCTGGGCAAGACATTCCAGGAAAAAAGCGGCATCGATGATTTTGATGATTTCATCCATCACGCCGAACAGAACGACACAGGTGTTTATGTCGATTTCAGTGGTGGTCGACATTACAGCTATGGCGTTCAGATCGACGGGATCGAGATCGGCGATCTGGTTGAAGGCAACGTGACCTTTGATGTCGACGATTACGGAAGCTTGTAAGCCGCGACGCTATTTCAGTTCTTCAAACCGGAACAGCATGCGCATTGATCCGGCGGTGTTGGCAAGCGTTGCCAGACAGGCAGCCGCACGGTCGGCCGGGATGGCAACCGCAAAGCGTGTTGTATAGATGCGCGCGTCTTTTTCATCGGTTGCCGATGCCGCCAGTTGCACGATATTGGCGTTGAATTCGATGAAAATTTCCGACAGTCGGGCGATCAGGCCGGGTTGATCAATGCCGGAACATTCAATCATGTGCGTGGCCCCCGGTGCGCGGGTCAGAAGCGGGGCGGGCTGAATTTCTTCGACGGTGATTTCGGCCTGTTCCATCGGCAGTTCACAAAGGGCTGCCTCGCATTCGGTGATCGGGCAGGTGTCGGGCAATTCGCAGGTGGTGACAAAATTCGCGCGCCCCTGATCGAGCACAAAGCTGGTTGGCCCCAGATTGGCACCGATATCAAACAGACGACCGGATATATCCGATACCAGACCGACACGATCAGTGCAGGAAATGGTGATGCGCGTGTTGGCATTCATGCGTGGGGCTCCTTGAGGCGATCATAAGATGGCATCAAGCATAGCATTCCTTGCCGTTTCCGGGCACCGGCTTTTTCCCGTTTTCAAGACGCACAATCGATGCTGTACGCAGGAGGGGCCTGTGTGGATGTCGGGCAGTCATCACAATTAAATGATGGATCAGAATGGATCCGTCGGGTGCGAAGGGTACGTACGGATTTCGACAGCACAAATGTCGGGAACATCCGACGACATATGGACAGGAGTTCGAAACATGACTGCTTTGAAGAAAACCGTGATCGCAACCGTTACAGCCGCGGCACTCGCATTGGCAACCCTTCCGGCAAAGGCCGCCGACATCGTGGATACAGCTGTATCTGCCGGGTCCTTTAAGACGCTTGTTGCCGCGGTTCAGGCAGCCGGGCTTGTCGAAACCCTTAAGGGTGAAGGGCCCTTTACCGTTTTCGCGCCGACCGATGATGCGTTTGCCAAGCTGCCAGCAGGAACTGTCGACGACCTTCTGAAACCGGAAAACAAGGAAAAGCTGGTGGCCATCCTGACCTATCATGTGGTGCCGGGAAAGGTTATGTCGACGGACATCGCGGGCAAGGAAATGGAAGTTGCCAGCGTTCAGGGCGACACCATTGATGTAAATGCGACCAGTGGTGTCATGGTTGACGGTGCAACGGTAACCCAGGCCGATGTCGAGGCCGATAACGGCGTTATCCACGTTATCGATACCGTCATCATGCCGGGTATGTAATCGGCCAGCATATATTTGCGCAAAGTCAGGCCCGGGCGGGATCGTCCGGGCCTTTGTGTGTTATGTCGGCTGGTCTGCTATCTGGCGGCGAATTCGCGCCGTGCGCCTTCGGCCTGTGTGTCAAGATGGGCCCGCAATTCGCCAGGCAGGCCAAGGCAACCGGCAAGCCGGTCAAGATATTGCTGTTCGACCTGTTCATCGGGATCAATCGACAGGCTGGATGCCAGATAGATTTCGGCACCCTGTTCGCTGGTGCGTGTGAGACGGGCAATCGCCAGCGGATCGGCATCGGCGGAAAATGCATCAAACAGAAACGCCTTTTCCGATGCGCCCAGTTCAAACTGTTCGATCTGGGCGGCAATGCGTTTGTGTTCTGCCTGATCGATATGTCCGTCGGATTTGGCGGCGGCAATCATGGCGCGCACCAATGCAAGGCGGAAATCAACATCATCCTCGCCGCGTTCCTGCTCCGGGGCAAAGCCGCTATCGGCTGGAATACTGGCAAGATCGGTATCGCGCGCATGGTTTTGTGGTTTCTGGCGGTTGCTGTAATCGCGCCATGCCTTATAGGCAAGGCCCGCGACCAGTGCCGTGCCGCCGTACGCCAGCACTTTGCCGCCCATCTTGCGGCCCTTTTTTGAACCAAGAACCGCAGATATCAGCCCGCCGCTTAGCGCGCCACCAACGAGGCCGCCGCCCAGGCCGCCGCCCAATCCGCCGGATGTAGCCTGCCTGATTTGGTTGCCTATTTGCCCGGAACTTTTCGAGCCGAGCACATCGCCGAGAATCTTGCCGATATCCATTCCTGTCTCCTTGCGGACCTTGGTGCTGTTTCCTTCAGATATGTCTGAGGAGGCAGACGGGGCAAGGATGACGGGGGCAAGTTGCGTCAAACGAGGGGGGAATCGGGTCTGGGATGTAATCCGCTTCACATTTCTGCGTTCCGAAAGACCGGACAGCGAAAGCGCGATAAATTTTGATCCGGAAATGGCAAAGGCCCGACGCGATAACGTCGGGCCTTTGAATGGCGCGCCCGGAAGGATTCGAACCTCCGGCCTTCTGATTCGTAGTCAGATGCTCTATCCAGCTGAGCTACGGGCGCTTTGCCTTGGTTTCCGCCGGTTTGCGTTGAGTGCTCCCCGTCGGCGGAGCGGAACTTATGCAAACGAGCGGGGCATTGCAAGCGGTAAATTTCAAAAAACCGTATTTTTTCCGAATGCAGGTTTTTTACCGCTGCTAGGGCCTTGTTCTGCCCCGGTTTGTTGCTTTTGACAACGATATGACAAACTATGGCTAAAAAAGGGGCAAATGCGTCTTGTTCCACACGTGGTCGTGGACTAAGATGCATTCAATCCCGGGGGAGCAGGGGCTTGTTTCAATTCATAAAAAAGCAGGCCCAGGGAGATTCGCTTATTCCTACTTAGGTAATAGATCGAAATGGCCGTTCGTAAAACCTACCTCGCCGTAATCGGCGCCGCCCTTTTGCTGGGGGGATGTTCTTTTTCTTCAGAGGCCCTTTGGCCGACTTTGGCTGGCGAAGAGAATGCCGGCTCTGAAAATTCAGCAGCAATGGCTGATACAAGCGGGGCAGATGCTACGACATCAAGCGATGTTGCGCGCAGTTCCCAACCGCTTACAGGCATTTCGCAGACAGGAACCTTTGTCGGTTCCAGGGTCGAAAACATGCAGTCCGAGCTTAACCGCCTGAAGGCTGCGCTGAATGATCACAACAACGAATTGCAGCAGCTTCGTGCGCAGACAGTTCGCAATTCGCAGGCCTATCACGGGACTGTGGCAGCGATCAGCGCACGTTTGCAGGTTGGTACCACGCCGGGCAACCCGGTTCTGGTGCAGCAGTGGAATACCGCGCAGCAGGAACTTGATCGTGTAAATGACGACATTGCGGCGATGAATTCGCTGGCCAACAAAGTGGCCGCTGATTCGACCCTGTCGACCTTCCTGCTTGAATCAGTCCGGTCTGCCTATCAGGTTTCCGGTGCTGTTGACGAAGATCACCGTCAGCTCGCACTGCTTGAAGACGAAACCAATCGCACCACGGTTCTGATTGATCGTCTTCTGAATGAAATCAGCGAAGGCCTTGCCCGTCAGACGTCTTATGTCAGCAACGAGCGTGCAAACCTCAATGCGCTGGCACTGGCCGTCAAGAATGGCGAGATTTTCGGTGATGCGCTTTCCAAGCGTGTCTTCCAGTCACAGGCTGCACCGGCATCTGCCGGTGCCAGCATGGCATCGACCAGCGAACGTCCGCTGGTGGTTATCCGTTTCGACAGCGCGAGCGTGAAATACGAGCAGGCGCTTTATAACGCGGTCAACCGCGTTCTGGAGCGCCGCCCGCAGGCCAGCTTTGATGTTGTTGCGGTAACGCCGAATCGTGGTACCCCGGCGCAGGTTGCGCTGAACAGCAACAAATCAAAACGCAATGCGCAATCGGTTCTGCGTTCCCTGACAGATATGGGAATGCCCAGCACGCGTGTACGTGTTTCTGATGCGACCAGTGCCTCGGTTTCGGCCAACGAGGTACATGTCTTTGTCCGCTAAGGCGGTTTGAGGCAGCAGGTTTTATCAACGGTTTGCCAAGCTTCCAGGCGGGTGCCCTGATCATTCAGGGTGCCCGTTTGTCATTTCAGGCCGCGATGAAAGGGGACGTCCGCATGGGCGATCTTGTCAATCTGCGTCAGGCGCGCAAGCAGAAGAAGCGCACAGCCAAGGAAAAACAGGCCGATGCCAATCGTGCCCTGCATGGCCGCACACGCGGCGAGCGCACGAAAAAAGACGCCGAGGACCGCAAGGCCGACAGGCAGCATGATGGCCATTATCGCGGTGGTTCCGAACCGTCTGAAAATACCGAATCTGATAAAACCGGCGATGAAACCGAATCCGCTGTTGCCGGGGGCGGGAAAAATCCCGATGACGTCGATATGGCATCTTCGGACACCGACACCGGCGCTGGTAGCGACAACGTGATTTCGTTCTTCCGCGCCGCCAATCCGAATTCCAGACCCGATAACGATTAAACACAAAACGCTTTAAACCGGTTCTTGCGCCAGAGCCGCCGCCTGATGGCTTTGCTATCTGGCGTCGCGATACATCTTTGGGAAATTGGGTGACGCATACTGGTTGCCCTGCTGTTGGCTGGACCGGTACGCATTCGTACCCGGAAGCAGCCGGCGGGCAATATGTGGCCATCGGACGGGCATCCGGGCCAACCGGATCAATTCCGGTGTGGTCAATTCCGGCACCGTCCTGGTTCCCCCAAATGGTGCCGGTCGCAGCTTTTCATGCCGGGCCGCATTCATGGCCGGAATGATTGCCTATCTTACAAGCGTTTCGGCTTCGCGTTTGCTTTGATCAAGGGCTTCGTCCCAGCCCATCAGCCAGTCTTCATGATCGCGGCTGTCGGATGGATAGGGATTCTCGGTTAACCGATGGGAACCCAGTCCCGCCGAGAAACCCGATCCATAAGCGGGATTGGGAAGGTGCCGTTCATGCACAACCGGGGCATTGGTATCGTAAATCTGATTGCGAAATGCCGGTAGCGAACACAATACCCCATCATCGATTCCCATCGGATAGGCCATCATCATGGCCCTGCCAAGGGATGTGATGGACAGGCTGTTATCCGTTGCCGTCTCCACCAGACCGGCAATTTTCAGATGCGAAATTGCGTTACTGATGCGTCGTCGCAAGTCGGGTGAGTCTTCGACAATGATCTGATTGCCGTCATCATCCGTGCAAAACAGGGATAAAATGCGTTCAAGCAGGATGCTTTGGTCAAGGTTGCCATCGGCACCGCGAAGCACCGTCAGCATCAAGGCGGGATCGCCAGGCACGAAATCCGTCGCAGTGGACATCAGGGGCCTCCGTTCTGTCCGAACCGAATTCCCTCCCATAGGCAGCGTTTTCTCTCTCGTTTTCGGGGCCGTCGCCGGACCCTGCTGCCTTTTATTATTATAGTTTGCAGATATGTTTCCATCTTGTGAAGACAAGATTGCGCTTTGGTAGAATTTTTTGATTTTTAAATAGATTTTGACGCAAATCGCGCGCTACCCCGCAAGAAATGCGGTGGATTCAACGCGATATCCCATGTCCGGATCGCGTCGCTAAAAACGATCACATTTTCGATATCGGCTGCGGTACTCAGGCGTCGGATTTCGATCCGTCGGTTTTGCCGGTATTCTTGGGGCCATCGGGATTGCGCCAGACCCGAACCTTGTTCCGGCCGCCTTCCTTGGCGGCATAGAGCGCCTGATCGGCCTTTTCGATGATCTGTTCGATCGTGCGGGTTTTGGTCATCGGGGCCGCCCCGATAGAGGCCGTGACCGGCAAAATCGTACCATCATTCAGCGTCACCGGGGATGCTTCGATAACCCGGCGCAGGCGTTCAAGAACGCGTGCGGATTGCTTCATGTCGGCATTTGGCAGGCAAATCAGGAATTCTTCACCGCCATAACGATAGACCTTGTCGAACGGGCGGACATGCGATTGCAGGATACCGGCAACCGATTGCAGCACCAGATCGCCGGCCTGATGGCCATGTGTGTCATTCACCGCTTTGAAGTGATCCAGATCGACCAGGGCAATCGCGGTTGGTGTATCGGTGCGCACAGAACGTTCGCGTTCATTGCCAAGGTCGCTCAGCATGGTTTGCCGGTTATAGGTGCCCGTCAGCGGGTCGACATCGGAACGTGCGGTCCGGAAGGCCCGTTCGAGCCGACGAAGCTGGGCAAAAAACGATTCGGCGCGCAGTGACAGCATTTCGAATTCGGCTTCGTCGACGCTGCCATCAATCTCGTGGCCGTCCAGAAGCCGTCTGGCGGACGCATGAAGCTGTTCATGGGTGGTGGCAAGCGCATGCATCGCAGGCTGGTCTATGAGCCTGTTATGGCGATTAAGCGCATACCATGCCCCAAAGTCGCAATCGTGGTCTTCGCTATGGTCGTGGGCTGTTGCGGGGGGCTGTTTGCCCGCGGGCAGGGTCAGGCGGCGGCACCATCCCAGCAGAAGCGAGATATGTTCGCTAAGCGCCTTGTCGAGTTCTGCCAGAATATCGCGTTCCGCATCAGCCATGCCGACTTCGGCGATGCTTTCGCCCATCTTCCGGGAACTGCCCGGTTTGGCTTTGCTGTTTCTGGCACCCCTGTTCTGGCTGTCACTCATCTGCGAATCCGGGGAATACATCGACAAAGGTCTGTTTTAACAGCCTATCGAGTTCCGCCATAGAAATATCGACGCCCAGATCGGCAAGGCTTGTAACCCCGTGATCGGAAATGCCGCATGGGACAATGCCGCCAAAATGCGATAAATCGGGATTAACATTGATCGCGATGCCATGGAACGTGACCCAGCGTCGCACCCGCACACCGATGGCGGCGATCTTGTCTTCGCGTCCGCCATCGCGCACAACCCAGATACCGACCCGACCATCCCGGCGTTCGCCGGTAACCCCCAGCAATGCCAGGGTGCGAATCACCCATTCTTCAAGGTTATGGACATAGGCCCGAACGTCCCGACCGCGCTTTTTTAAGTCCAGCATCAGGTAAACGGTGCGCTGTCCGGGGCCGTGATAGGTATATTGCCCGCCGCGTCCCGCGTCATAGACGGGGAAGCGGTCCGGATCGACAAGATCTTCGACATGCGCGCTGGTTCCGGCCGTATATAGCGGCGGATGTTCCAGAAACCATACCAGTTCCGTGGCTTTGCCGTCATGGATGGCTTCGGCGCGCGCTTCCATTTCGGCCAGCGCTTCGGGGTAGGAAACCAACCCGGAGGCGGTGCGCCAGTCGGGAATTTGCGCGGTAGGGGCGATGGTTTGCATTTTTCCTGTCAAATAAGTGAAATGAGCCCTTGATCAGGGGTAACCTTTTTGCTATCTCCCTTTCCGCACCAAGGCAAGCCCACAAAATTACCTCAACGGGCTTGCAGACAAGACATATGCGGTCGTGGCGGAATTGGTAGACGCGCAGCGTTGAGGTCGCTGTGGGCTAACCCCCGTGGAAGTTCGAGTCTTCTCGACCGCACCATTATCTGGATCCCTCCTTCGGGAAGGGTCATGAAAAGAACCCGCCAGCGATGGCGGGTTTTTTCGTTTCGGATGATCCCCATATGAAACGGGACCGCTATTTGGTCGGTAACGAGGAAAGTTGCAGTGTGGCGTTGAAAATTATGCAATGCTGACCCTTGTCGTGTTTGGGCGGTTCTTTGAACTGAATGCTTCAAACCGGCTTGAAAGTACTTTACGCTGTGCGCCCCACTTAAAGACAAAATAATCAGGATTTAACCAATTTACGGTTAATTTGGCTCAAATACCTGAAATTAAAAGGTATTCTTATGGCAAACAGAAATGACAAGCTGCGCGAAGCAGCTTTGGACTATCACCGGTATCCCACCCCGGGGAAGCTGTCCGTTACGGCAACCACGACGCTTGCAAACCAGCGTGACCTTGCGCTGGCCTATTCGCCCGGTGTCGCGTTCGCCTGCGAGGAAATCGTCAAAGACCCTGAAACCGCAGCCGAATATACCGCGCGCGGCAATCTGGTTGGTGTGATTTCCAACGGCACGGCGGTTCTGGGCCTTGGCCCGATTGGCCCGCTGGCATCCAAGCCGGTGATGGAAGGCAAGGCGGTTCTGTTCAAGAAATTCGCCAATATTGATGTTTTCGATCTTGAAGTGAACGAAACCGACCCACAGAAATTCATCGATATTGTTGCAGCCCTTGAGCCAACATTTGGCGGTGTTAACCTGGAAGACATTAAGGCACCGGAATGCTTCATTATCGAGAAGGCATTGCGCGAACGTTGCAACATCCCGATTTTCCATGATGACCAGCATGGCACGGCGATTTGCGTTGCCGCAGCCGTGCGCAACGGCCTTCGGGTTGTTGGCAAGGATATCAGCAAGGTGCGCCTTGTCGCATCGGGGGCCGGGGCGGCCGCACTTGCGTGCCTTAACCTTCTGGTTTCCATGGGGCTGCCGCGCGAAAACATCACCGTAACCGACCGGTTCGGTGTGGTTTACAAGGGGCGCAAGGAAGAGATGGATCCGTGGAAAGCGGAATATGCCATCGACACCAATGCACGGACCCTGAGCGATGTGATCGAGGGGGCCGATGTGTTCCTTGGTCTTTCGGCGCCGAACATCATGGGCGAGGAAGAACTGCGCAAGATGGGCGAACGCCCGATCATCATGGCGCTGGCCAACCCGACCCCGGAAGTTTCACCCGAACTGGTCAAGGAAATCCGCCCGGATGCGGTTATGGCGACCGGACGGACGGATTATCCGAACCAGGTTAACAACGTTCTTTGTTTCCCGTTCCTGTTCCGTGGTGCGCTTGACGTTGCCGCGACCGAGATCAACGAGGAAATGAAAATCGCCGCGGTCGAGGCGATTGCCGATCTGGCAACTGCCGAGGTTTCCGACATTGTGGCGGCTGCCTATGGCGGGCAGGAGCTGCGTTTTGGGCCGGAATATCTTATTCCCAAGCCATTTGACCCGCGCCTGATGCTTGAAATCCCGCCGCGCGTGGCAAAAGCCGCAATGGATAGTGGCGTTGCCAAACGTCCGATCACGGATTTCGATGCGTATCGTCAGCAGCTTGAAGGCTTTGTCTTCCGGTCCGGTCTGGTGATGAAGCCGGTGTTTGATATGGCGCGTTCGCAGAAAAAACGCGTTGTCTATCCCGAAGGCGAATCGCGCCGTGTTCTGCAGGCCTGTCAGGTTCTGGTTGATGATGGTGTGTGTCATCCGGTTCTGATCGGTCGTCGTGATGTGATCCTTGAACGCATTGCAGAACTTGGTTTGCGCCTGATCCCGGACGAACAGGTTGAAATCCATGACCCGGAAGACAATCCGCATTTCGAACAGGATTGGCAGGATTTCCACAACATCATGGGCCGCCGTGGTATCAACCCGGAATATGCGCGGTCCATCGTGCGGACCCGTCCGACCGTGATTGCCGCCCTGATGCTGCGCCGTGGCGAAGTCGATGCGATGCTGTGCGGGTGCCAGGGCGGTTTCCTGCGTCATCTGCGCTATGTGCGGAACCTTGTCGGCGTGCAGAAGGGGGTTACCGACTTCTCGACCGTCAACATGATGATCATGAAGCAGGGGACATTCTTCCTGACCGATACCTATGTGTCGGTTGATCCGACGCCGGAACATGTTGCGGAAACCGCGATCATGGCCGCCGACGTGGTCAAGCGTTTCGGGATTACGCCGAAGGCCGCCCTGATTTCGCATTCGAACTTTGGCAGCCATGAAAACAAGTCGGCCTGCAAGATGCGCGATGCGTTGCAGCTGATCCGTACCCTGGCACCCGACCTTGAGGTTGAGGGTGAAATGCATGCCGATGCCGCGATTTCCGAAGAAATCCGGTCACGCATTTTCCCGAATTCGATGCTGAAAGGCTCGGCAAACCTTCTGGTGATGCCGACGCTTGATGCGGCGAACATTTCCTACAACATGGTCAAGATGCTGGGCGATGGTTTGCCCGTTGGCCCGATTCTGGTCGGTGCGGCCAAACCGGCCCACGTGGTCAGCCCGTCGATCACGGTGCGTGGGATTGTCAATATGAGTGCGATTGCGGTGGTTGATGCCATCAATCGCAGTCAGGAACACAGTTAAACCGCAAATTGCTATCGCGCGGCCCTTGACCGGGCCTGACCGATAGCGCAGAAACAGCCGTGCCGGACAACTGGTCCGGCACGGCATTTTTAATTGAAGTGCAGGAACGAACTTAGCGCGCAACACAATCAGGGGAGGGGCAGATGACGGATCAGGTCGAAGAACTGGAACGTCCGGCGGAAAATACGTCGTCTGGTGACGAGTATGTCGATCTTACTCCTGAATATGCGCGCGAGATTCTTGATGCACTGGGCGACGATGATGTATCGCGCGCCGAAGAACTGATTTCCGAACTTCACTTTGCCGATATTGCCGACCTTCTGGGGTGGGCCAGCAGTAGCCAGCGCGTCAAGCTGGTCGATCTGATCCGTCCGGATTTCGATCCGGAACTTCTGACCGAACTTGATGACGAGCTGCGCGAAGAGGTCATTTCGCTGCTTGGTACCGAGGCGGTGGCCGAAGCAATTTCCGAACTCGATTCGGATGACGTGGTCGAGGTTGTCGAATATCTGGAAGAAGAAGACCAGAAAGAACTTCTGGGTGCCCTTTCCGATATCGAACGTGCGCGAGTTGAAGAAGCGCTGTCCTATCCGGAATATACCGCCGGTCGTATCATGCAGCGCGAGCTGGTGGCGATTCCGGATTACTGGTCGGTCGGGCAGACCATCGATTTCCTGCGCTCGGCGAAAAACCTTCCCGATGATTTTTATGACATCATCGTGGTTGATCCGCGATACAGCCCGGTGGGGATCGTTCCGCTTTCACGGGCCATCCGTACCAATCGTCCGGTACTTATCCGCGATGTGATGGATTCTGAGAACATGCGCACGGTTGTCGTGACCGAGGAACAGGAAAACGTCGCCCACCTGTTCCGTCAGCGCGACCTTATTTCGGCACCGGTTGTCGACGATAGCGGCCGACTGGTCGGTGTGATCACGGTCGATGACGTGGTTGACGTCATCGATGAAGAATATGAAGAAGACATGATGCGCCTTGCCGGTGTTGGCGAGGAAGACGACCTTTCAAGTGCGATTTTTGATACCACCCGATCGCGATTTACCTGGTTGCTGGTCAATCTTTTTACCGCCATTGCGGCATCGATGGTCATTGGTGTGTTTGAAGCAACCATCCAGCAGCTTGTTGCGCTGGCGGTTCTGATGCCGATTGTGGCCTCGATGGGGGGCAATGCCGGGACCCAGACCCTGACCGTTGCCGTGCGTGCGATTGCCACACGTGAACTGACCAGCACCAACGCCTGGCGTGTTATCCGCAAGGAAGTCGCCGTATGCGGTTTGAACGGGCTTGCCTTTGCCGTTCTGACCGGGGCTGTGACGTGGTTCTGGTTTGATGATGTCATGCTTGGTGGTGTGATCGGGGCAGCAATGATCATCAATCTGCTGTTTGCCGGATTGTTTGGTGCATTGATCCCGCTTGGTCTGGAACGGGCCGGGATCGACCCGGCGGTGTCTTCATCGGTATTTCTGACGACGATTACCGATGTGGTTGGCTTCTTTGCCTTCCTTGGGTTGGCCGCGACCTTCCTGCTGTAACAGCGCCAAATGCAAAAAACGGCAAGGCCGGGCATTTTACCCGGCCTTGCCGTTTGTGGTTCATCCGGAAAGTCCGCGAAATTCAGCTTCGCGGCGGTGACTTTTCTGCCGGGTTCTGATGGCTGAGCAGTGCGGTCGTTTCAATCGCATCGACCGGTGGCGACAGCAGGAAGCCCTGCAATTCGTCGCAATCGGCGGATTGCAGGACGGCAAGCTGATCCTCGGTTTCGACGCCGACAGCAACCACTTTGCGGTTAAGGCTTTTGCACAACCGGATGGCCGGTTGCAGGATGCTGTTTTCGGGCTGTTCATCAAGCGCGATGTTAAACAATGCCTTGGACAATTTGATCCGCTGCACCGGGAAGCGTTTCAGATAGCGAAGCGATGTGTTGGCCGCAGCAAAATGATCCAGTGTCAGACCAATCCCGGCCTCGGCAAAGCGATAGAACTGGCCAAGTGCGCGTTCGGGATCACGCATGGCAATTTCTTCGGAGACCTCGATCTCGATCATCGCCGGGTCGATTTCATATGCCTTGGTAAGCTCGACAATGCTTTTAAGCAGATCGGCCTGAATAAACTGGCGGCTTGAGACGTTCAGGGCCACCGGAACCGGGATGTAACCCTCGTCCCGCCATTGCGCAATTTGTTTGCAGGCGGTTTCGATGATCCAGCGCCCCAGCGGGGTCAGCAGGCCGGTGCGATCGGCAACGGCAATGAAGTCAGGCGGCAGGCGTCTTTTTCCGCTTTCATCGATCCAGCGCAGCAGGGCCTCAAAACCGGTAAGGGTCCGGTCAGATGTGCGATAGCGCGGCTGGAATTCCAGAACAAAGCGCTTTTCATCGACCGCCCGACGCAATTGCGTTTCCATCGACAGGCGGGCATGCATCACGCTGTTCATTGTCTCGACAAAGAAGCAATAGGACGACTCTGCTGATTTTTGTGCGCGATACATCGCGGCATCGGCATTGGCCAGCAATTGCGAAGGTGCCCTGGCATCGTTGGGGTAAAGGGCAACCCCGACACTGACATGCAGGCGGATTTCATCATTGCCACCGGCCTGAATCGGCTGGGACATGGACTCGACAATTCGTTCTGCGACAAGGGCCGCCCCTTCGGCTTCGGACAGGTCGGTTGCAATGACGGCAAACATATCGCCCGAAAAACGCGCACAACTGTCTTTTTCCCGAACCGTCGCGCGCAAGCGACCGGAAACCGTGCGCAATGTTTCATCGCCGATATCCGATCCGAACCGGTCATTGATGGCACGGAAATTATCGATATCCACCACCAGAACCGCCAGAAGCTTTTCATAACGTTTGGCATGGGCAACGGCCTGATTAAGCCGGTCATCAAACAGTGCGCGGTTTGGCAGGCCGGTCATCGGATCATGCGTTGCCAGATAGCGCAGGCGATTGACCGATGCATTGGCAGCCGGATTGTGATGCAGGGTGATATCAACGCAGTCATCGTGATTGACAGATGGCCGCATCGACAGGTCGCAGACCACATGAACACCCTCGGCACTGCGGACAACCCATTCGCGGCGAAGTTCTTCGTCCCCGCGGCTCAGCGCAAGCAGCATCTTTTCCTGTGCCCGGCGTGATGCCGTGCCGTCGGACTGGAATTCCGGTGCCAGATTGTAAAACCGGATAAAGCCGTAATCTTCTTCGCGCAGGTCAAAGAAATCAGCCGTTTCCGGCGTCATGGATTTCAGGTGACCATCCAGCCGCGTGATGGCAAGCGACAGATCGCTGATATCGTCAGGCGCACGCATGTGATGGATGATGCGTCCAGATGATCGCGGCTGGCGGTTGGCAAGCACGAAGACAATCATCGTCATGATGATCGTGATCGCCGCCCCGATAAACAGAATCGTTTCCGGGCTGAACATCGCCTGGTTGGCAAGGGTCGGGTCGGCGGTAACATCAATGTGCCATTGGCGACCGGCAATATCGACTGTCGCGGTCTGTTCCAGCTCCGGATCGTCGCCTTCGCCCTGAAGGTCAAACAGGACGGTGTCGCCTTCGCGGACACGGACCGAATACCCCATGATCCCGTCGTCATCGATAACCGATGTCAGCATTGTGCGGATACGAATAACACCGTTGATCACGCCGATGATCTGCCCATCGCGGCTAAGTACCGGGGTATAGACGGCAAATCCGCGCCCGCCCTGCAGCAGTTCAAGGGTGGGTGTGATCTGTGTGCGGCGCTGATCGAGCGCAATATCAAGCACCGGCCCGGCAAGCGGATGGCGTTTCAGGTCCGCACCCATCGCCGGGACATTCCCCTTGATCGGGGCGACATACATGATGATGTAGTTCGGTGTGACCCAGTTGACGGCCTGAAGGGCGGGAAAACGGGCCTGCAACGGGGTGGCGAGGCTCAGATAATCGCGTTCTTCCGCAGGTGGGCCGTCCTGCCAGTTATCGGCAAAGGTTTCGAGCACATGCAGATTGTTATCGACGATCTGTTTGACCTGCTGCGCAATGCCAGAAGACATGATCCGGGCCGCGGACAGCAACATGGTATCGCGATTCTGAAGCGCGTTGCTCCAGAGCAGAAAAGTCGCGAGGGCAAGCAGCACGCCGGTCATGAAGCTGGCAAGAAGGGCCTGCTTGCGGATGCCGGTTTTGCGCTCGGTTGCGGATTCTTCGGTTGGCCGGTTATCGTCTTCCATGTCTTCCCCAAGTCTCACGATCATTGGTTAATCGTGATTTTATTCTGCGCCTCAGCCTGATGAGACAGATTGCATTGCCGGGATGGTGTTCGTGCAATTGTCGAAAATAGCGTGCCAGCGCTTTGTGGCCCCGAAATTTAATCCACTACGCTGTTTATGTGGGCATTCTTACACGATTTTAAGGGTTTGAGCGTGTGCAAAAGTGAATAAAGGCTAAATTCAACTGACCCGATGATCACTTGTGATGCTGGGAAAGGCGGATTTCGGGCTGTCAGGCAGCCATGCATTGTGCGGGTCTGTTCGTGATTGCATATCTGGTGTATGTCGATGCCGATGCGCCATCCCGCAAGGTGCAGCAGAAGCCGGATCAAAGAGAGAGTTCATGAAACATCATCACCGCAATCCCCGTGCCCGCGGTGGGCGTCGTAAATCCGCGCCGCGCCGCGATCCGTTGATCGGGTTCGAGGCGACAACGACAATCCGCGAAATCGGCGCGCGGGGCGACGGCATTGCAAGCATCACGGGGCCGGATGGTTCCAGCATCATTGCCTATGTCGATTGTGTCCTGCCCGGTGATGACGTGCGTGTGGCCCTGCGGCAAAAACGCGGTGACGGATATGGTGCGGAACTGGTCGAACTGATTGCGCGCAGTGCGCCTGCCAGTGCCCCGCGGTGCAGCCACTATGAAAGCTGCGGCGGATGTGCGCTTCAGCATCTTGATGATGACAGCTATCGCAACTGGAAACGCCAGAAGGCATTAACCGCGGTCCAGCGTGCCGGACTTGATCCCGACGAGGCCGAGGAACTGGTGGGAGATGTCGAAATTTCACCCCCGGCAAGCCGTCGCCGGGCCGGTTTTGCTGTTCATGTGGGGGCAACCGGTGTGCATGTCGGTTTCCATGGCCGGTTCAGCCATACGGTCATCGACATTACCGACTGTGCCGTTCTGCATCCGGACCTGATGGCATTTCGTGATGCCTTTGCGGCCTTTCTTGGCAAATGTGATCCGGATGCCGCAAAGACCGTCAAGGAAGTGTTTGTGACCCGTGCGGATAACGGCCTTGATGTGGTGATACATGCAGGTGTCGAACCGGGGCTCGATATGCGGCAGGATCTGGCCGAATTTGCCGAAAATCTTGATCTGGCAAGGCTAAGCTGGAAGGTCGGTGACGCCAATGATGAACCGGTGGCGGCGCGCCGCACCCCAACCGTTGCCTTCGAAGGCATCGATGTGCCCGTGCCGCCGGGGGGCTTCCTGCAGGCGACCCGGAATGGCGAGGCATCCCTGACCAATGCGATCAAGGTGGCGTTGCAACGTATCCCGGCCCGCCATGTCGCGGATCTGTTTTGCGGGATTGGCAGCTTTACCTTTGCGCTTGCATTGGGGGGGGATCGCCGCAATGTCGTCGCGGTGGAAAGCGATCCGCGTGCCGTGCGCAGCCTGCAATATGCCGTCGGACAATCGTCGAGTCCGATCAAGGTTGTCGAACGCGATCTATTTCGCCGTCCCCTTGATAAGGCCGACTTGTCCGGACTTGATCTTGTCCTGTTTGATCCCCCACGTGCCGGTGCATTGGCGCAGTGTGAAAACCTTGCGATTGACGGACCTGAATGGGTGATCGCGGTGTCGTGCAATCCGGCGACATTTTCCCGCGATATCAGGGTGTTGCGCAATGGTGGGTATGAACTGACGCGGGTTGTTCCGGTCGATCAGTTCCTGTGGTCATCGCATCTTGAGATGTTCGCAATCCTGCATCGAAACAAAACATCGGCCTGATTGAACGCGCCAGTTGTTTGTTTTGGCTTAATATTTCGTTCCAAATACACTATACTTATGTCTGGTTTTTCCGCCGGACTTCCAGGATGGGCTGCCCGGCTTCGGATCAATGTGATTCGGACCGGGGCGTGGCATGTAGCTGCATAACCGGCTTGTTTGTGCGGAAACGACATTGCAGGCAGTTGGTAGTCCTTATCCGGTTTATACTGACACTGCGCGCGCCATCGCGCCGCAGAACCGCCTGCTTGCGTCCGTCGAGAGCATCCAAAGCAGCAATTCCCCGAACACCAACCTTAGTAACGATGCCCTTCGCAATAGCAGTGCTGCATCCCGGAGCCTGCGGGGTTCGCTTGGTCGTGCGGATGATTTTCTTAAAGTTGCCGCCGATGATCTTTCGCGGATCGGCTCTGCTTTGGACGAAGTCGATACACTGGTCAGCAGCGTTGAAAACAATCCATCACTGTCACGCGTCGAACGTGGGTTCATCACAGCGCAAATTCAGGACTATCTTGATCAGATCGACGAAATCGCCACCAGCAGCAATTATGATGGCAAAAACCTGCTGGACAGTGATCAGACAATTGAATTGCAGATCGGATCGGGGACGTCATCAGGCAACCGTCTGAATGTTGAACTGTATGCATCCGGGACCGAAGGACTGGCAACCGGGCTATCCGCCATCGACATTTCCGATGATGCCGGGGTTTCCAATGCGCGTGACCGTGTTGATGCCGCGCAGGAAGCGCTTTCAAACCGGGAAATATCCCTACAGGCAGACCGCGAAAGCATTGCCGGGGCGGCTGATCGCAGCCGGGTTTCCGAGGTTGCAGGTAATAACATCCTTCAGGCGCAACTTGCCGCAACCGAACCCGGCGACGCCGATCAGGTGCGGCGCGGAATCATAGAAGCTTTTCAGGGCTATCTTGGCGAAATATCGGCACGTTTGCAGGATCAGACCGTGACGATTGGTGGCATCAGCCTGCCAGAACCGCAACCAAGACCTGAGCCGGTTACCGAGCGTGATGATCCGTTTGCCTATGATCCGAACGCGGATCCATTCGGGCGTGATGATGGGCAATACTTCGCGCCGACAACAGGAAGAAATACCACCGATCCGGTCCCGTCCAGCACGTTTGGCGGCTATGACAGCAACGGTGGTGGGACGGGTATTGGCGGCACCTTGTCGGGTGGTGGCGGGGCTGGTCAATCCAGCGCACCCCGCGTATCGATAGAAGCCTGAATGATATAGGCCCTGGTCGGAAAGCCTATTCGATATATTCCCCATCATAAATGCCCCAGTAGCCCTGACGCGGGGCCCATCCTTCGAAATCGCCAAACTGCAACTGACACCAGTCAACCGAACGCGGGCAGGTTTCGATTTTGCCAATCACCGAATTGGAAACAAGGGCGATCTTGCGGGCATTTTCATCGGCGGCGGAATAAAGCGTGATGGTATCGGCGGTAACAATCACATGACGTGATCCCAGCAAAAGACTTTGATGTACCCATCCTTCGCTGCCTTCCCAGTCGCGAACCTTGCGCCAGGTATCAAATTCCGAAATGACTTCCATCGGCATGTTGCGGCGCTGATAGATCCAGACCTTTGGATATCGCAGGCCGGGCCCGGAACGCAGATGAACCTTGTCTGACCGCAATGCAACAAAGCGCGGGATTGGCAGGCCTGATTCCTGCGCGCTGGCGACAATCGGCGCGCCAAGGCTGCCAAGGATCGCCATGGCGATAAAAGTATGAAGGAATTTACGGATGATCCGCGGCATTGTGACGGTTTTCCCTGCTCTTTCTTCTGCTGCCGGAATAGAACTTCGGAACCGGCGAACCTTGCTCTTTAAGAAATAAAATTACAAAAATGACGTCAAAATTCTTGCTTTAATACCCAGTGACGTGGCATCACTGCATTGCGGCAAGAGCGCATTTGGCGCAAGAAACCCATCTTGTCAGCAAAAGAGTTAAAAGACCGCATAGGAACGGCAGATGACCAAGAAAAAACCCCTCGTCATCGTGACCCGCAAACTGCCGGAAGCGATTGAAACCCGCATGATGGAACTGTTTGATGCCCGTCTGAACATCGACGATGTCCCGATGTCCAAGGCCGAATTGATCGAGGCGGTCAAACAGGCCGATGTTCTTGTCCCGACGGTGACGGACAGAATCGATTCCGCCGTTCTTGCCCATGCGGGGCCGAATTTGCGCCTGATTGCCAATTTCGGGACGGGTGTTGACCATGTCGATCTGCAAACCGCACGGTCACGCGGTATCACCGTCACCAACACCCCCGATGTCCTGACCGAAGATACCGCCGACATGACAATGGCGTTGATCCTTGCAGTATCGCGCCGTGTTGCCGAAGGCGAACGCATGATTCGCAGCGGCGAATGGACGGGCTGGGCACCGACATCGATGCTGGGGCATCGCATCTGGGGCAAGCGGCTTGGCATTGTCGGCATGGGGCGCATTGGCCGGGCCTTGGCCCGGCGGGCAAAGGGTTTTGGTCTTTCGGTGCATTATCATAACCGCCGCCGTGTTCATCCCGATACCGAGGCAGAACTCGATGCGACCTGGTGGGAAAGCCTGGATCAGATGTTGGCCCATGTTGATGTTGTGTCAGTCAACTGCCCGCATACACCGGCAACCTATCATCTGCTGTCGGCCCGTCGCCTTAAACTGATGCAGCCGCACGCCATTCTGGTCAATACGGCCCGTGGCGAGATTGTCGATGAACCGGCATTGACCCGGATGCTGGCCGATCGCGAGATCGCCGGGGCCGGGCTTGATGTGTTCGAACATGAACCGGCCGTGAACCCGAAACTGCTTGAATTGCAGAACGCCGTTCTGTTGCCGCATATGGGGTCGGCGACCATCGAAGGACGTGTCGATATGGGCGAAAAGGTGCTGATCAATATCAAGACCTTTGTCGATGGTCACACACCGCCGGATCGGGTGATTGAAGGGCTTCTGTAAGGACCTGATATATATCCTTTGGCGATACCTGTAGGGGAATTGATGTGCCGGGTAATGTTATCCGGCACATTGCGTTTCGTTGGGTGATTGGCCTTAAGACGACACAGGTTGCTTTGCCGGTTTGGTGAATATTTTCGCGGCCTGCCCGATAACCAGCGGTACCAGACTTCCCCCGATAACCAGAAGCCATCCCGTGCCGCTTGGCGGGGCAATCATGAGCAGCCGGGACAATGCGGGAACATAAAGCGTCAACCCGATCAGGAGCACGCAAATTCCCAAGGCAATCCAGATGAAAGGGTTGCGGGTAACATCGTTGAAAATCCAGCCGGAAGATCGGGCACGCATGTTGAAAACATGCAGCAACTGTGCGGTTGCAAGGGTCAGGAACGATACCGACAAAGCTTCCTGATCCCCAAGGTTGAAAACATGCAGTGCCATGGCGAAAGCACCAAGTACTCCGACCGTAATCAATGCGCCGTAAAAAAGAATGCCGCCCCAATCCTGTTTGGTCAGAACCGGTGTTTTGGGATCGCGCGGGGGCTGGTTCATGACATGCCGGTCTCCTTCGCCAATACCAAGTGCGAAAGCCGGAAACACGTCCGTTACAAGGTTAAGATACAAAATCTGCAACGGCAGAAGCGGTAAGGGAAGCCCGCTTGGCACGGCAAGGCCGATCACGAGTATCTCGCTGAGATTGCATGACATCAGATACAGCACAAAGGTGCGTATATTGGCAAAAATAACCCGTCCCTGATGCATCGCGGTTACGATTGACGGGAAGGCATCGTCACGCAAAACCATGTCTGCGGCTTCGCGGGCGACGTCTGTGCCTCTTTTGCCCATGGCGATGCCGATATCGGCCTTTTTAAGCGCGGGGGCATCGTTAACGCCATCACCGGTCATGGCAACAATGGCACCTGCCTGCTGGTGAAGGGAAACCAGATTTAATTTTGCTTCGGGGCTGACCCTTGCAAAAACGGGGGTGGCAAGAATGCGGTCACGTTCTGTTTTCTGTGTCAGGTCGATTGCCTGAAGCATCCTGCCTTCAAACCCGGATGCCGTTGCATCGCAAAGTCCGACTTGCGTCGCAATATTTCTGGCGGTGCCGATATGATCGCCCGTTACCATGATGACCCGAACCCCTGCCGCATGACAGGCCTGTATTGCGGCAGGCACATCTTCTCGCGGGGGATCAAGAAGGGCGATCAGGCCAATCAGGATCAGATCCTGATAGGGGGGCGTATCGACCGCAGGGGCATTTTTCATCGCAAGGGCAAGAACGCGCAAGCCCTTTTGCGTCATGTCATTGCTTAAATCCGACCAGCGCCGCCGGGCTTTTTCGTCCATTTCACGCGGGCCATGATTTTCAAGGAAGCCGGTGCTGTTTTTTATGACGGCTTCGGGTGCGCCCTTGATCGCAACAAACAGGTTATCGGGGTTGTTTTGATCGCGATGAAAGGTTGCCATCATGCGGGTCTGCGCGCTGAAAGCTTCCTTGGCGATTTCGGGGTATCTGGCTTGTTGTTCTGTCTGATCAATGCCTGCATTCCGGGCGACTTCAAGCAAGGCCAGTTCCATCGGGTCGCCAATATGCTTTTCCGTGCTGCCGGATGGCAGCAGAATTGCGTCGTTACACAAAACAGCAATCCGTATGGCCAGTTCTTCGGGGCTGTTTGCTGCCAGCAATGCGTCAGGAGATGACGTAAAATCAACTTCGTTTTCCGAGGTCCGGAGGGCTACGACCGTCATCCGGTTTTCGGTAAGCGTTCCGGTTTTATCGGTCATGATAACCGTGGTCGCACCCAGCGTTTCAACGGCTGACAGGTTCTTGATCAGGGCATTGCGTTTCGCCATCCGCCACATCCCGCGGGCAAGGGCAACCGTTGCAACAATCGGCAATCCTTCTGGGACGGCGGCAATCGCAAGGGCGATACCGGTCTTGAGCATCATCACCATGTCTTTGCCGACATAAATGCCGACAATGGCGATGCATATGGTCAGTCCCAAAGTGGCCCAGATAAGATGACCAGCCAGCGTATCAAGACGTTTTTCAAGCGGTGATGTTTCGGCTTCTGCCATTTCGGTCATCGCCGCGATATGACCAAGTTCGGTTGTCATTCCGGTGGCAACACAGACACCCGATCCGTCCCCGCGGCTGATGGCCGTGCCCTTGAACACCATATTCGTGCGATCCCCAAGCGGCAGGTTTTTATCGGTTCTGGCATCATCGGGCAGGTTGACGGTTTTGTCCGTCGGAACGGACTCCCCTGTCAAAGCAGATTCATCTGCCTGCAGGTTGCTGCATTCTATCAAACGGATATCAGCCGGAATAATGTCGCCCGCTTCAAAGATAACAATATCGCCCGGTACGATGTCGCGGGCCTCCAGCACGTGGATTTGCCCATCCCGCCTTACCTTGGCGTGAACACTTGAAAGCTTTCGCAATGCCTCCATCGAACGGATGGCCCTGATTTCGGATGTAAAGCCGATGGCTGCATTGATGATCAGCACCACGACGATGGCAATGCCCTCGGTCAGGTCGCCGAAATAAAATGAAAGGGCCGCGGCACCGGCCAGCATATAGACAATCAGCCCCGCAAATTGCCGGATCAGGATGGTCCAGAAAGAGACGTGCTTCTGGTCCTTAAGGCTGTTCCTGCCGTATTTCTTCCGGCGTTCTGTGGCGTCCGTTTCCGAAAGGCCGACCTCGGGGGAAACATTCAGATGTGCGAGGATTTCCGGTAATGGCTGAATATGATGATCGGACATGCAGAAACCTTTGCAACCAGCAACGAGCAGACGGGCAGGCACCAGCCAACTAGGTCACTAAATCAGTGACCGGTCAAGCAACCGGCCATTTAAGGGCACCTGATTTGATGGTGCAGCATCCTCCTGACAGCTTCTGACAGGGAGGCGGATTAAATCCGTACTCAAAGCATTTCAATTTATCAGCAGCTTGGGTATCAGTAAGGACAATATTTCCATCAGGATTTCCTTCAAGGGGGCCACCATGAATTTTGTCTTTCCCGCAGCCACGCCGGTTACCGTTCCGGTGCAGAATTCGGATCAGCTTTTCCCGGTCAATCGCATCTTCTGCATCGGCAAGAATTATGCCGACCATGTGCGCGAAATGGGCTCCGACCCGGCCGATACCCCGCCCTGCATCTTCATGAAGCCGACGGATTGCCTGAAGGTTGGCAACGGTGATCTAGCCTATCCGTCGGGAACCGAAGACCTCCATTACGAGGGGGAGCTTGTTGTGGCCCTCGGTGCGGGGGGCAAGAACCTTGATCGTGCGGCGGTTGAAGCCGCCATTTTCGGATATGCTGCGGGCCTTGATATGACCCGCCGTGATGTGCAGGCCGGCCTTAAGGACCGTCGCCTGCCGTGGGATATGGCCAAATCCTTTGACGATTGTGCCGCGATTTCGGCAATCCGGCCCAAGACCGATGCAGGCAATCCGCAGGCAACCAATCTGAAATTGTCGGTCAATGGCACGGTCAAACAGGATGATACGACCGCCAAGATGATCTGGCCGATGGTTGACGCATTGGTGCATCTGTCGACCCTGATCGAGCTTAAGGCAGGTGATCTGCTGTTTACCGGAACCCCCGAAGGTGTCGGTCAGGTGGTGCGCGGTGACCGCATGGATGTGGTGATTGCCGATGTTGCGGAACTGTCGGTTACGCTGAAATAGCATCAGGATATCAAGATACAGGGATTAAAGGGTCAGGGCCCACTCACCTCATCAGGAAACGGAGTCCGTTTTGAAAATCGTCAGTTGGAATATCAATTCCGTTCGATTGCGCATCGAACAGGTCATAAAGTTTTTAGAAGAACAACAACCCGATGCGCTGTGTCTTCAGGAACTGAAATGCCCGGACGAGCATTTCCCCCACGAGGCATTTGAAGCCGCCGGTTACATTCATCGTCATAACCATGGCATGAAAAGCTATAACGGTGTTGCGATCCTGTCGCGGTTGCCGTTTGCCAAAACCGATATCAGGCATTTCTGCGGCAAGGAAGACCGCCGTCACTGTATGGTGACGTTTGAAAACGGGGTCGAGCTGCACAATTTCTACATCCCGGCCGGGGGCGACGAACCGGACGTGACAATCAATGAAAAGTTTGCCCACAAGCTTTCCTTCCTTGATGAAATGACCGCATGGTGGGCGGAACGCCGGGTTGCCGACCCGGATCGCAAGGCCATTCTGGTCGGGGATTTCAATATTGCCCCGTCGGAAAATGATGTCTGGTCGCACAAGCAGCTTTTGAAAGTTGTCAGCCACACACCGATCGAAGTTGAAAAGCTCGAAGCATTCCGTAAATCCGGTGATTTCGTGGACTCTGTGCGTGAAATCGTCGAAGAGCCGGAAAAACTGTTTAGCTGGTGGAGCTATCGTTCACGCGACTGGCGGGCCAGCAACAAGGGGCGTCGTCTGGATCATGTCTGGATGACACCGAATATGGCCGGATCGGTCCGGACCGCATCGGTCTATGACCTTGCCCGTGACTGGGAAAAACCATCCGATCATGCACCGGTGGTTGTCGAGTTCAATATCTGAATACCGTTTTTTCAGCACCAAACAGCGGGCCGGATTTATCCAGTCCGCTGTTTTTTTGTCTAAAAGGTCTTGATCACGGGACGTGCCGGGGTGAAGCTTCTGATTGAACCCGGAAACGAACGTCCCCAATTCTTTAAGCAATTTTATCCCGATGAAACAAAAAACAGGATACGGGCAATGAAAAAGATCCTCATCGCGTTGGCAGCCATCATTTTGCTGGTCGTTGCCGGACTGGTGTATGTCTATGTCAATCTTGACAATATCGTCAAAGCAACCATCGAAGAGGCTGGAACCCGTGTGACGCTGGCCGATGTGACGGTGGATAATGTCAAGATTGAAACCACCCAGAACACGGCATCCATTGGCGGGCTGGTTGTCGGGAACCCGGATGGTTTTGAAACCGACCATGCCTTTTCGCTGGGCAATATTTCGGTGCGACTGGATGGTTCGACACTTACCAGCAATACCATCCGCGTGATCGAGGTGATCGTGGATGCGCCCAGTGTGACCTATGAATTGGGGCAGGGTTCGTCAAACATCGCGACCATTCAGCGCAATGTTGAAAGCTTTGTCCAGCGTGTCTCCGGCCCGACCGGTGCAGGTGGCGACAAGGCAGATACCGCCGCCGATGACGGTTCGGGTACCAAGGTCGTGATTGATAATGTCTATATCCGCAACGGCAATGTCAGTGTGTCGGCCGCGATGCTGCAGGGTAAAAAACTGTCTTCGGGACTTCCTGAAATCCACCTTAAGGACATTGGCAAGCAAGAAGGCGGAGCGACCCCGGCGCAAGTCGCCGAGGAAATCATCACCGCCCTTAACACCGCGGTGTTCAAATCGGTTTCCAGTCTGAATGTCGATGGACTTTTGCAGGGGGTCGGTGACCTTGGCAAGGGTGTGACCGGATTGATTGGCGGTGCTGCAACCGGAACCGGCGGCGTGGTCAAGGACGGTGCGGGTGCTGTCGGTGATGCGGTCAAGGGACTGTTTGGCGGTTCGTCCGAATAACGGGACTCGGAACCGGAGTTACGGGATATTTCAATAATATCCTTATAATCAATGTCTTGGCGGAAGGGGAGGCTATCGCTCCTTCCGTTTTTCTTTTTAACGGCGAATTGACGGTACTGCCGCACCGCACAAGGACAATCCGCATATTACTGATGTGAGATTTTCTCTATCTCCCTGCTTTTTTTCATGAATTTGGTTTCCATATATTTTGGGGTATGGAAACATTTCACCAATGGACGGTGTCGTCTTGGGGAATCTTGTTCGGCAATATGAACCGGAAAGATTATTTTCGGGGTCTGGTCACTCTTCCGATCTGGTCATCGACAACGATTTACACCGCCAAACAAAGATCGATGCATTGCATTGGTTACGCGGCGTTTGCCATCAAGCCGGATCAACCGGTTGGTTATGCGCCCTGAAAATAGAATATTGGGATTGGGATCATTATTGTCGTCATCCAGACAAGGAGTGAAGACCGATGAGAGCTAAACTGCTTTTTGCTGTTTCCGCAGCTGCCTTTCTTGCGGCCTGTGCGAACATGGATATTCCGGGCGTTCGCGGGATGACCGATACGGGGTCGGCATTTGATGCAGCCCTTCATCAGGCGTATTCCGACCTTGCGCAAGCCGAATATGACGAAGCGGACTGGGCGGATGCGCGTTACTTCACCAACCGCGCGAAAACGGCGGCGATGGGACAGGATACCGGTCCGCAACCATTGGCAGATCGCAATCTGCCCGAAGAAGGCCTGGCAGAAATAAGTGTTGCACGGGCTGATTTGATGGCGGCCTTTGATGCGGGCGGACGGGACAAGGCACCAGAGGCCGCCGCACGGGCCCAGGCTGCTTTCGATTGCTGGATGCAGGAACTTGAAGAAAACATTCAGCAGGAAGACATCGATAATTGCCGTGCCTCGTTCTATCAGGCACTTGCCCTTGTTCAGGCGGAACTTGATCAAAAGCCGATGGCCGCGGCTGCGCCGATGATGATGCCTGAACCGATGAAAATCTACTTTGCGTTCGACAGTGCCGTTCTTGGTGACAAGGCGATGCCGGTTATTGACGGGATTGTCGAAGCATATGAAAAATACGACCCGAAAATGATCAGTCTTACAGCCTATGCTGACCGGGCCGGTGATCCGATGTATAATGACATCCTTGCCAAATCGCGCGTCGATGCGGTGGTCAAGGCATTGCGTGATCATGGCGTCAGCCCCAGCAGGCTTGCCATCAGCATCAGCGGCGAGGCCAATGTACCGGTTCCGACTGCCGATGGTGTCGCGGAAAAAGGCAACAGGGTTGTTACGGTGAAATTTGAAGACGGCATGTAAGCCGACATAACAAAGAGGGTGAATATATGCGGTTACTCATCGCGCTTCTGCTGCCATGGTTGTTGTTCTTTACCATCGGGCGGCCCATTGCAGGTATCATCTGCCTGATCTTGCAGATTACCCTTCTGGGGTGGATTCCGGCGGCAATCTGGGCTGTCTATGCGTTGAGCCAGTACAACACCGACAAAAAAATCAGTCAGGCCATGGGCGGTGGGCAGGGTTAATTCCCCATACCCCATTCGATGGTGTTGATGATTGGCGGTTGAACCGCATTGCATGTGAAAGGCAGGCTTCCGGGCCTGCCTTTTTTGTTAATGCATGTGGCGACGAACCCCGCCGATAAACCGCGATATCAGCCGTGAAACGGTAAAGCGTGTGATGGCAAACGTAAGGAAACCGGCAATCCCGGGCCAGTACCATGCCTGTATTTCGGGCCGTGTGCTTTGTTCAACCAACCCGTAAACGACGACCGCCATTCCTGCGCCCGCCATAAAAGCCAGACGCCTGCGATAGCGACCGATGAACGGGGCAAATAACCACATCGTCCCGTTTCCTATGCTTGCGTCCGGCCGTTACGATTGCCGCGCATCAATGCTGCCCGCCGCCGATATCGCGCGCAAGGCGGGCGGCAAAGTCGTCGGTCATGCCCGATATGTAATCAAGGATCGTCAGATACAGGTTGTAAAGCGGTGCGCCGACCGGCATCGAATCATTGCCGATCAGTTCGCGAACCCGCCCGGTACGATAGGAAAGCTCTGCGTCATCCTTGGCCTGATGGATTTCAAGGGCCGTCTTGCAGAAGGTATCAAGCAGCGTTTCAAGGCAGGCAAATGCGCCGACCTCGATCTGGACTTTGCGCCGGTTCAGAATGATCTGCTTTTCTGAAAACTGTTTGGCGGTCGCGATCATTTCATTGAACGGGCCATCGGCACAGGACAGAAGATCACCATCGACTGCCCCGTTCAGCAACTGCTCCTCGCGCAAGACAAAGGCATCGGTCAGGGCATCGAGCAGCCCGGTGATGATCTTGCCGCGCAGGAAGGTCATCTTGCGCCGGATGTTGGTTTCACGGTGATATTCGCTAGGAATGTCGCCCGGGATGCAGGGCAATAAGAGGTTTTCAAAGACGCTGAAATCAACCAGTTCCAGTTCGACGCCGTCCTCGATATCAATCAGCGCATAACAGACATCATCGGCCGCCTCGACCAGATAAACCAGCGGATGACGGCAAAACGATTGTGCGCCGGTGCGGATCAGGCCGGTGGCATCGGCGACCTCGGTCAGCAGGTCCATTTCGCGCTGAAATGCACCGAATTTCATTTTTTCGGGATAAGGACTGCCAATCGCCGACCATGGATATTTTACAAAACTTGCCAGCGTCGCATAGGTCAGGCGCATGCCGCCGTCATAAAGGCCGCTTCGTTTATGGGTCAGTAACCTGAACCCCTGCGCATTGCCTTCAAAGGTCGTCAGATCGGCGCGTTCTGCCTCGGACAGCGGCGTAAGATATTTGGGATCGGCATCCAGAAACCACTGACGCACGGCATATTCCCCGGCATGGCCAAATGGCGGGTTGCCGATGTCATGGGCAAGGGCGGCGGCCTGAACAATGGCGGCCATATGATCGGGTTCAATCCCGTCGGGCAGGTGGCCTTTTTCGGCCAACTGATGGCCGACCATAAGTCCCATGGACCGTGCAACACAGGATACTTCAAGGCTATGGGTCAGGCGGGTATGGACATTGTCGTTTTCAGGCAGCGGATGAACCTGCGTCTTGCGTTGCAGACGCCGGAAAGCCGACGAAAAAATGATCCGGTCGTAATCCTTGTGAAAATCGGATCGACCGAACGCGCCGACACTTGAATGTCGTGTGCCCAGACGCGCGGGTGACAACAGTTTTTGCCAGTTCATCGATGGGGTATTCCAAGGTTATGCATTATGTATTGCAAAATAACCAGAACAGCTTGGCTAGAGAGCTTTATTCAACCGATAACTTTTACTGATCAATTGACATAAGAGATATCCCTTCTCTCAAAAGAACCTGATTTAATGTGTAGAGTCCGTGAGGAACAAATTCATGTTCCGCCGTAAACTTCTTAAGTATCTTCGCTTTCATGGGTATAGCTTTGAAGCTATCTGTTTCATATGCTTTATCTCTCGCGATGAGAGGTTCTATATTCGAATGAAATGGGACATCTATCTCAATCATTGATGTTAACCCAACTTCGAAGTTTGTTTTTTCAAGGAAAAAGTCATAGAATGAAGTTCTGTTGGCAAGTCTGTATATGTTATTGTCTATGCCAATTTCTTCTAATAATCCTCGCTTAAAGCACAGTTCAATATCAACGTTTCCGAATGCATCCTTGTCAGTTGAAGATAGCCCTTCGTTCATTGAAATGTGGTATCTAGACTTGCCTCCATGCACTCTCTTCGACCTCTTTGAGAGAACTATTTCCTTTCCATTTTCTCCGTCACAGATCAAAATTGTGTTGATACCGAATGACGTCAAAAATGCATTGTAATTTAAGAAGTTATCTGCCGTTGCATTTTTTATCACGTGCCCCTGCGAGACCAATTCGTGATATATTGATCGGAACACTCGGTGTGTGAAGTAATCAGTCTTGAACAGATTTATTTCTGCCCCCGGATTTTCATTCTCACCAAATCGAGTAAAGCGAATATCGTAAATCCCATACTTTTCACCGTTGAACCTTAGTCCGTCTGACGATGCTAAAAATTTTTGGGCTACAATTTCTCGATGTTTGTTGATTAGATATGTAAGATTATTGATGCCAGTTTTTTGTTGTATGTCTTGAAAGTTGGCACTTCCGTCGAATGACTGATCTTTTTGAAATAAAGATCTTTTATCGTTTGAAATCTGGAGCTCTTCTTCGCGTCTTTTGAGCTCTTGTAGATGCGCATGCGGCATATTTATATACAGGCATTTTGCTCTACCAAAATGAGAAGCTTCTCTCACTATCAGGTTGCTTTTCGCGAACTCGGGATCTCCATTCTCCAAGCTGAGTACGTTTGTTTTTTTCGCATATTCCCGATATTTCTTGATTTTTTTTGATAATATTGTTCTTCGAGCCTTTAATTTTGCATAATAAATTACCTTTTGGATCAAGAACATAATAATTGAACCTATTAATAGGTAAGCTAGTTCTACTGTCCCATCAGACTCAATCTTAGAAATTAGATCTTCAATCATAATTTGGTGCTTTGAAAATAGACATACATTAATTCTAGGTTTGAAGTAATTAAAGTAACCCGCCTCATTAAGAGGCGGGTAGGAGTAAGTTAGGTTAACTGATTGTATACAGGCCTACTAGCTGTTGAGACCCTTTTCCATCACCAGATCAAGGCGACGGGCAAAGCTGACCGGGTCGGGCAGGGCTTCGCCTTCAAGGATGCGGGCCTGATCAAGCAACAGCAGGGCGGCGTCATGAAGGATCGGGGTCTTGGCATCCTTGATGGCAATGTCCGACAGCTTTTTGATCAGGCTGTGTTTCGGGTTGATTTCAAGGATACGCGGGCTGATTTCATCAACACGGTTATGCTGCTTCATCAGGCGTTCCATCCGCAAATCCATGCCGGTTTCATCGGCAATCAGACAGCAGGCCGAACTGGTCAGGCGATCTGATTCACGGACGTCCTTGATGCTGGTGCCAAGTGCGATCTTGATCGATGCGATCAGGGCATCAAGGGACGCATCGGATGCGGCATCGTCTTTCTTGTCGTCCTTGGCATCATCCTTGTCATCGGATTTGACGTCGGCAAGGTCCGCACCGCCACGGGTGACCGATTTGAAGTCTTTTTCTTCAAACTGGCCAACAGATGGCAACCAGAATTCATCCACCGGATCGGTCAGCAGCAGAACTTCGATGCCCTTGGCGGCAAAACCTTCAAGCTGCGGGCTGCGTTTGAGCGCATCGACGTCTTCGCCGCTGATATAGTAGATCGCCTTCTGACCATCCTTCATGCGGGTGACATAGTCGGCAAGCGTTGTCCAGCCATCCGAATGCGTGGAACGGAAACGTGCCAGTTTCAGGATGCGGTCTCGGTTGGTGTAGTCTTCATACAGGCCTTCCTTGACGACAGAACCGAAGTTTTCCCAGAAGGTTTCGAAACCTTTCGAGTCTTTATTCGATGCGGTTTCAAGTTCGGACAGGAGTTTTTTGGTCAGGCCGTTTTTGATTTTGGTCAGGACCGGGTTGTGTTGCAGCATTTCGCGCGAAATGTTCAGCGGCAGATCCTGGCTGTCGACGACACCGGACACAAACCGCAACCACGGCGGCAGAAGGTCATCGGCACCTTCGGTGATGAAGACCTTGCGGACATAAAGTTTCAGATGACCTTTGCGCGCCGGATCATAAAGATCGAACGGGCGCATGGTCGGCAGGAACAGAAGACCGGTATATTCAATCGCACCTTCGGCCTGATAGTGGATGGTTTTCCACGGATCGTCGAAGGCGTGCGAATTGTGTTTGTAGAACTCTTTGTACTGTTCGTCGGTAATGTCGGATTTCGGACGGGTCCAGAGTGCCGATGCCTCGTTCAGGGTTTCGTCATTGCCGTCCGCCTTCATCAGGACAACCGGGATGCCGATATGATCGGAATAGGTTTTGACGATATGACGCAGGCGATATTCTTCGGTGAATTCCTTGAAATCATCGGTCAGATGCAGGGTGATCTGGGTGCCGTGGCCTTCCATTTCGGCTTCGGCGATGGTGTATTCGCCCTTGCCGTCCGATGACCATTTCCACGCCTGATCTTCACCGGCTTTTTTCGTGACGACGTCGACCTGACCCGCAACCATGAAGGCGGAATAGAAACCGACGCCGAACTGACCGATCAGGTCAACATCCTTTGCCTTGTCGGATTTCGACAGGGCCTCGACGAATTTCGCGGTGCCTGAATTGGCAATCGTGCCAAGGTTTTCAATCAGGTCGGTTTTGTTCATCCCGATCCCGTTATCGGCAATCGTCAGAACATTACGGACGTTATCGGTCAGAAGACGAACCTTGAATTCTGAATCCCCTGCGAGCAGTTCCGGTTTTGCAATCGCCTCGTAGCGCAGCTTGTCGCAGGCATCCGACGCATTGGAAATGAGCTCGCGCAGGAAGATGTCCTTGTTCGAATAAAGCGAATGGACAACGATATCGAGCAGGCGGCTGACTTCGGCCTCGAACCGCATTTTTTCTTCCGTCATGACCTCTGTGTTCTCCTGTAATTTCAATCCACTATGTGCAATTTGCGCTGCTGGGTCCCGATTTGGCAACCTTCAGGCAGTGCTTGATATGCGTCAACGCATCTTGCAGCGCAAGCCCTGTATCCTAAGTATATAAAAAGACGGTTTCATTACAGGGCGCGAGGCTTACGGAAGTTGTCTTGGGTCCTGTCCTGCCCCGAAACGGCAAACGTTTCGGATAATTGCAAGGTGCAATGCCTTGTGAATGTCTCAGGCTCTATAACAGGAGGCCGCAATATGAAGGTTCCCGTTCAAATCACCTACCGTGATGTTGATCAATCAGATGCGCTGGACGAGCGGATCCGCTTCAAGGTGCAAAAACTGGAAGAAACCTTCGACCGCATGACAAGTTGTCATGTCATCGTGGAAAGACCCCATGCATCCCACGCACAGGGAAACCGCTATGCGGTTCATTTCGGAATTCATGTGCCGGGTAAGGAGATTATGGTTAAGCGCGACAGTGCCGATCATGCCCATGAGGATGTCTATATCGCGCTCAAAAACAGCTATCAGGCGGCGCGCCGTCAACTCAAGGAATATGTCGACCGGATGCGCGCCCACTAGGGTTCCTGTTAACAACAGCGAGTAATTGAAATGACGGGGCGGTCAGTTGACCGCCCCGTTCATGATATCGTGACCTCCGGCATTTCGGCCCGGGCTTGTGGATAGCGGCCGTCGCGCAATGCGCGCGCCCACCATTTCAGATCATTGACCATGTGTTTAAGGGCCGCCTCGGACCCGGCTTTGTCGATCGGATAACCATTCGGATCAAACTGGTCCCAGACATTGGCAAAGCTGACAACGTCGCGCATGGTCACGACATGCAATTCGGCAAAAACCAGTCGCAATTGTTCGACCGCCCGCAAACCACCCGACATTCCGCCATAGGACACAAATGCCAATGGCTTTCGGCGCCATTCGGGCTTGGCTGCGTCGATCAGCAATTTCAGTTCGCCGGTAAAGCTGTGATTGTATTCCGGGGTGACAACGAGGAAGGCATCGGCTTCGGCAAGAACGGACTGGAGTTCGGCAACACCGGGGTGCGTATTGCCGACGTGACGGGATGGCAGATCGAGCTTCGCCGGATCGATAATATCAACCGACAGATCCGGATCTGTTTTCAGGATTTTGATCGCCCAGTCGGCAACTGTGTCGCAGAACCGGTCTTCACGGGCACTGCCATAGATCAGTGCAAGATTGAAAGTCTCTTTCATGACGTCACTCCTTGATTATTTCGCAGCAAGGAGTAAATCTATAGAACCTTAACAATAGTTGAGGTCAATGATGAATTTCAAGCGCATCAGAACGCCATGAAAAAATAACGGAAAGGGCAGGAAAATGGTGAAACCCGGGCCATTGCACCGCTATCTCAGTGTGGGTGAAGTCGCCAAAAGAAGCGGACTTGCCGTATCGGCGATCCATTTTTACGAGCGTAAGGGGCTGATCGCCTCGATCAGAACGGATGGCAATCAGCGACGCTTTCCGCGCGGTATCCTGCGCCGGGTCGCGATCATCAAGGTCGCACAACGCACCGGCATTCCGTTGGCCGAAATCGGGAATGCGTTATCGGGACTGCCAATTAACCGGGCCCCGACGACACAGGACTGGGAAAAGCTCTCGTCGCGGTGGCGTGATGATCTTGATGCCCGGATCGAACAATTGACCCTGCTGCGCGATCAATTGGGCAAATGCATCGGGTGTGGCTGCCTTTCGATCAGCGACTGCCCGCTTCGCAACCCGTCGGATGAACTGGCAACGGATGGTCCCGGCGCGCGGTTGCTTGAACTTGATGACGCACAGGATCACGAACCGTCAGATGGAACGTCTTGATCCGTAACGGAATGCATTGGGATACTCTTGCCGATGCGGCAGAATGCTTGACATTGTGCGATGCGGCGTGTTGAAAGGCGCATTGATCTAGGCGCGCGAAATCATCCGCGATGCCTGCTGGAAAAGTTTGATGCAGATTTCAACCCGAACCGGTCCCCGTATCCTTGCCATATTGGGGCCCACCAACACCGGCAAGACCCATCTGGCCATGGAACGGATGTTGGCGCATACCTCGGGTATGATCGGTTTTCCGCTGCGGCTTCTGGCGCGCGAAAACTATGATCGCGCGGTCGCCCGTGTTGGCAAGGGTGCGGTGGCCCTGATCACCGGCGAAGAACGCATCCTTCCGAAATCAGCACGCTATTTCCTGTGTACGGTCGAAGCCATGCCGGTCAACAAGCAGGTTGATTTTCTGGCCATCGATGAAATCCAGATGTGTGCGGATCCCGAACGCGGGCACGTATTTACCGACCGGCTGTTGCATGCGCGCGGTATCAGCGAAACCATGTTCATGGGGGCGGAAACCATCCGTCCGGTGATCCGTCAACTGATCGACAATGTCGAATTTGATACGCGCGCACGGTTTTCGACTCTGACCTATAACGGATCGAAAAAGATCCAGCGTCTGCCATCCCAGTCGGCCGTCGTGACATTTTCCGCACAGGAAGTTTACGCCGTTGCCGAATTGGTCCGCCGCCAGAAGGGCGGGGCGGCCGTCGTGCTTGGCGCGCTTAGCCCGCGCACGCGCAACGCCCAGGTCGAGATGTTCCAGAATGGCGAGGTCGAACACCTGATTGCGACCGACGCGATTGGCATGGGGCTTAACCTTGAACTGAACCATGTGGCCTTTGCGGCCCTTCACAAGTTTGACGGTCAGTTCAATCGCGGGCTTTCGGCGGCGGAAACCGCCCAGATCGCCGGGCGCGCCGGACGTCATATGAATGACGGCACCTTTGGGGTGACGGGCAATCTTTCGGGGATCGATCCCGATATTATCGAACAGATCGAAGCCCACGAATTCGAACCGCTTGCCAAAGTCTTCTGGCGCAATGCGCGACTGGATTTCAGAACCGTCGATGCCTTGCAGAAATCGCTGCGCAAGCGGTCGGACAATCCGACACTTGTTCTGGCACGCGAACCGGTCGATGAAGTCATGCTGGCGCATTTATCGCAGAACGAAGACGTCGCGCGCATCGCATCGGCCCCGGATCGGGTGCAATTATTGTGGGAAGTCTGCCAGATTCCGGACTTCAGAAATATCCATACCGATGCGCATCCAAGGCTGCTAACATCTATCTATCGCTATCTGGCAAAACCAAATAGTAAACTGCCGGTCGACTGGTTGGGCGAACAAGTCTTGCGCCTGGACCGTTATGATGGTGATATCGATCAGTTGTCATCACGGTTGGCGGGTATTCGCGTCTGGACTTATGTATCGCACAAGCATCACTGGCTCGAAGATGCCAATCATTGGCAGGAACGTACGCGGGCCATTGAGGATAAGCTCTCTGATGTGCTACATGAACGCCTGACCCAAAGGTTCGTTGACAGACGAACTTCGGTTTTATTGAAAAGTCTCAAGGACAAGTCTGAACTCATGTCTACCATCACTGCGAATGGTGAAGTCCAGGTCGAAGGTGAATACGTCGGCCGACTGGAAGGATTCCGTTTCATCGCCGATGAAACCGATGCTGCGTTTGAAGGCAAGGCAATCGCCAGTGCTGCACGTCGTGCACTGACTGGCGAGATTGCGCAGCGTGTCAAACAACTGGAAACCGATGAAGACGACAAATTCGCGGTGAATGGTCAACTGGAAGTCCTGTGGAACGGGGCGGTTGTCGGTGGGCTGAAAAAGGGCGATACCGTCCTTAGTCCAGACGTCCAGGTCATTGACAGCGAGTTTTTTGACGGTCCGACCCGCGAACGCGTAAGGACCCGGCTTCAGAATTTCGTCAACGCCCATATCGAAGCGCGCCTGAAAATGCTGACCCGCCTGCGCGATTGTCAGCTTCCCGGTCCGATTCGCGGCCTTCTGTTCCAATTGAACGAAGGTCTGGGCTGTGTCCCGCGTGCCGATCTTGAAAGCCTGATCAAGGATCTTTCGGACGAAGACCGCAAGGCGCTGGCCAAGCTTGGCGTGCGGTTGGGGGTTGAAACGGTTCATGTGCTTGACGCGCTGAAACCCGATCCCGTCGAACTGCGTGGCATCCTTTGGGCGATTTCGCGCGAACTTGATGCGCTTCCCGAACTGCCACCGGCAGGTCGCACATCGGTTCCAAATGATCGCAGCAATTCCAAGGGCTTCTATCTGGCCGCCGGTTACATGCCGGTCGGGCCGCTTGCCGCACGTGTCGACATGCTCGAACGTTTTGCCGCATTGCTGCGCCAGAAGGCGCGCGAAAATGATGGCAAGGTAAAACCCGATCCCGATCTGCTGTCGCTTCTGGGCTGCACGGTCGAGCAGGCCGAAGGCGTGTTTACCGCACTTGGCTGGCGTGCCGAGGTGGTCAAGGTCAGCAAGGCTGAACTTGATGCCAAGGAAGCTGCTAAAAAGGCTTCTGAACCTGCTTCTGAACCTGCTGCTGTGAGTGCAGATGCACCGGAAGCTCCTGCTGAAGCCGCAAACGCCGATGAAGCAGCCAAAGAAGCACCGGCCGACGCCGTCAGCGAAACGCCCGCCGAAGAAGCTGCCCCGGCAGCCGGTGAAGCCGAAGCCGAGCCGGAATTCGTCGAGGTTAAATATTTTGTCCGTGTCGACCGCCGCAAGCGCGGTGGTGCCGGCAAAGGCCAGCGTGGCGGTCCGCGCCAGGAAGCCCATGGCAAAGGCGCGCCGAAAGGCAAAGGCGGTCAACGCCCGAACCGTGGCGGCCCGAACAAGGGCGGAGACCGTGGTGGCAAAGGTCAGGGGCGTCCGAACAATGCACCGGCCAAAAACAATCAGATCAACGAGGATTCGCCATTTGCCAAGCTGAAGGAAATGCTGGCGGCAAAGGGCTGATCCCGACCTGTTTTCTGTGATGCGGCGACCCTTTGCGGGGTCGCCGCATTGCGTTTGGGATGGTAAAATCAATCCATGACACTTGATCAGACAGGCAACAAAGTTCGTATAGATAAATGGCTATGGTATGCGCGGTTCTATAAGACCCGCTCGCTTGCCAGCAAGGCATGCCAGTCGGGCCATATCGTTCTGAACGGTCAGTCCGTCTCCAAGGCCAGCGTTACGGTCGTTGTCGGGGATCGGCTGCAATTCTTTCAGGGCCCGCATCTGCGCGTGATCGAAGTGGTGGCACCTGGCGAACGACGTGGCCCTGCCCCCGAAGCCCAGCAGCTTTACGTTGATCACTCGCCACCACGTGTGGCGAAAAAAGAGGTCGCGGCCGATATCCGAACCGCTCCGATTGCTGAACGCGAAGCTGGCAGCGGGCGCCCGACCAAGGCCGAAAGGCGCGCAACGGACCGGTTGCGCGGCGATGAATAGTATTTTACACATAATCATCTGATCTAACGCCAGGTACGGCGCGAACAACATACCGGGTTGTAGAAACCTCAGGATTTTCTTGCCTCCAGCATGGTCATGGGCTATTGATCCTATATCAAGGTATAATGCACCTACTTTAGTATGGTTTCGCTTCGACTTGGAGAATGACTGCGTTATGAAACGCAAGCCTGGCCTGCATATCGGCACTTTGTCACATCTGGGGGCAGGCCGTTTTGCCATATTGCTCGCAGCACTTGTGATCAACCTGCTGTCGCTGGCACTGCCGGTGACCCTGTTGCAGGTCTATGACCGTGTGCTGCCCCATAATGCCATCCCGACTTTGACCTTGCTTATACTCGGGGTTTTTGGCGCGTTGGTGCTTGAAGCGGCTTTGCGCCTTGGTCGGGCCTATATATCGTCGCTGTCGGCGGCAAAGTTCGAACATAAAAGTTCGCAGGCTGCTGTCGGTCATTTGTTGGCGACCAGTCTTTCCGATTATGAAAAAACCGCACCTGGCCAGCATCTTCAGCGGCTGAACAGTCTGAATGTCCTGCGTGACTTTTATGCCGGGCAGGCAATCGGGGCGGTGATCGATCTGCCGTTCATTATCCTGTTCCTTGGTTTGATTGCCATTATCGGTGGCAAGCTTGTGCTGGTACCGCTGGGCATTCTGTTTGCCTTCATGCTGACCGCAATGATCCTGGGGCGGCGGCTGCGTCGCGCGCTTGATGAACGCAGTCAGGCCGACGAGCGGCGCTATAATTTCATTATCGAAACCCTGACCGGCATTCACACCATCAAGGCGATGGCGATGGAAAACCTGATGATCCGTCGCCATGATCAGCTGCAAATCCAGTGTTCCGAGGATGACCTTGTCGCCGCGCGTTGCGCCCATGCCGCGATCAATTCAAGTGCCAGCTTTTCGATGATCACGATGATCCTTGTTGCCGGTGTCGGCAGTCTTCTGGTTATCAATGCCGATCTGACAGTGGGCGGGCTTGCCGCCTGCACGATGCTGGCCGGGCGTTCGATCCAGCCGCTGCAACGTGCCATGGGTCTTTGGACCCAGTTTCAAAGCATTCGGGTTGCGCGTGATCGGTGCCGCGAACTTTTCCGTCTGCCGCCCGAAGATGCCGACGATGCTGCTGAAATGCCGCCGCTTGAAGGGCGTATCGAGCTTGACGATGTCAGTTTTTCGCACGCGGGCGGGGACACAGTTTTTGAAAATCTGACGCTTGCGATACAGCCCGGTGAATCTGTTGCAATCACCGGTGAAAACGGTACCGGTAAAACCACCTTGCTGTGGCTTCTGATGGGGGCGTTACGCCCTGATCGCGGTTCGGTGCGGCTCGATGGTCGTGATCCAAATAAATATGCATCGGAATCGATCCGCCGCCAGATTGCCTATCTGCCGCAACATGGTGTGATGTTTAAGGGAACGATCCTTGAAAACATCACATCCTTCCGCAAGGAAATCGGCACGGATCGTGTCGTGGAAATCTCGCGGCGTCTGGGGCTTGATGAAATCGTCATGCGCATGCCCGACGGTTACGATACCGAAGTGGGCGGACAGGCATCCGAAACCCTTCCGCGCGGCGTAAAGCAGCGTATCGCGATTGCGCGTGCCCTGATCGACTATCCGCGCATCGTGCTGTTTGACGAAGCCAACAGTTCGCTTGATATCGCGGGTGACAACATTCTTGCCGGTCTTCTGATTGAACTTCGCAAACATTGTACGCTGGTGATGGTATCGCACCGACCGTCACTGATCGCCCTTGCCGACAGACAATATCGCCTGATTGAAAAACGTCTGGTGCCGGTCCTGCGGCGCAGCGGCACCCAGCCGGTGATCGAGGCAGAAGAAGTCGCACGCGCAGGAGGCCGGTCATGAATATCGAAAACATGGACTTCGCGCTGAATTACCGCATGGGCCTTGCCAGCAATGACGCCCAGTCGGATTTTGATGCCTGCCTGTGGCCTTTGTTGCAGGCGCTTGGCTGGCGTGGGTTGCCCCGTCAGGTCGCAGAAGCATTGCCGCATATGGACGAGGCCCTTGATCTGACCGATTTTCGCAATGTGCTGGCGAACCTGAATTACCGGTCGCGCGAAATCGATACCACATTCGATCGGATCGATGATCGGTTGATGCCCTGTCTGTTCGTGCCCGATAACGGCACCGCACTTGTGGTGATCAAGCCGGAAAATGCTGGCATCCGGGTGTTTGATGGCGGCACCAGCCGTGAAATGGTGATCAAGCCCGGCAATCTTCCCGGGCGGTTGTTCCAGTTTACCCAGGCTGGGCGTCACGAACGGTTTTTTGAAGAGGACAAACGCGGCTGGTTTGGCGGAATTACCGACCGCTTTTCCGCCCTTGGTGGACAGCTTTTGCTGATTACCCTGATGCTGAACCTGATGGCGCTGGCCAGCCCGATTTTCGTAATGGGGATCTATGACCGGGTCATTGGAACGCGGTCGATCCCCATGTTGATCCAGTTCGGGATCGGCATGGGGATTGTCCTGATCCTTGACTGGGTCCTGCGCAATCTGCGAAGCCAGATGGTCAGCCATTTTGGGGCGCGCCTTGATACACTTGTCAGCAGTGCCATTTTCGAACGGCTCCTGTCCCTGCCACCCGCCTTTACCGAACGTGCCCCGGTCGGGGTTCAGATTTCGCGGATTCGCGATTTTGAAAGCGTCCGCGAATTCTTTAGCGGCCCGATGGCGCTTGTCATTCTGGAAATGCCCTTCCTGCCGATCTTCCTGATTGTTCTGGCGATCCTTGGGGGGTGGCTAGCACTTATCCCGATTGGGCTGATCGTTGTTTTTGTCCTGATCGGGCTGGTGTCTTTTCCGGTGGTGTCACGACGGGTTTCGGAACTTGGCCGCAATGGTGCGAACCGGCAGGAATTTCTGGTCGAGACGGTCGGCAAGATGCAGGCGTTGAAATATACAGGCACAGAACATCGCTGGCTGTCGCGTTTCCGCGATATTTCGGCCGATACGGCTTATGCCGGGTTCCGGGTGGCAATGATCAATAATCTGATCAACACATCGGCACAGATTCTGATGGTCTCATCCGGGGCGCTTATCCTTGCCTTTGGCGCGGTTCAGGTCATGGCGGGTTCAATGACCGTCGGCGCACTTGTGGCATCGATGATGCTGGCATGGCGTGTACTTGGCCCGATCAATCAGGCCTTTGTCGGTATGCCGCGGCTGGCACAGCTTCGCGGGTCTGTCCGGCAGATAAACCGTCTGATGACGCTGGCACCGGAACGTGATCTGGTGCCGCGCACGGTTGGCCAACGCCGTTTCGAAGGCAATGTCACCTTCTCGCGTGTCAGCTTCCGATATACGCCGGACTCCGATCCGGCTCTGGTCGGGGTGAATTTCGATATCAAGGCCGGACAGGTGGTTGCGGTTGTCGGATCGAACGGGGCGGGCAAGTCATCGCTGATCAAATTGATCGCCGGGATGTATCAGCCACAGGCCGGTGCTGTTCTGATCGACGGCGCGGACATCCGCCAGATGGATCCGCAAACCTTGCGTCAGTCCATTTCCTATGTGCCGCAGGATGTTGAATTTTTCCGTGGATCAATTGCGCAAAACCTGCGCCTTGCCAATCCGATTGCATCACCCGATGAATTGCGGATGGCCTGTATGTCGGCGGGTATTCTCTCGGAAATCGAAGCCCTGCCCGACGGTTTTGAAACACGGATCGGCGATCAGCATTCCTCGCGCTTTTCGACAAGCTTCCTGCAACGCCTGGCACTTGCGCGTGCCTTTGTCCGCGAAGCACCGATCATCCTGTTTGATGAGCCGACCAATGGCCTTGACCAGAAAGCGGATCGGGCATTCCAGCATGCGATCAACCGTCTGCGCGGCGGATCGACGATTTTCCTGATTACCCATCGGCCAAGCCATCTTGATCTGGCCGACCGCATCATTGTTCTTGAAGCAGGCCAGGTGCGCGCCGATGCGCCGCCAGCACGCATCAAGCAGCAGGTGCTTGACGGAGGTTTCCTATGAGCGAAGCAGTTCAGAACACCGCAATTGAACGGTTCCGCCAGTCACGCCGTATGGCGCGCTATCTGTCACATGCCGTATTGCTCGAAGAAGGCGGGATTTCGGTCTTTGTCCGTTCGGCAATGGTGATGCTTTCGGTTGGCTTTATCGCGCTGATCGCGTGGGCGGCAACCACCCAGATCAAGGAAACGGCAACCACCTTCGGGCAGGTCATGCCGACCGGGGCGGTTAACAAGATCCAGCATCTTGAAGGTGGCATCATTTCCGAAATCATGGTGCGGGATGGTGACTTGGTCGAAAAAGACCAGGTTCTGATGCGGTTGAAACCCGAAGCATCACAGGCCGAACTGTCGCAGGCCGAAACCAGACTGGCCAGCCTGCGTCTTGAAGCCGAACGTTATCGCGCACTTGCCGAATCGCGCGATCCCGACTTCACCCTGCTGATGGACCAGTATCCGGAACTGGCAAAAAACCAGCAGGAAATCTATCGGATCAAAACCGACCTTGATAGCAGCCAGCGCGAAATCCTTGACGTTCAGATCAAGGAACGCAACGCCGAATTGGCCCAGCTCCAGCAGCAGGAAGGGACTTTGCGCCGTTCTGTCGAACTGCTTAACCAAGAAGTGACGATGCGCCGCTCGCTGTATGAACAGGGGCTGAACTCCAAGGTCCTGTTCCTCAATATCCAGCGTGAATTGAACGAAGCGCAGGGCAATCTTTCAAGTGTCATTGCGGAAATGGCGCGTGCGCGTGAAACCATCGCCGAAGCCAATCTGCGCCAGAACGAACTTCGAAACAGCCAGCGCGAGGAAGCGCTAAGTGAGCTGGGGCGGCTTGGCGGTGAAATTGCCCAGGCCGATGAAGCGCTGCGCAAGCTTAAGGACCGTGTCGCGCGACTTGAAATCCGCGCCCCGTCCAAGGGTTATATCAAGGGGCTGCAATTTACCACGATCGGCGGGGTGATTGCCCCTGCACAGGTGGTCATGGAGCTGGTTCCGACCGATGATGCACTGGTCGCGGAAACCCGGATTTCGACCGAGGATATCGGTCATGTTCATCTTGGACAGCCGGTGACTGTTAAAGTCAGTGCATTTGACTATATACGATATGGTAGTATCAGTGGTGAATTGGTATCGATATCGGCCTCTACTTTTGTTGATGAAGATGGACGACCGTATTATAAAGGACGGGTGGCACTTGATTCCGACCGGGTCGGTGAGGGTGCCCGCGCTCAGCCGATTATCCCTGGCATGACGGTTCAGGCCGACATCCAGACGGGTGAAAGGACATTGCTGCAATATCTGCTCAAGCCGGTTTATGTCTCGCTTGATCAGGCATTTAGCGAACGCTGAGTTTTCATAATGGTCCCGCTGGAAATGTTCATTTCATTTCTACTGCCTGGCCGCACGTTTCTCTGGTAAAACAGAGAATTCTATACTTTTGTATAGAAATGCGGATCAGGGATTCCCGTCCCGCATTTCTCGGAGAATGGGCTAGATGGCGGACGATCCTCGCGACGCAGAAGACACTCGCAACGAACTGGGCGGAAACCGGGCAGATACCGGTACCGGCGGTGATGATCTTATGCGTGATGATCGCAGTGGCGATGATCCGGACGAGCATGTCGAACTGCATGGTGATCAGAATGGTGATGGTGGCATTCCCAACGAACAGTTGGGCAGTGTTCATTATGGCAATCAGGTCAATAACCCGCAGGGCGAAGACCAACGCCAGTTCCGCCAGCGCAACGCGGGCGATCAACGGGCCGAGGAAACAACCCAGGCCGACGCCACGGAAAAGCAGATAAAGGCCGAGGCCGAGCGGGTCGAGCTTGAAAACAATATCGATACGGTTGGCGAGGGCGCTGAAACTGCTGGTGGCAGCTCAGGAAACGACCCGGTTTCCCTGCGGTCAAACGATGCAGGTGGTGCTGATAACCCGCAACCGGTTTCAACACCCGATACGACCATTGTCCCCGGTGCCGGCGAAGGCGGTGGTGGCCGCTCCGGTCAAAATATTGAAACTGATTTTGCGCCCCGGTCCGCACCGGCATCAGAGGCTGCTGTTGCGGCGGCTGATGTCAGTGCTGCGGATTCCGCCGAACTGGACGAGGTTCTGGAACTCGAAACCCGGAACGAGGTGCCAAAAGTCGCCGACGCACCAAGCCTTTCTGCCACGGATGTTGCCGGTGACGAAGACAGTGCGATCTCGCTTGATGTCTCTGCTGCTCTTCGTGACCTTGATGGCGGCGATGAAACCCTTTCGATCACGATTTCCGGCGTGCCTGATGGGGCGGTTTTATCGGCCGGCACGGATAACGGCGATGGCACATGGTCACTGACGCCAGATCAGCTCGCGGGCCTGACGATCACACCGGGGGGGAACTACAATGGCAGCTTTGATCTTTCAGTAACCGCAACCAGCACCGAGGCCAATGGCAGCACATCATCGACAAGCACAAGCTTCACGGTCGATGTCGAAGCCGTTGCCGATGGTGCAAAGCTTGATGTCGGCGATGCCGCCGGTGCCGAAGACAGTGCGATTGCCCTCTCGATTGATACCGAACTGCTTGATGCGAACGAGGGCATCTCGATCACCATCTCAGGCGTGCCCGATGGTGCAACCCTGTCCGCCGGAACCGACAATGGTGACGGCACCTGGACCCTCGACGTCGCCGATCTCGACGGCTTGACAATCACACCGGGCGAAAATTTCAACGGCAGCTTCGACCTGACCGTATCTGTCTCGACAACTGACGGCACCGATAGCGCAGTCGTTGTCGAAGAGATTACGGTTGATGTTGCGGGGATCGCAGACGCGCCGACATTGGATGTGTCGGATGCGAGCGGGTCCGAAGACAATGCGATTGCACTCGACATTGATGCGGGCCTGACGGACAGCTCCGAAGTTCTGAGTGTTACGATCAGTGGCGTGCCAGAGGGCGCGACCCTGTCAGCCGGTACCGATAACGGTGATGGCAGTTGGACTCTAAGTCCCGATCAGCTTGCAGGTCTGACGATTACACCAGCAGATGATTTTAGCGGATCGTTTGACCTGACAGTCACCGCGCAATCTGCGGATGGCAACGATGTTGCGACCACAACGGGCCGCATTACGGTTGATGTTGCAGATGTTGCCGATGCTCCGACGCTGGAAGTTTCGGATGCATCTGGTAACGAAGATTCGGCCATTGCGCTCGATATTGACGCAGGCCTGACGGACAGCTCCGAAGTTCTAACCGTTACGATCAGCGGCGTTCCGGATGGTGCAACCTTGTCGGCTGGAACCAATAATGGTGATGGCAGATGGACGCTGTCAGCAGCCGACCTCAACGGCCTGTCGATTACCCCGGCGGAGGACTTTAGTGGATCGTTTGATCTGACAGTCACCGCGCAGTCTGCTGATGGCAGCGATATCGCCACCGCGACGGATACGATTACGGTTGATGTCGCGGGTGTTGCCGATACGCCGACGTTGGATGTCTCTGACACCAGTGGTTCAGAAGATTCGGCGATTACGCTCGACATTGACGCAGGCCTGACGGACTCCAGCGAAGTTCTCACCGTTACGATCAGCGGCGTGCCAGAAGGCGCGAAGCTGTCTTCGGGCACCGATAACGGTGATGGCAGCTGGACTCTGTCATCCGCCGACCTGAACGGCCTGACGATCACACCAGCGGATGACTTCAGTGGATCGTTTGACCTGACCGTCACCGCGCAGTCGGCTGATGGTGATGATGTTGCGACCACAACAGGCAGCATTACGGTTGATGTTGCAGGTGTTGCCGATGCTCCGACGCTGGAAGTTTCGGATGCATCTGGTAACGAAGATTCGGCGATTACGCTCGACATTGACGCAGGCCTGACGGACAGCGGTGAAGTTCTAACCGTTACGATCAGTGGCGTGCCAGAAGGTGCTGCCTTGTCGGCTGGTACGGACAACGGTGACGGGACCTGGACCTTGTCGGCGGCTGACCTGAACGGT
>NZ_AUNC01000006.1:0-108942 GCF_000714555.1 Thalassospira permensis NBRC 106175 | reverse complement strand
TTGTGCCTTGCGGGTTTTTGCGTTGTGGCGCGGATGAAAGAGGTGATCAGGATGCAGGGACAAAGACACAGAGCGGGCGACGGGATGCCCCGCAGGATATTGATCGGGGGATGGCGGAGCCATTACGGCGGCGTTCTGCCCGAGGATTAAGGGGGCTAACCCGGTCATTTGTCATGACGGGAGAGGTGCGTCTTTTTGGCAAGGGAGCGTTAAATTCGCCGGGAGCGGCGGCAATGGCAGCATGAGCGGCAGCGGGCGATCACCCGCCGACGATGGACAGGTGGGGGGCCGTACGCCCGAAGACCGTCTGGCGGGCCAAACTGGCGGACGCCCGAAATGTGTCCGGGCCTCACCGGTTGCCGGAAATGTCGCCGGGGCAGCAGCAGCAAGCCATGCCCCGTCGAAGATGGACAGGGCTGACAAGTGCGAGGACCGTGTGCCCGAAAACCGTTTGTGGGTGAGTTTGGCGCAAGCCCGAGCCTTGTCTGAACGCCGGGGTGGCAGGTTGTTACCCTGGTCGGAAGGTGAGCGCCGTGGGCCGGGAGCCCGATGGTGGTCGGGTGACGAGGTTGGCGAGGTTGGTGAAGGCCCGGAATTTGTCCGGGCTTCGGTGATCGTGGGGCTTCGGGGTTTGGGTCCGGTGTTGAGGGCCGGCGTTGCCCGCCCTTTCGAGGCAACATGCCGAAATGCTGATGGCGGCCCGGCCAGCGATTGTGCGCGTCAAAGTTGAAAAGATGAGGCAGCGGCATCTTGCCCCGCCCGCCCGCTTTTCGCCAGAAAACCATAATGAACGTGACGACCATCACAGCCTTGCGAAGGGGGGCTGAGTAAATTTTTGGCGAGTAAGAGTACGAGGTTACTCTCGTAATTGTCCTAACGAGGGGGATTGGGATGAACGTAGGAACACGTTTCGCCAAACTTGCTGTCATTTTTCTGGCAGCCCTATCTTTTGCAGGTTGTGCACAGCAAAAACTGTCGCCGCTTGGCGGGGTTTCATCGGTGACAATGGTCAATATCGAGAACGACCATTACAAAAGTCTTTCAGAAAAATATAAGGGTGAGCAAACCATCGAGATTCGCACCTTCAACTCCGAAGGTGGCGACACATGGACAGCCGCCCCCGAAATTACCGGGGCGAATTGCGAACTCAAACATGAATATTTTACCGCATCGGTCGTCACACCACATGCGATCCGTGTCCCGCTTTATGGCAGTCAAACACGTCAGTTCAGCGTCACGTGCGCTAAAAACGGCTATCAACAAACCGTTCAGATCGTCAGCCCCTATAATGTCAGCCAGGCCAACCGCAGAAGTGCCGGTTCACAAGGCGGATTATTGGGGGTTCTTATTGCTGAAATGATCAATTCCGCATCCGACCCCGAAGACGACCAGTTTGAATATACCGGTGCGGCAGTTACACTTGTCCCGGTGCTTAAACAGGAAGACCCGGTACCCGAAGAAAAGCAATTGGTCGCAGAAAGCGACGGCTCCTGATCCATCGGGCAAAAGCAAAAGGACCGAAATCTGTCGGTCCTTTTTTGTGCTTACGGCTCAAAATATCCGGCGGTTTTCATATCGGCGAGCAATCCGGCCTCTGTCGGCGACCACCCCAATTGCCGACGGGTGATGTCACTTGCCGCCGGGCAATCGAGTTTGGCGAAATGGGTGAACCAGCCGAAATGATCGGTGGCGGCGTCGGGGGTTTTGGAAACGGTCGGAATACCCAGCCGTTTGCCGATCACCCCGGCGATCTCGCGAAAGGCGATGCCGGTTTCGGCAACGGCGTGATAGACGCTTCCCGGCATCGCGACCTCTACCGCGCGGACATAGGCGCGCGCGGCATCAAAACGATGCACGGCGGGCCAGGCATTGTCGCCATCGCCGATATAGGCCGAAACCCCGGTCTGGCGGGCGATACCAATCAGGATCGGCACAAAGCCATGATCGCCCTTTCCATGCACCGAGGGCGGCAGGCGCATGAGCGACACATTAAGCCCCTGCCCGACAAGCTCGGCCACGGCGCGTTCGGTCGCAACACGCGGCATGGCGTTTGGCCCGAAATCGGGCATGTCCTGCTCCGTCACCTGCATCCCACCGGCCAGAAGGCCGAGGCCAGAGGTCACGACAAGCGGCTTTTGCGTGCCCGCAATCGCCTCGCCAAGGGCGGCGATGACCTCCGCATCCTCGGCACAGCTTTGGGCGTAGCGCGAAAAGTCGTGATTGAACGCGGTGTGAATGATCCCGTCGGCCAAGAGCGCCCCGGCGCGCAGGCTTTGACGATCATCAAGATCACCGCGATGCACCAAAGCCCCGGCCGCCAGAAGCGCAGCTGCCGACGCATCGGACCGTGCGAGCGCCAAAACCTCATGCCCGGCCGCGATCAGCTTTTCCACCACCGCCGATCCGACAAAGCCACTCGCCCCGGTTACAAAAATACGCAATTCCGTTCTCCACTTCACATTGCACATGATCAATGAGCAAACGATAGGCGATGGCGACTGGACGATCCATGCGCCATGATCCATATTACTTTTGCAATCGTCCAAAAGGAGGCTCCCCCATCCCATGGATCCGCTTTCCGATATCCTGTCGCTGCTTAAGCCGCGCAATTACATGTCGGCCGGGTTTGACGCCGCCGGTCCCTGGGCGATCCGTTTTGCCGATCAGGCCAATTCCATCAAATGCGGCACCATCGTTTCCGGGCAATGTTATGTCAGCGTCGAAGACCTGGCGGGTCCGGTGCTGTTGACGTCGGGAAGTTCCTTTGTCCTGCCGCGCGGGCGGACCTTCTTTCTGGCAAGCGATCCTGATTGCCCGCCGGTTGATGCGCCGCACATCTTTGCCAAGGCCCAAAGCGGTGGGATCGTTAAGCATAATGGCGGCGGCGAATGCTTTATCGTCAGCAGCCGCTTTGTCCTTTCAGGGCCACATGCCGATATGCTGATGGCGGCCCTGCCGCCGATTGTGCGGATTGAAAATGATCAGGATGAAGCCAGCCTGCGCTGGTCGGTGGAACGGATGATGCAGGAATTAAGCAACCCGCAGCCGGGCGGCTTTCTGGTGCTGCAACATCTGGCCCATACGGTGCTGGTGCAGGCCCTTCGGCTGCATCTGAGCAATGCACGCACCAGCGGTCAAAGTGACCGGGCCGCCGAAACAGACCAAGCCGCCACCCACGCCCCCAACATCCCCGACTGGTTCGCGGCGCTATCGGATAAGCAGGTCGCAACCGCGATTGCCTGCATCCATGGGGACCCCGCCCATCCCTGGACGCTTAAGGAACTGGCCCGCCATGCGGGCATGTCACGCTCGGCCTTTGCCGCCCGGTTCCGCGATGTCGTTGCCGTCCCGCCGATGGCCTATCTGACCCGCTGGCGGATGCTGCTTGCGGGGGATCGCCTGACCCATTCGGGATTGCCGGTTTCGGAAATTGCCCTGTCGGTGGGGTATGAGTCTGAAAGTGCGTTTAGCACGGCGTTCAAGCGGGTGATGGGGTGTGCGCCGCGGAGGTTTGGGCAGCAGGTTTGCCAACTCAACATTGTCAGAGCCTAAAATGAGCTAACCGCAAACCTCATTTGTCATATTACTCAAAGCTCTTAAGTGCGCTGACGATTTTAGTCATGGACTCCTCGCAATTCGTAACAAGATGCCGAAAATGTTCTCGAAAATTCCCGAACTCACTTCGAGCATTAGATTCAGCTGCCCGCTTTTTCTCAGTTGAGGCATGACCTTTTACATTAGTTCGCAGGCTATGCACTTGTTGCAATGGCCGAATAACTTCTAGAACAAAACCTTCATTGTGCCCGAGGCAAACAAGCACTTCTTTCAGCAACATCAAAGAACCCCAATTTTGATCGTATGTGCCATTTTGTTTTTTAATTATTTTACGTAAAGGCTTAACCAAAAAACCTTCAACGATCAGCTGGTCTAACGCCAACAGCTCGTCAGCCCATTCCTTTGATGAATCAGTTACAGGATAACGTACAGAATCTAACAGATTTCCCCCTCTCTTCTTCCACCAACTCGGCGGGTTCTTATCTAACGAGGCGACAGCTCTCTTAAGCTCCGAAAGCGGTTCATAGTCGGTATCCCATTGGCCAAATATATCGGTCTTCAATGCTCTTTTTGAAATTTGCCCCTTTGGCCATTCATTGAAAGATTGCCAATATAATTGCTCCTCATAAGGCAAGTCGGCCAAATCACAGATATATGTGTGAACCTGACCTTCTTCATTTATATCATAGGCCTTCAAATGCCATGCGTTTCGGCAACTTATGCTTCGGTCCTCAAGGCAGTATTTTTCTGGATCACTTTTAAAACGCTGCAATACTTCGGGACGAAAGAATGCAGGCGAAAGCTCCCATGGAAGATCTGATTCCTGAAAATAATTTGATAGAAACTCAGGAGCGCAAGATGTCTCTACAAGCTTTTTGTTTTTCCAGTCGGAAATTTTAAATGTCGCATATTGGCGATTTGTCTCGTCTTCTTCCTCTTTCCATTCTCGAATAAGATCATCCATGCTGAGATCTGGTCGAACAATCATTGTACCTGCGCAATAACTGCCTTGTCCGTTTTCGCCACCATGATAACTGAAGTTTTCGGCTTCTCTCGTATAACGATTAATTTCACCCCAACCGGCAAAACCACCCCACCGAACACGTGTAAAGTCAAAGCGCAATACGAGACAAGTCTCAGACAAGGCCATATATTTGTCCAAGTCTCTACGTTGAACAGTGATTACTCTAAACCAGTCCAAATCCCCCTGCCCATTATGATCGACAATTTTGATCACTTCTTCGATGTCCCCTCGGGAGTCGAGGCGACAGTATGATTGACGGTCCGGGAGAAAATGCAAATCTAAGCTGTGTATAAACTTCTGGTTAATCTCAAACGCAGGCGATACTTCATCTACACCGTAAAAATTCCGCCGAAAAACAAGTTGCTCACCTCCCTGACAAATTTTCGATGAATATGCCATTGGTGCTTCAAGATACATTCTGTGTTCCTCACCCCCACCGTAAGCTTGCTGTATTTTCCAACAGTCATCCAATTGCGGAAAACATTCATGCTGGGAATGGCTAATTGCTTCGGGAGTGGCGCGTTCTGTCAGCGCCAATACACCATGTATCGTCACACACTTTGTACTTGCATATATAACGATTTCATCGTTTAGAGCATTTTCCCGAAGAAAATTGATTGAGTCCTCTGCATTAACCAGCCAATCGGACTCTTTCTCTTTTCCTGCATCAGAGATTGCTTTGATGTCGGATAGCTTGAATTTAGACATCAGGCCTGCCCCACTTCATCAATTTGCTGAATTACATAGAAAAAACCCAACCTAGACGCACACACTCAAAATGCATATACAAAAAATGACATACGACACCAAGTGAAACGTGCAGAGAAAACAGACCACCCACTTTCAGATAAATCACTTCGAAAAATGGGTAGCCGAGGAGGGAATTGAACCCCGACACGCAGACTATGTTTCCGCAACGTTAATAAACACATCACCCGCAGGTAACGGATGAAATTTTTTGTAGAATATCTAGAGGAAAATATGAAAATTTCTTGACCTGAATATTTTTTTCTTTTCTCCATCATTAATGAATGAAGACAATGAAAACAACCAAAGCAGCCATCATCGCACTTGGACTCCACATTCTTTTCATATCTGGATGGATTGGAGGTTTCTACTTTACGGGATGCAATCAATACAGTCCATTCGGCAATAATATATTTAGAATACAGTGGGAAGTTATTTTGGCAGGTTATGCAGCAATAGTGGGCGGTTTTTTTGCACTCCAGTCAGCAATGTACGCAACCAAAAGAGCTGAACTACGAGCAGCTCAACGATATTGTTGGAAATGCACAATAAACCTTCCATATCTTGCAGACTATATTGAAGATATTGCTAAGAGCATCATTGAAGAACCGGAAAGTGTCTCTGAAATATCAACAGACGCTGCAAAATTTATTGAAGAACAACTTCCAGAACCCAATGACAATGTACCACATGAATTAATAAAGGTTCATGACAGCCTTGTGAAACTGATTTATACGTTTAAGGAAATTTTGTCCTTATCGAAAGAATCAGGAATTGATCACGTACAAGAGGCAGTTGGCTCCCTTAAAGAAATTGCAGAAATCATTAGGCTACTGCAAAATAAATCTGATCATTGGGAAAATATATGCAATAGAGAATTATTATAGCCTCTCACAACACTCACTCGACCATAGCCAAAACCAACGACTCAATATAAAACGACCTAGACTAAAAGATACCACTTAAAAAAAAACCGCCAGATTTTGACTGACGGGTTTTTAATTGGTAGCCGAGGACCAAAACCACTATTGCAGCGCAATCATGAATACCTTTGCTAGGGCACCACAACTCCCTCCACACAACCAAAACACGCTTTACTGTCGAAGCAATGAAATCAATTGAACTGGTTATGACAGCCCAGTAGAATCTGCAACGGGAGTCCAACTAGCAAGAGCCCCTCCCCCACGAAACAAAGAAAACCACACTTAATATCCAACTAAATAACATCATTGAAATTTTCTTCATTTTGATTTGATTTAAATCTCGAAATAGCGCCACGCAACCACCCCAAACCAGCGGAAGTCAAATCACCATCCGAGTCAATCATACCATGTCGATATAAATCTTTACGAGCCGCTCGCGCTCTTCCATCAAGAATAATTGAAAGTTTTTTCATCAATATTGAAGACGTCTCAGGCCTAACATGCCCGAATTTTTCCTCCCATAAATTCATGATATATTCTTCTAATCCAGGGGGAAGCTCATCGCTAGAAGCACTTATTATCCTTCTTCTCAGTCGAGACATCTCAGATCTTAGCATAGATATCTCTTTATCTTTCTCATCCATTTGAGAAATAATTTTTTCTTTCTCTATACTATCCACCTGGGCCCTTCTAGCTAAGTCCTCAATTATATCATTTCTTTCCTTGATAATCTTCTCCACCTCTTCTTCATCTCCACTAAGCTTCTCTTGTGCCTTCCCTATATTAAAAGGAATACGATCAACTCTATCTCGAAGACCTATGTATCCCTCATCAATATGCCTTAGCCTCTCACCAAAACCGGCCTCAATACGACCTAGGATCTCAGATGTATCCTTGGTGAACTTGTAAACGTTGTCATAAAATTGGTTACTCGTATCAGTCGCTTTAAAATAAAAAGCTACAGATAAGCCAACAGCGAAGAACGACATCAAAATAGAAACTAATCCGGAAAAATCGATGATCGACCAATCTATCGAAGATTGGGAGCTAACTATCTTCCAAGCAACAACCAGCAAAACGAGCACTACACAGAAATCCCTAAGCCACCTCCAAGACATAAACCCAGATAAAGTAGGCTTTACCTTTTTCTCAACTCTAGATTCAGAGACATTCTTATCCATGCTTAGGACTCCATACTTGCGACGGTACAGCCGCAAAAGCTGCTCTTACGTTCATAATAGCAACTTCTAATGGAAAACATCAACCAACAAACATGCGGCGGACCAATCTCTATTCTCCAATTTTCTAAAGAGAACTAAGTTCAACAGATATGCACTGTATTGATAGTTTAGCACCAAAACAAAAAATCACCCAACCTATTGATATAAAATTACTTTTTATTCAATTCGTAGCCGAGGAGGGAATTGTAAAAACCAGCCTTTGGGCTGCTTTTTATCCTTGGGCTTTGCCCTGCGGACCGTTGCGCGTTTCGCGCAACGTCTCTCGAAAGCTGCGTGCCTCGCTTTCTCGCGAACCAGGGGGTTAAAGCCCTCTCCGAGGGTGCCAATTAAAAACCCCGCCAGGCTTTGCCTGACGGGGTTTTTAATTGGTAGCCGAGGAGGGACTTGAACCCCCGACACGCGGATTATGATTCCGCTGCTCTAACCAGCTGAGCTACTCGGCCACAGAGTATGTATAGGGTATATATTCTGCGGGTTCCGTAAGCGCCGGAACGGGGCGGTTTTTACGTCAGGGAACCGCCCCCGTCAAGCGCCTTTTTGACGTTTTGCGGAAAAAAGATATCCGCAAAACCGGCAGGTGAGCAAATGCCCCGCCTGCCCGCTTTATGGATGATCAGGCCGCCGTCGGTGCATCCTGTACACGGGCCGCTGCCAGAAGTTCCTGACGGGTGATCCAGCCGCCGCCCATCACCCGGTCGCCAGAATAGAAAACGCCCGCCTGCCCCGGTGCGATGCCGAACTGCGGGTCGTGCAGTTCGATGCGGGCCGCACCCGCACCTTCGGGGTAGATGGTGGCCGGGGCCGGTGCCATGGCGGAGCGGAGTTTGACTTCGACCTCGACCCCGTTCGGGTCAATCGCGTCACCATCAAGCCAGTTCAGTTCCTTGACATAGACCATCTGGATCGCAAGCGCCGATTTCGGGCCGACCACGACCTGCCGGGTTTCGGGCAGGAGTTTGACGACATAAAGCGGTTCGGCCGTGCCGCCGATGTTAAGACCGCGCCGCTGGCCGATGGTGTAATGGATCAGGCCGCGATGATCGCCCAGCACATTGCCATCCAGATCAACGAGCTGGCCCGGTTCACCGGCTTCGGGGCGGAGCTTTTCGACCAGACGGGCATATTTGCCATCCGGGACAAAGCAGATATCCTGACTGTCGGGCTTGTCAGCGACTTCAAGGCCGAATTTGGCGGCAAGCGCACGGGTTTCGGCCTTGCTCATCAGATGGCCCAGCGGGAAGCGCAGGAAATCAAGCTGTTCCTGTGTCGTGGTGAACAGGAAATAGCTTTGATCGCGATTGGGATCGGCCGCACGGTGCAGTTCGGCATGGCCGTTGGCGCCCAGTTTGCGCTGCACGTAATGGCCCGTCGCCATGCAATCCGCACCAAGGTCATGTGCGGTTTCGAGCAGATCGCGGAATTTGACCGTCTGATTGCATTTCACGCACGGGATCGGGGTTTCGCCGCGCATATAGCTGTCGGCAAAATCGTCGATCACTTCTTCGCGGAAGCGTGATTCGTAATCGAGCACGTAATAGGGAATGTCGATATCCTCGGCCACCTTGCGCGCATCATAGATATCGCGCCCGGCACAGCAGGATTTGGCGCGTGACGGCGCATTGGCCCCCATATCGTAAAGCTGAAGGGTAATGCCGACCACGTCATAGCCTTCGGACTTCAGAAGGGCCGCAACGGCGGAGCTATCGACCCCGCCCGACATGGCAACAACCACGCGGGTATCTTTTGGGGCTTTGTCAAAGCCAAGAGAGTTCATTTTTCCCACCCATCCGCGGGTCAAGGCCGCGGCGACAAGAAGTTGATGTAAAATAGCGGCAGACCGAGACCGGTATCGGCGTCCGGTCCATGATCCCTGCCCCGCGTCATTCCCGCGAAGGCGGGAATCCAGCCCTATCCGATATGCCGCGACGTGCGGCAAGATGGCACTCGGGTCTGCGCTTCGCTTCGCCCGGAATGACGGGAGGAGCAAAGCGGGAAGAGATCAACAAACCGGGCGGTTTTAACCAGCCCAGAAAGCATGTTCGCACTCATATAAGGCATCTGCGCCTATTTTGCCAGATCAAGCCCCATCTGCCAGAAATCGGCTTCAAGGCGGCTTGCCTTGGCAAAGATTTCCGTAAGCCCCGCGATCCGGGAATCCCCCCCGCGGGTTTGCGCGGTATGTTCCAGAAGATCAATTTCGGCCTTTGCCACGTCCTGGAATTCGGTCGAGGCATACATCTCGATCCAGGGGCGGTACGGATTTCCATCCAGCCTTGTATCAGAACTTGCCATCAGGCGGTTTGCGATTTCGGCATAGCCAACCATACAGGGCATCAGGGCGACCTGAAGATCAACCACATCACCCCGCGCGCCGCAATCGAGCACATAACGGGTATAGGTGATGCAGGCGCGGGCTTCGGGTTCGGCCACGATGTCGGCCTCAGACAGGCCCCAGCCTTTGCAGAAGTCGAGATGAAGGCTCATTTCCATATCAAGGATCGCGTGGACCGTGCCGGAAAACTGGCGCATGGCGTGCAGATCATCGGCCTTGTAGGTCGCAAGCGCATAGGCGCGCGCAAACTGGATCAGGAACAGGTAATCCTGAATGAGGTAGTGTTTGAACGCGGCTTCGGGCAGGGTTCCGTTGCCAAGCTGTTTGACGAAGTCGTGGCAGACATAGCTTTGCCATGCATCGGGGGCGTTGGCGCGCAGTCGGCCAAACAGGCTTTGGGCCGGGATGATATCGGTGAAGGTATCGGTCATGGTTGTCAAAGGCCCCTGCCCGTGATGATGTCAAAATACGGATAAAACAAAGCCAGCCTGCGGAAGGGTCCGGGCTGGCTTGTATCGATGCGGGATCTGCTGGCTGGATTCCCGCTTTCGCGGGAATGACGAGCGGATGGATACACCTCCCCCTGAAAATCGTCATACCCGCGAACGCGGGTATCCAGACCTTCGTGCCACAGCCTCAAAACCAGCCACCGAACCCGCAGCACCATGGACTCCCGCTTTCGCGGGAGTGACGAAAGGCTGGAAAGCCCCTCACGGCGCAGGCGGGAATGACGGCAAGGCAGAAATCCTAATCGTCGCGTTCATCGATCCATGCCATCTGGATGGCTTCGAGGATCTTCTCGTTTGATTTCGCGGGATCGTCGTCAAAGCCATCAAGTTCACAGATCCATTTATGCAGATCGGTGTAACGCAGATTGACGTTATCCTTGTCGGGATGGGCTTCTTCGAGCTCGATCGCAATATCCTGAATATCTGTCCAGCGCATGGGTGTCCCCCTTTTGGCTTGGGCGGATTAACGGGGCGGAAATTTCGGTGTTACTTGTCGACCATCATGTTGCGCGTGGCAGACGGCAGCATGACGCGCAGGCCGTCGAGCTCGTCGCTCATGATGATCTGGCAGCCAAGGCGCGAGGTCTCGGTCAGGCCGAATGCGAGGTCGAGCATGTCTTCCTCGTCTTCGCTTGGCTCGTCGAGCCTGTCAAACCAGCTATCGTCAACAACGACATGGCAGGTCGAGCAAGCCAGTGATCCTTCGCAGGCACCTTCAAGGTCGATGCCATTCTTGTGGGCAGCTTCCAGAACGGACAGACCGTCGGCAACGTCAAATTCCTTTTCGGTGCCATCGGGTTCAACAAAAACGATCTTAGGCATCTGTGCCTTTCTCCTCGGTAATACTTTTTCGTTCGATCTCTGGTCCGACCTGACCTTGGCGGTTGCACGGGACAATCGCCGCAGTTGGCCGGTTTGTCAATTATGTCTGGTCCGTTTAATGCACCTGATCGACATTGCGACCGGCAAGGGCCTGACGGATGCGGGCGTCCATACGGGCCTCGGCAAAGGGACGCGATGCGTCTTCCAAGGCCTCGGCCTGTTCGTTGATAAGGTCGCGATCCGTACCCGACATGGCGGCTTCGAGTTTGGCAATCGCGGCCGAAATATTGTCTTCGTCCTCCGGCGTCAGAAGGGCGCGGTCGGCATTGATTGCGGCCTGAACGGCCAGAACATTGCGGCGTGCCTCGACCCGTGCCTCGGTCAGGAGGCGCATTTCCATATCCTCGCGGGCATGAACCATGCTTTCGCGCAGCATGTTGGCCATTTCAAGTTCGTTAATGCCATAGGTCGGCTTGACGGCGACTTCCTGTTCGGTGCCGGTGGTTTCTTCACGTGCCGATACGGTCAGAAGACCGTCGGCATCGACATTGAACGTCACCTTGATGCGCGCAGCGCCAGCCGCCATTGACGGAATGCCGGTCAGGGCGAAGCGCGCAAGGGAGCGGCATTGATCGACCATTTCGCGTTCACCCTGCACCACATGGATCATCATGGCCGACTGGCCATCCTGATAGGTGGTGAATTCCTGTGCCTTGGCGACCGGGATCGGGGTATTGCGGTCAATGACCTTTTCGACAATCCCGCCCATGGTTTCAAGGCCGAGCGACAAGGGTGTCACGTCGAGCAGAAGGTTGTCAGAGCCGCCTGTCAAAGCCTCTGCCTGAAGGGCAGCACCTAGGGCGACGACTTCGTCCGGGTCGATATCGGAAAGCGGGTCCTGTTCGAACAGATCGGCAACCGCCTTACGCACGGCGGGCACACGGGTCGACCCGCCAACCAGCACGACACCCTTGACCTCATCGGCCAGAATATCGGCGTCATCAAGCACCTGTTCGGTGATCGCAATCGTGCGCGATACCAGCTTGGCGATCATCGCATCGAACGCGGCACGGGTGACCGTGTGGGTGGTTTCCGCGCCGCCAAGCGAGACGGTAACACTGGTTTCATCGGCATCGGTCAGGGCTTCCTTGACCTTGCGGGCGGTTTTAAGCAGGCGTTTGGCATCCGACGCATCGAGATCATCGGTGGTGCCGCCACTTTTGCGTTCGGCCAGAAGATGTTCGGCAATGGCGTGATCGAAATCATCACCGCCAAGTGCGGCATCGCCGCCGGTTGCCTTCACCTGGAAGACGCCCTTTTGCATTTTAAGCAAGGAAATATCGAACGTGCCGCCGCCAAGGTCGTACACGGCATAAAGGCCCTCCGCCCCGTTATCAAGGCCATAGGCAAGGGCGGCCGCGGTTGGCTCGTTCACCAGACGCAGGACTTCGATCCCGGCCAGACGGGCGGCGTCCTTGGTCGCGGTGCGTGCACCGTCATCGAAATAGGCCGGAACGGTGATCACCGCCTTTTCGACCGGCTTGCCAAGGCTTTCCTCGGCGCGCGCACGAAGCGCACGCAGGATATCGGCGGAAACTTCGACCGGGGTCAGGACGCGGTCGCCGACATTAAGCCGCACCATCATCGGTTCGCCCGATGGGGCGGCGTCCTCGGCCGGGACTTCGACATGATAGGGCAGCGTGCCGGCAATCGATTTGACATCGGCTATGCCACGGCCCATCAGGCGTTTGACCGACGATACGACACGATCCGCATTATCGTTGATCTGATCACGGGCCGCCTCGCCCACCACCGGATCGGCACCCGCGCCATAATAGACGACGGAGGGCACGATGGCATTGCCACCGGATGTATCGCGAAGCACCTCGGGTTTTTCATCGTTGGAGATCGCGACGACGGAGTTCGTCGTGCCCAGATCGATACCAACGGCAAGCTGGCGTTCATCTTCGTGGGGCAGCGGCGTCTGGCCCGGTTCGTGGATCTTTAGCAAAGCCATGAATTCTATCCGTTCTTTTTAAATGATCAGGCGGCGGCAAGACGCGATTTCTTCGCGCGCGCTTCCTCGGTCATTTTCATCAGGTATCTCAACCGGGTTGTCAGTTTTCTGGCCCGGTCATATGCGTTCTGGTCAAGTGCCTCGGCAACGTCCTGCTCACACGCACGGGCGGCCTTTCGGGTATCCTTGATCATCGCGTCGACCGTATTGCGATCATCGGCATCATGCAGGGCTTCGCGCATTTCCATGGCTTCCATCAGAAGGGCCGGATCGTTGACCGTGTGCCCCTCGCCGCCTTCGGGTTCGTGACCAGCCAGACGCAGAAGATATTCAGCCCGTGCGACCGGGTTTTTAAGGGTTTCGAACGCGCCATTCAGGGTTGCCGCCTGCTGGGATGACAATGCCTGTTCACGGGCGGATTTCGATGCGAAGCGGTCGGGATGGAGCAGTTGTTGCTGCTTAAGGTAGGTTGCCTCTATCGCATCGACATCGATGATGAAGGTGCGTTCCAGGCCAAAGCGCGTGAAATGGTCAAGCTGGCCGGGGGGCTGAATGGCATTGCAGGTATCGCAAAACAGGGCTGATGCCTCGACCGGGCCCTTGCAGGACCAGCAGACTTTATGCTGCGGCTGTTCTGCGGTGCGCGTTTCTGAGGTACCGGTATTGCTCACGCTATGCACTTTCAAGATTTAAAAACAAATGACAGAACGACAAAATAACGACGACCGGGGCTGCTTTCAGTCGATGGCCCCGGTGATCGGAACGTCCATCAGAACATCCATCACCGGGGCCATGACCGATCAAGAAGCAGGGAAAACCCGGCAGACCGTCAGACGTGGAAGGATTCCCCGCAGCCGCAACGCCCCTTTTCATTGGGGTTACGGAAGACGAAACCTTCTTCCAGACTGGTGACCTCGTAATCCATCTCGGTGCCAAGCACGAACATGATGGCTTTTGGGTCAATCAGAAGCTTAACGCCGTCCTCAAGCTCGACGACTTCTTCGAAGCCCGATGCATCATCTGCATATTCAAGCGTGTAGGACAGACCCGAGCACCCTTTGCTGCGCACGCCAAGGCGGATGCCTTCGGATGGTTTGCCGCGGCTATCAAGCAACGCCTTGATATGAACAAGCGCCTCAGGGGTGACACTGATCGGGGACGGTAATGCCATAGTCTTCTCCTGAATTCCCGAAAACGAAGGGGGTAGAAGCTGCTTATTCAGCAGCTTCGACTTCGCCCTGACCGTTTTTGGTCTTGTAGTCGGCAATCGCTGCCTTGATGGCATCTTCTGCCAGGATCGAGCAGTGAATTTTCACCGGCGGCAGAGCCAGTTCTTCGGCGATCTGCGAGTTCTTGATCGAACCGGCTTCGTCAAGCGACTTGCCCTTGACCCATTCGGTGATCAGCGAGCTTGACGCGATGGCCGAACCGCAACCGAACGTCTTGAACTTTGCATCCTCGATGATCCCGTCGGCGGTCACCTTGATCTGCAATTTCATGACGTCGCCACAGGCCGGGGCACCGACCAGACCGGTACCGACAGACGTTTCGTTCTTGTCCATCGAACCGACATTGCGCGGGTTTTCGTAATGGTCGATCAGCTTTTCACTATAAGCCATGGTAAAAGTCCTCCTAAAAGTCCTGTTTCTCTCTCACGAGAAGGAATAGTTCGTTACGCTCAGTGTTCAGCCCACTCGATCGACTTGATGTCGATGCCTTCCTGGGCCATTTCCCAAAGCGGGCTCATTTCGCGAAGGCGTTCGACAGCGACACAGATCGAATCAATCGCCTGATCGAGCTCTTCACGGGTCGTATAACGGCCAATACCGATGCGAAGCGAGGTATGGGCGAGTTCTTCGTCAACACCGAGCGCACGCAGAACATAAGACGGTTCCAGCGATGCCGAGGTGCAGGCCGAACCGGACGACACCGCAATGTTCTTGATGTCCATCAGAAGGCTTTCGCCTTCGACATAGGCAAAGGAAACATTGAGGTTGCCGGCAACGCGCTGTTGCTCGTCGCCATTGACATAGATATCGGCCAGGCGATCCCGGAAACGTTTCATGGTGTAGTCCCGCAGCTCCATGATGCGGGCGTTTTCTTCGGCCATTTCGTTCATGGCGATGTCGCATGCCTTGCCCAGACCGACGATCAGCGGGGTCGGCAGCGTACCGGAACGCATGCCGCGTTCCTGACCACCACCGGTGATCTGTGCGATGACGCGAACGCGCGGACGACGGCGGACATACAGCGCACCAATGCCTTTCGGGCCATAAATCTTGTGGCCGGAAATCGACATCAGGTCGATTTTCATGTCATCGACATCAAGCGGAATCTTGCCAACCGCCTGTGCGCAGTCGGTGTGGAAGAACACACCGCGTTCGCGGCAGATTTCGCCGATTTCTTTCAGCGGCTGGATCACGCCGATTTCGTTGTTGACCGCCATGACCGACACAATCGCGGTTTCATCGGTGATCGCGGCTTTCAGCTGTTCAAGGTCGATCAGGCCGTTATCCTTGACGCCAAGGTAGGTTACTTTGAAACCTTCCTGTTCAAGGTGACGGGCACTGTCGAGCACGCATTTATGTTCGGTCACGACCGTGATCAGGTGCGGCTTTTTCTTGCCGTAGAACTTCATCACGCCCTTGAGCGCAAGGTTGTTCGATTCCGTCGCACCCGAGGTGAAAATGATCTCTTTGGACGAGGCGCCAATGATCTTGGCGACCTGGTCGCGTGCGACCTCGACCGCGTCTTCCGCTTCCCAGCCAAAGCTGTGGTTGCGCGAATGCGGGTTACCGAACTTCTCGGTGAAGTAGGGCAGCATGGCATCCACCACACGCGGATCGGTCGGCGTCGTTGCCTGGTAATCCAGATAGATCGGCTTTGCTTTAAGCTCGTTCATAATTAAGGCTTCCTCACTCACTCTTTTTCAGGCCGCGTGGCGCGCACTTTTCTTACGCACTGCATTGCCCCGCATCCGGCTCCAAACGCGGATAAATGTATCAATCTCGTCATCGGTGGTTTCCAGTCCCAGACTGACCCGTATGGCCGATCCGGCATCCGTAACCCCCATTTCCTTCAATACGTGGCTTTCACGTACCTTGCCTGATGAACAGGCTGATCCCGAACTGATCGCAACCCCGGCAAGATCCATGGCCATCACCTGGGTTTCCCCCGGCATGCCCGGCAGGATCAGGCAGCTGGTATTGACCAGTCGATCCGTTCCTTTTCCGGCAATCAGAAGTTCGGGGGCTTCTGATGCCAAAACCGTTTCCAGACGGTCGCGCAACGCACGGACATCGTCCATTTTCGCCCGGCTGGCCTCGCACCGTTCGGCCGCAGCACCAAAGCCTGCGATACCGATCACGTTTTCCGTGCCGCCACGGCGGTATTTTTCCTGACCGCCACCGCGGATCTGCGGCACCAGCATCACGCCGGGCGCAATCGCCAGGGCACCAATCCCTTTGGGGCCGCCGATCTTGTGGGCCGAAATCGACACCATATCGACCAGAAGCTGGCCCATATCGACCGGCAAACGACCCAAGGCCTGAACCGCGTCACAATGGACCTTTGCGCCATATTCGTGCGCCAGAAGGCCGACTTTGGCGACCGGCTGAATAACGCCGGTTTCATTGTTGGCCAGCATCACTGAAACCAGAACCCTCTGCCCGGCATCGGATGCCGCACGCAGCATGGTTTCAAGGGCGGCCAGATCAATGACACCATTGGCATCAACCGGGATGCGTTTCGCATCCGACCGGGCTTCGATCACCGACGGATGTTCGACCGCACTGGTAAATACGGTGACATCTTCCAAACCGTTCAGGGCCAGATTGTTGGCCTCGGTACCGCCGCTTGTGAAAATCACACGTTCGGCATCGCCACCGATCAGATCGGCAATTTTACGACGGGCGTGATCGACAATCTTGCGGGCCGCACGACCGGATGCATGAACAGATGACGGGTTGCCCGCGATTTCCATCGCCACAAGCATCGCCTGCCGTGCTTCGTGGCACAGTGGCGCGCTGGCGTTGTAATCAAGGTAAACCGGGTTGGTCATCTGTTTATAATCATCCTTATTCGCATTTTCTGATCTGCCCTCGATATAGAGGACAAGTTACTGGGCCGCAACCTGGCTCGGCTCTTTGATTTTCGTGGTTCTGGGCTCGAACATGCGTGCCCCGCCCGGAACACGACGATCCACCACATCAGCCAGACTGACAGAGGCCAGATAAAGATAAATCTGGTTGCCGAGTTCTTCCCACAATTCATGGGTCAGACAGCGGCCCTGATTGGATTTGCAGCCCTTTGGCGAGCCCGATTTGCAGCGGGTTGCGCGGATCGGTTCGTCAACAGCCAGAATAACATCGGCAACGCGGGTTTCCTCGGCCGTGCGGGCCAGAAGATAACCACCACCCGGACCCCGGACAGATCGGACAAGTCCGCCTTTGCGCAATTTGCCAAAAAGCTGTTCCAGATAGGACAGGGATATTTCCTGACGGTCCGCAATATCGGCAAGCGCGACCGGCCGGTCCCTGCTGCTATCAGCGAGATCGACCATCGCCATGACGGCATAGCGGCCTTTTGTACTCAGCTTCACGGTTCGTCCTCCTACCTGTCGATCAGACCCCGAACTGTCGGGAAATGATCACAAGCTCTGTATTTCCTTTATGGGCGATCAACATGTCTATTTGATGCCCGACCTGTATCCGCCCGATTGGGACGGTTACAAATATTACTCTGACGCCGCGACAATCCGCGGCTTTGCCGGTGTATCCGCACCGGCGGCTGTACCTGCCCTATCGGCTTCGAGGGCGGCAACCTGATTGCGCAACGTCTGGACTTCGCGGCCCAGTTCTTCAAGCGCGCGCGCAACCGGATCGGGCAGATCGCCCAGCGGCGTGCCATAGGCACAGAAACGGTCGTCCTTTTCCCGACGGACGATCTTGGCCGGAATACCGACCACGGTTGCGCCTTCGGGGACTTCGGACAGCACGACGGCGTTGCCGCCAACGCGTGCATTCTTGCGGACAATGAACGGACCAAGGATCTGCGCGCCAGAACCGACAATCACCCCATCTTCAAGCGTCGGGTGACGTTTCAGGCCACGCTGGCCATCGCTATTGACGCTGGGCGATGTCCCACCAAGGGTAACCCCCTGATAGAGGGTAACGTCATCGCCGATTTCGGCGGTTTCGCCAATCACAACACCCATGCCATGATCAATAAAGAACCGTTTGCCAATCGTCGCACCGGGGTGAATTTCAATCCCGGTCAGCCAGCGCAAAATCTGTGACAGGAAGCGTGCGGTTATACGAAAACCGCGCTTCCACAGCCAGTTTGTGCCGCGATATCCCATGATTGCATGGAACGCCGGATAACAGAGCGCGATCTCCCAGCGGGAGCGTGCCGCTGGATCGCGGGCGATCATCGCGTCTATTTCCTGACGAATTAGCTTGAACATCGGGCTGTCCACTGTGTAATTAGTAGCTTCGATTCCCGGCAGCCGACATCGTTGCCCGCAGCGCGAACCGCGCAAAACGGACAGCAATGATGCCATCGGGTTAGCCGGAATATAGGATAACCGAGTAACCTGGTCAAGTATTTGCCCAAAGCAATTTATGCACAAGAACGAAAAAACCTACAAAAATACTCGGATATATTCTTTACTCACCCCATTCCATTCGTGGACAGGAGCAGTCTGATCCATGCCTGAGGTCATTTTTAACGGCCCTGAAGGCCGCCTTGAAGGTCGCTATCACCACAATGGCGCAGACGATTCGCCCATTGCGCTTATTCTTCATCCGCACCCCCAGCAGGGCGGCACCATGAACAACAAGCTGTGCTTTAACATGTTCAACATGTTCAAGGATCGCGGCTATTCGGTCATGCGTTTCAATTTCCGCGGTGTCGGACGCTCGCAGGGCGTTTATGATCAGGGAATTGGTGAATTGTCGGATGCGGCATCCGCCCTTGACTGGATGCAGACCTATAACGCCAATGCGCGCGCAACCTGGGTTGCGGGCTATTCATTCGGTTCGTGGATCGGCATGCAGCTTTTGATGCGCCGCCCGGAAATTGACGGTTTCATTTCGGTTGCAGCCCCGGCCAGCGACTATGATTTCACCTTCCTGGCCCCCTGCCCGTCATCGGGCATCATGATCCACGGGTCGCACGACACCAACATCCCGCTGGCGTCTGTCAACAAGCTTGCCGACAAGCTGAATGCCCAGAAAGGCATCGAAGTTGATATGTGCGTCATCGAAGGTGCCGATCATTACTTTGCCAAGCAGCAGGACGACGTGATCAAGCATACGGCTGCTTATCTGGACAAGCGCAGCGCGTAAGCACTGCCAGCCGGACAAAAAGACCAAAGGCCGCCTGATCAGGCGGCCTTTTTGCTGTGATAGAGCTTTCCGCCCCGGCATGGTTCGGGAACGCCGGTTGTGCCGGGAAAACTAAGCGGCAGATCGCAAAGATGACTGACAGCAAGATAGCCGAAGCATTCGGCCTCGACCGCATCACCGTCCCAGTCCAGATCGTCAACGGATCGTACTGGCACACCCAGCCGATCATTCAAATGTGCCATCAGATAATCATTGTGACGCCCGCCGCCACAGACAAACCATTGCAGGGGAGCCGCAGGCAGGTGATTTACCCCGGCAACAACCGCCGCCACGGTGCATTGCGCCAGTGTTGCCGCCCCGTCGGCAACCCCCAGCTTTGCCTCTGCCACCAGCCCATCAATGCGGAGTGCCATATCTTCGCGATCAAGCGATTTGGGCGGGATGCGGTCGAAATACGGGTCTTCAAGGAATTTGACCTCGATCATCGGGTCTGGCAGGCCGGATGCGGCGGTTGCACCGTTCAGATCGACCGGATTGCCGGTATGGCGCAACATCCAGTCATCGATACGTGCATTGCCCGGCCCGCAATCAAAAGCCAGCAATTCTTCATCGGCACCGATCCATGTGACATTGGAAACGCCGCCGATATTCAGGACAGCCACCGGCATATCAACACCGGCACTTTTCATCAGGGCGGCATGATAAACCGGGGCCAAGGGCGCGCCTTCGCCCCCGGCGGCAACATCGGCCAGCCGGAAATCGGCAACAACCGGAATGCCGGTTTTTTCGGCCAGCATATCGGGCGTTCCGATCTGGCGCGTGATCCCCGATGCCGGTTCATGAAACACGGTCTGGCCGTGAAACCCAATCACACCAATTTCGGATGGGGAAATCGCCGCACGATCCAGCAACATGTTAACAGCATCCACATGCACCAGCGTCAGATCATCGGCCACAACATGCTCGCTGTTGGTGGCAGCACGATTGCCAAAGCAGGCGCGCATGCGTTCGCGTAAGTCAGGGCTATACGGCACGAAAACGGCATGACCGGTACGCCGGACATCGACGCCGTCGGTTTCAATCAATGCCGCATCCACCCCGTCAAGGGATGTGCCGCTCATCATGCCGATGGCCTTGATCCAGCCGGTTGTCATTTTGTACTCCGTTCCCGTATGCGTTTTTGCGTTTGTCCGTGCCGCAAGAGCGCAGATTAAGCCCGATTTATCGCGAAATCGTTACCATGCATTGCAAACAGGGCGTCGATGCGTTGCCGAGGGGATATTTTCTGTGCTAGATCATCGCCTCCGCCCTTTGGGGTGCTCGTATTTTTACACTCACAACCAACATAGCGCAAAAACCATGACTGAACTGAAGTCTGATTTTCTCCGCGTCATGAATGACCGCGGTTACATCCACCAATGTACTGATCTTGAAGGGCTTGATGCCTATGCGTCAGAAAAAAAGGTGGTGTGCTATGTGGGCTATGATTGCACCGCAGACAGCCTGCATGTCGGGTCGCTTGTTTCGATCATGATGCTGCGCTGGTTGCAGAAAACCGGCCACAAGCCGATTGTCCTGATGGGCGGCGGTACGACCCGTGTTGGTGATCCGACCGGCCGTGATGATGCCCGCCCGGTTCTGACCGATGAAATTATTGCCGCCAATATGGCCGGTATCAAAAAGGTGTTTCAGCAGTTCCTGACCTTTGGCGATGGCCCGACCGATGCGGTCATGGTCAACAATGCCGACTGGCTGGACAAGATCAATTACATCGAATTCCTGCGTGATTTCGGGCGTCATTTCTCGGTCAACCGGATGCTGAGCTTTGATTCCGTCAAGCTGCGTCTGGAACGTGAACAGTCGCTGAGCTTCCTTGAATTCAACTACATGATCCTGCAGGCCTATGACTTTGTCGAACTGCAGCGCAAATATGGCTGTGTGCTTCAGATGGGCGGTTCGGACCAGTGGGGCAATATCGTCAATGGGGTCGAGCTTGGCCGTCGTGTGGATGACAGTGCATTGTTTGGCCTGACCACGCCGCTTATGACCACCGCATCAGGTGCGAAGATGGGCAAGACGGCATCGGGTGCGGTGTGGCTGAACGAGGAACGCCTGTCGGCGTATGATTATTACCAGTTCTGGCGCAACAGCGAAGACGCCGACGTGATCAAATTCATGCGTCTGTTCACCGAGCTGTCGCTTGAACAGATTGCCGAATATGAAAAGTTCGAAGGGGCCGAGATCAACGAAGCCAAGAAAATCCTGGCGTTCGAAGCGGTCAAGCTGTGCCGTGGGGAGGAAGCCGCCCTTGCGGCAGCAGAAACCGCGCGCAAGACATTTGAGGAAGGTGTTCTGGCCGACGACCTTCCGACTGTCGAAGTTCCGAAATCGGAAATTGATGCGGGTATCGCGGCATTTGATCTGTTCCGTCGTGCCGACCTTGCCAAATCGGGGGGCGAAGCGCGCCGCCTGATCAAGGGCGGTGGTGCCAAGATCAATGACGAGAAAGTCGATGATGAAAACATCATCATTGGCGGTGATGCGGTCAATTCTGATGGCGTGATCAAGCTTTCGGCGGGTAAAAAACGCCACGTTCTGATCAAGCCGGTTTGACCCAGCCACCCGGTTTTTTCGGATTGAATATCAAAGGCCCCGGGCATGCGTCCGGGGTCTTTGTTTATTTCATCCTGGTTCAGCGCCGGTTATCAGATTGCGGAACACGCCCGGCACAAAGGTCGATAACGGATTGACCGTGACTTCCGGGTCTTCAAGTGCGCCTTCGATGGTGTAGGTCGGGGCGAAAATACCGCCGCCTTCCTCGCCCACCAGCAAATCCCCCAGAAGCGGTATCGCACCAAGGGCGGAATTAAGCGCATAGATCGGAACGATTGACCCCGCCAGCCGGATTTCGGCCTTTGCCATGTCAATCGAGCCATTGCTGGTCACGCCAACCGCCGAGCCGTTGGCGGCAAATTTGCTGAGCGCGAGCACATCATTGGCATAGGTGAAATCGCCGTTCAGTTCGTCAAAGGCAATGCCGTTTCCGCCCAGCACATCGGCAAGACCGGTAAGCGATGCCGCGCCCAGAACACGGGCGGCAAGCGGTGCATTCACCGCCCGGAAAGCCGTGATATTGACCTTGCCCGTGAAGGGTTGCGACCATGTGCTATCATCAACCGTCCCCTCGATGGCAAGCGCGCCCCCCAGAAGATTCTCGTACAAATCCACCGCACGCAGGAACTTGCCGGCATCTTCGCTGGTCAGGCGGACATTTCGCGTTTTCGCATCCTTGCGTTCGACCTGGACAAAGACGTTTGACCGATCCCCCAAGGTGCCGTTCAGAACCAGTCCGTCCCATTCATCGCCAACGACGTGAATGGAACCTTCAAGATCGCCAAGCAATTCGGAATTGGCCATGATCACCTGATCAATCGACAGGAAGATATCGGTCTTCCCGCCAACGCGCGAGGCATTCTGCCCGATGCCGCCACTATTGGGGCTTTCGACGGGGCCGGGATCACGCGGCGCATCGTCATCGGCGATCCATGGCTGCGCATCGGCCTGACGGGCGGCGATTTCAACCTCGCGGTTTTCGCCGGTCTGGTTAAGCAGGATCGATCCATCGCGCAGAACGGGACGGTCCCCCTTGATCAGAAATTCGGAGGCTTCGAGCCGGATATCCATCGCATCGAAATCCCCCGCCGGGCTGGCCGGTTTTTGCGCGCCGTCCTTTGGGCTGTCTTCGACGAAGGAACGCAGATCAAACTGATTACCCTTGAGATCGACCAGAAGCTTGCCCCCCTGATCAACCGTGATGGCCCCGGATACGGCAAGGTTTTCGCGGAACCGGGTATCATTCAGATTGATGGTGAACTTATCGGCAATCGGGCTGTCGCCGCGCCAGCGCCCCTTGGCCTTGGCGACCAGTTCAGGTGCCATCAGATCAAACGACCGGACTTCACCCGCCCCATTGGCCTTGACGGTCAGGTCAAACGCAAGGCCGGCATCCTGCCCCGGTGTTTTGTGATAATCGACCATATCAAGCTTAATGTCGGCGGCAGACAGGCTGGTTTGTGCCTTGATCACGACATCGCGGCTGCGCAGATGTTCGATGGTGACCTTGCCGGTGGCGACACCGCTTGCATAGGGATCAGCGGCAAAGCCGACCTGTTCCAACGCGGCAAGATCAAGATCGCCTTCAAGGTCATAGTGGCTGATGACGGGCGTATCATCGGCAAAGCTTTCGATCCATTTGATGTTTGTTCGGCCCTTGCCAATCGCGGCCTCGCCCGACAGTTCGAGCCCCTTGGTATTGACCTGCAATTCAAAGGTGCCATCGGAAAGATCAAGATCGCGGAACGCATCGGTAATCGCGGCATTTTCGATGCGCGAGGCAGCGGCGACCTCGACATCATCGAAAGACAGGTCTTTGAGCAACGGGAAATGCAGTTTCACGCGGGTTGCCTGTTCGCCATCGACCTGTGCGGGATCGATGCCAAGCTTGGTTGCGAAACCAAGCGGTTCTTCATCAATCATTTCAAGCACATTGCGCGCGCCGCCGTGGGCGACAACCTCGATATCGGCCATTTCGGTGTCGGTATCAAGCTGCGAGAAAACAAGCGTTGCCTCGTCAACCACGATCCCGTCAGCTTCGCCTTCATTAACGAAAATGCTGAAACTCGACTGATCAAACTCCGCCCGTCCGCCGGCCCCCAGAACCGATGGCATATCGCCAAGGTAATGCACGGTAACACCGGTCATGTTCATTTCGCCGTCCAGATGATCGACAACGATGTTTCCGGTTTCGTCCTGATGCAGTCTGGTGCGCAGTTCGGCCTGATGAACGATCCCGTCTGTCAGGTTTTCAACCACCCAGGTGCGTGCATTATGGCCAATGGTTTCGGGCCACAATTGCGGCAGGTCATTGGTCCGCACATCGGTTGCCGTCGCGATGATATCGATGGCCCACTGGCCAAGCGGGTTTAGCGCAACACCTTTGAGCACCACGGCGGTTTCCCCGGCTTCGATCCGGACGTCATCAAAGCTCAGCCGACCGGGTACGAAGCTCAGATCCGCCTTGCCACCGGTGACATGATAGGAAGCGGTCATGGGGGCGGGAAAATCAACCCGCCCGACCCCAAGATCAAGATCGGTGCCAAGTTCGATCACGCTGCCATCCGCGCCAAGTTTTGCGGTGACACGTCCGGTTACCGGCACCTCGATCCCGGCCAGATCGGCAAACATATCGGAAATGCTGGTCAGTTGTGATGGAACGACTTCGCCCAGATCGACCGCCATATCGATTTCTTCGATCCGGCTGTCATATTCGGCGGTGACATTCACATCGGTCGAGACCGTCCCGGCATTGACCTTCATCGTCGCATCCGCGTGGATGCCCATGGGTTTGCGCGACAGTCGGATATCGGCAGACGGTGCAGACCAGACGATATCAAGCGCCTCGTCACGTACTTGAAGATCCGCGCCAGACACCCCGAACGATTCAAAATAGGCTGCTGCCGGGAAATCGGCGGCCTCGCCCGACAGGATCGCAACGATTTCGCGCATTGCACTGCTGCCGTCGCGGATGCCGCGCTGTGCATCGCTTAACGGTTGATCGGGATCGGGCGATGGGTTTTCCGAGGCGGTTGGCATCGGCATGGTTACGACGGGTTGATCGGGATTGTTCTGGGCTGGTGCCGTACCTGCAACGTCATCTGCGCTATCGGTTTCTGCCGCAGGCACAGCTACCGTATCAGATTTCACCGCATCCGTGGTTTCGCGGCTTGCCTGTTCGTTCGCGGTATAGCCGATATCGATCTTGCCATCGGCACGGCGCACAAGGCGTAATTTGGGGCCGATCAGGTTGAGTTCGCGCAGCGCCAGAACGCCGTCAAACAATGCGCGGCTGGAAAACACCACGTCGGCCTCTGGAACATGCAGCATTTCATTGTCCGCACCGTCGCGGACCGAAACATCGCGCAATCGGATATCGAACCGTTCCTGCCATCCGCGCCAGAACAGGACCATATCGCCGACATCGAAACGGGTATCGCCGCTGCTTTCGTTCAGCTCGGCCACGACATACGGTACGAGACGATGCAGGGAAACCGGGCCTTGCGAGATGCGCCAGACCAGTACACCAAGGAAAACGCCGACAAACAGGACCACGGCAGCAAGAAGCAGCCCACACCAGCCGGTAAAGATTTTGATGCGACGCACCTGCCTAGATATCCCGAATTTACGATGCCATGAATGACTTTTCAATCAATGCAATAACGCCGTCAAGCCAATGAAGTTTCGCGGATGGCGAAAAACCTAATAAATGTAAACTGATACTGTTTCCCTGTCGCCTTTTTGGTATCGTCGGAAACAAAGGAAACAATCTGTGTCATGTCCTGCCCCTGACCGGATGCCGGAAATAGCCCGCAAAGCACGACAAGCCAAGGGATAGCCCGGTTCGACGTCCAAGAGCAATAACAAGAGCAACACAAGGAAAGCAAAAAGTGTCTCTTTCCTGGATTACACCTGATCTGCCGAAACCCTTCGATGCGGATCGCTGCAATAACGGTTTCGAAAGATGGTCAGCACTTGCCGATCGTCCCGTCTTTGAACATCTGGCACAACAGATTGGCGACATTGCGGCCAACAGCCCGAAAAAAGATGTTCTGGCGGCAATGTTTGGCAATAGCCCGTACCTGACAAACCTGTGCCTGCGCGATCCCGATATCGTCTGTCTGACTTTTGATCAGGGACTTGACGTTGCCTTTGACGCCGCCCTTGATCCGGTGCGCAAAAGTGCCAATGCCAGCGCCCTGGATCAGGCAAACACCATGGCCGAAGTGCGCAAGGCGAAACGCCGGGCGGCTTTGGTTATTGCAATGGCCGATATCTGCAAGGCCTGGACGCTTGATAAAATCACGAGCGCGATTAGCACCACAGCCGAGGTCACGCTTGAATTCGCCTTGGCGCATTGCCTTTCGGCAACGGCCAGACAGCGCAAATTCGACCTGCCCCATCCCGATGATCCGTTGCGCGATTGCGGGATATTTGCGATTGGCATGGGAAAGCTTGGCGCCAAAGAGCTTAACTATTCATCCGATATCGACCTGATCTTCCTTTATGATCACGAGGTCGTCACCTATATCGACCCGGACCGTTTGCAGCAGGATCTGGTACGGATGGTGCGCGATGTCACGCGCATCATGGAAGAACGCACCGGTGATGGCTATGTTTTCCGCACCGATCTGCGCCTGCGCCCCGATCCGGCATCCACCCCGCCGATCCTGTCGATGCTGGCGGCTGAAACCTATTACGAGACGGTTGGTCAGAACTGGGAACGTGCGGCCATGATCAAAGCACGTATCGTTGCAGGCGACAAAAAATCAGGGGATATATTCCTTGAAATATTGCGCCCTTATGTCTGGCGCAAGCATCTTGATTTCCTTGCCATTCAGGACATTCATTCGATCAAACGCCAGATCAACGCCCACAAGGGTGGCAGCAAGGTCGTGATTCCGGGCCACAATATCAAGCTTGGCCGTGGCGGCATTCGCGAGATCGAATTTTTCGCCCAGACCCAGCAACTGATCTGGGGCGGGCGCGAGGTTGCGCTGCGCTGCAAGGCGACCTGTGACGCGCTGCGCGAATTGACCGAATTTGGCCAGATTACCGAACAGGTTCGCGACGAAATGCTTGTCGCCTATGAGTTTTTGCGCACCGTCGAACATCGTTTGCAAATGACAAACGACCAGCAGACGCAGACATTGCCCGACAATGACGAAGGACTGCACGGGCTTGCGACCTTCCTTGGCTATGCCACGCTTGATGGTTTCAAAGCCGATCTGTTGCATCATCTGCGCAAGGTCGAAAGCAATTATGCCGAACTTTTCGAAGATGATATTCCCCTGGTCGCATCCGACGGCAATCTTGTCTTTACCGGAACCGAAGACGACCCTGATACACTTGAAAATCTGCGCCAGATGGGGTTCGAGAACCCGACCAATGTTTCGGTCACGGTGCGCGGATGGCATCACGGGCGTTATCGTGCCACCCGGTCAAGGCGGGCACGTGAAATCCTGACCGAGCTGATGCCGACCCTGTTGAAGGCATTGTCGCAAACCACCAACCCGGACATGGCGTTTCGCGCCTTTGATGAATTCCTCAAAGGGCTGCCTGCTGGCGTTCAGCTTTTCTCGTTGCTGACGGCAAATCCGGAACTGCTTGAGCTTCTGGCGCAGATTGCCGGTACGGCACCGCGCATGGCCAAATATCTGGGGCGCAATGCCGGGGTGCTTGATTATGTTCTGATGTCGGGCTTCCACGACGAACTGCCCGATGCCGATACGATGCTTGAGGAACTCAACAGCCTTCTTTCGCGCGAGGATATGGTCGAAGACTGGCTTGATACCGCACGGCGCTGGGCGAACGATCAGAAGTTCCGCATCGATGTGCAAACCATCCAGAACCGCCATACCCCGCATCAGGCAGGCCGGGCATTGGCCGATGTCGCCGATGTGGCCATTCGCGCGCTTTTCCCGCGCATTGCCGATGATTTTGCGCAAAAGCATGGCAAGTTTGACGATGGCGGGCTTGCGGTCTTTGCGCTTGGCAAACATGGCGGGCAGGAACTTTCGCCCGGTTCCGATCTTGATATGATCTTTGTCTATGAAGTGCCCGAGGATGCCGAAGAATCAAATGGCGAAAAGCCGCTTAGCCCCGGCCATTATTACATCCGGCTCAGCCAGCGTTACATCAACGCCCTATCGGCACCGACGGCCGAGGGGGTCCTGTTTGAAACCGACCTTCGCCTGCGCCCCAGCGGCAACAAGGGACCACTTGCCACCCATTTCAAAAGTTTCGAGGCCTATCAGCTTAACGAAGCATGGACGTGGGAGCATATGGCACTGACCCGGTTACGTCCGGTTTATGGCCCGCAAGCCCTGTGTGACAGGGTCATGGAAACCACCAATTCGGTGTTGCAGAAAAAGCGCAATCCCGATGATCTTCTGCGCGATGTTTATGACATGCGCAACCGCATGGATGCCGGCAAGGGGGATAGCCACCCCTGGGCGATCAAGATGCGGCGCGGCGGGTTGGTTGATCTGGAATTCATTGCGCAATATCTGCAACTGGCGCATGCCCATACCCATCCCGAAATCCTGTCGCCCACCACGCGCGAGGTTTTCAAAAACCTGTCATCCGCCGGGATACTGGAGGCCGAAGAAGCAACCTTCCTTGCCAATGCCGGATCATTCTGGCTGGCGTTGCAGGCAATGCTGCGCCTGACGACCGAAGGGCCGTTTGATCCCGCAAATGCCAGTACCGATTTGCGCCGTATGCTCGCACGCGCCGGGCAATGCGATGATTTCGATGCCCTTCAGGCCAAGCTTGACGAAACAGCAGGCCGGATCAAGGCGATCTATGATCGTCTGATTACCGAACCGGCCGAAAAACTTCCGCCCCGTTCGGAATGAGCAGAGTGATCCGGAACAATTTGCAATGCTTATAAGGTTTTGTATTTTCGCAAGCACGGTCTGGAGAAACTTCCTGACATGGCTTTCCGAAGCTGGTCAGGGACGTGCAACTTTGAACAAGGATAGAACAATGGCACTTGATGTTGGTGACAAAGCCCCTGATTTCGACCTGCCGACCGACGGCGGCGGTTCGGTCAAATTATCGGACCTTAAGGGCAAACCGGTTGTGATCTATTTCTATCCCAAGGATATGACGCCGGGTTGCACGACGGAATCGTGCGAATTCCGCGATGCCGAACCCGATTTCAGCGCGGTCAACGCCCAGATCATCGGTATTTCCAAGGACAGTGCCAACAGTCACGACAAGTTCAAGGCCAAACATGACCTGAACTTTATTCTTGCATCGGATGAACACAGCACGACCTGCGAGGATTACGGCACCTGGACCGAAAAAAGCATGTATGGCAAAAAATTCATGGGAATCGAGCGCAGCACCTTTGTCATTGATGGTGATGGCGTGATCCGGAATGTCTGGCGCAAGGTAAAGGTCAAGAACCACGTGGCAGAGGTTCTTGCCGCGGTCAAAGCACTGTAATTTACCGCCCCAGTCTTACGAATAGGGACCGGTCGGATGAGAATCCGGCCGGTTTTGCATTTTTATAACAATTAAAAACGGATATTTTTCAGGCACCTAATAAACCCTACCCTTATTCAATATGTTGCCTTGCCTTGTTTGTCGGGCTAAGAATCCGGATATGGGAGTATAAGGTGTATCGATTTTTACACTTCCTGGTGTATGGCGAACGACCGGGGAACCGGCAAGGCAGGGTAAAACAATGAACAAGAATGTTATCGATCTCGACGATCAGATGCTCGCCGATTTCCGTGATGAGGCGAACGACATCGTCAACAGCATCGGCGTGCATCTTCAGAATGCGCGCAGCAAATCCGATCCGGCGATCCTGACATCGATCCAGCGCGAAATTTTCAATCTTCGATACAAGGGCAAGTCGGTTAACGCGCCGCTGGTCAATCTGACCAGCCACCGTCTTGCAGATTATGTCACGACATGCCGCGAACTGACCGAGGACGCGATTGCCGATATTCAGGCCTTTATCGACAAGATCGAGGGACTGCTGGATGGTGACATGTCCGGTGGCGGTGCCGATTCAGCCGAATTCGTGCGCGAACTGCCGTCCAAACGTGCCCCTGACATTGATCCGAACTGGCTTAAAAAGACCAATGTCGAAGCCCTTCTGGTCATTCCGCAACGTTCCATGTCAGCCATTGTCGAACGCGAACTGGCGGCTTGCGGTTATCGCTGTTCGGTCACGCAAAGCTCGTTTGAGGCGATTGAACTTGCCGTGCGCACCCGCCCGGATTTCATCATCGTTGCCAAAACCATTGATGAGCTTGGCGGTGTTGACGTTGCCAGTGCGTTGCAGGCCATGCCGAAAACCCGCAGCATTCCGACCGCGGTTCTGACATCGGATGCCCCGAACCACCCGTCCCTTCAGGACCTGCCATGCCGAACCGCGATCATCCGTAAAGGCCCGGCCTTTGGCGAAGATCTGGCCGAAGCACTGGCGCGCTTCAACATTACCTAAGACATCATCGATATATCCGGGTTTGACAGGGCGACCGTGATTTTTCCGGTCGCCCTTTTTCGTACCATCACCATGCCGGGATTGACCCGTTATCCTGCACATGGCACAGAATGCCGATATTCCTTCATTTTCCGGAAAAGCCTCATGTCCCGCCTGACCCTTGCCGAAGCAGCCAAACGCGCCCTTCTGACGGCGGATGCCACGGAAAAAGCCGATGTCACCGCCGAAATGGCGGCGATGTGGCGCAATGGCGAGATTACCGAGGTGGGTTCAACCGATCTTCCAGATCGCCCCGGACGCCCGGCAAAACCGGAACTGCTGCCGCCCAACAAAATGCCCAAACGCAAAAAAGGCAGCGTTCAGGGCCGCATCGGGCTTCTGCATGCACTGGCCCATATCGAACTTAATGCCATCGATCTGGCGTGGGATCTTTGCGTGCGGTTTCCCGAAGCCGACATGCCCAAGCATTTTCACGATGCCTGGGTTCAGGTTGCCGACGACGAAGCCCGTCATTTCAAGATGATCAACAAACGTCTGGGTGAAATGGATGCGGCCTATGGCGATTTGCCTGCCCATGATGGCCTGTGGCAAACATCGATGGACACGGCCTATGACATTCTGCCGCGTCTGGCGGTCGTTCCGATGGTGTTCGAGGCACGCGGCCTTGATGCCACCCCGCCGACCATCGAACGGTTGCTGTCGCATGGGGATACCGAAAGTGCGCGCATCCTTAAAATCATCGCCCATGATGAAATCGCCCATGTTGCGGCGGGGCGTAAATATTATGAATATGTCTGCGATCAGCGCAGCCTGCCCTATTACACGACATGGCATGACATGCTGCGCAAACATTTCCGCGGCCCGCTTAAACCACCCTTTAACGACGAAGCCCGATATGAAGCCGGAATGCCGCCCGATTATTATCAGGACTATGTTCTGGAACTGCCGGGCGAGGATGAATAGGGGCAGGGCCGATGCGGTTTTTATCCCGTTCCTTGATACATCGCAAAGTTTAGAACCATATTATCCTATACCCTTCCTGCGCGCTTAATGCATGCCCGCTACCGGTGGGCATAAAATCATTCCGCAAGGAGGATATGAGCATGCCTGCTACCATGAAGGCCGCCGTTGTGCGGGAATTCGGCAAGCCATTGTCGATTGAGGAAGTCACCGTCCCCAAAGTCACGCCCGGCAAAATTCTTGTAAAGATCACGGCATCCGGCGTTTGCCATACCGATCTTCACGCTGCCGAAGGCGACTGGCCGGTCAAGCCGAACCCGCCCTTTATCCCCGGCCATGAAGGTGTGGGCATCGTTGCAGAAGTTGGCGAAGGCGTCACATCGGTCAAGGAAGGCGACCGGGTTGGTGTGCCGTGGCTGCATTCGGCCTGCGGGCATTGCCATCACTGCATTACCGGTTGGGAAACACTTTGCGGCGAACAGCTTAATACCGGTTATTCGGTCAATGGCGGGTTTGCCGAATATGTTCTTGCCGATCCGAACTATGTCGGCCACCTGCCCGATCCGCTTGAATTTGGCAATGCGGCACCGGTGCTTTGCGCCGGGGTCACGGTTTACAAGGGGCTTAAGGAAACCGAATGCAAACCGGGCGAAACCGTTGTCATTTCCGGTGTCGGCGGGCTTGGTCACATGGCCGTGCAATATGCCAAGGCCATGGGCATGAAGGTGATCGCAGTTGATATCAGCCCGGAAAAACTGAAACTTGCCAAGGACCTTGGCGCTGATTGGGTTCTGAATGCCAAAGAAACCGACGTGGTTGCCGAAGTGCAAAAACAGATGGGCGGGGCGAACGGGGTTCTGGTAACTGCCGTTTCCAAATCCGCCTTTGCGCAAGGTGTTGGCATGCTGGGCCGTCATGGCACGATGGCATTGTGCGGCCTGCCGCCCGGCAAGTTCGAGCTTGATATCTTTGACACCGTCCTGTCGCGCAAAACCATTCGCGGCTCCATCGTCGGTACACGTGCCGACCTTCAGGAAGCATTGGAATTTGCGGGCGATGGCAAGGTGCATTCGCACTTCACCACCGAACCGATGGAAAATATCAATTCGATCTTTGATCGCATGCGGGCCGGAACCATTGATGGCCGTATCGTGATGTCGATCTGATCAACCCGATTTATCGCTGAAATAGCCAAAGGGCCGCCCTGAAAAGACGGCCCTTTGGCATTTCACCACATTTTATTTCAAATCCTGCCCGCTTAGCGGATCTTCGCTGTAATAACGCACCGGCACCGCATCGCCAACGATGTTGCCCACCCGCCTAATCCAAGCGGCAAGCCCATCGTAAAGCACCATATCCAGATCGGCTTCATGCGCCAGATGCGTGTAGGCATAAACTGCGATATCCGCGACGGAATAGCGCGAATTTGCGAGGAAATCCTGATGACTTAAGTGACGGTCAAGCATCGCCAGCACATTTTTGGCGCTAGCACGTCGGTTTGGTAGCTGTGCATGATTGGCGTCATTTTTTCCCGTCAAATTCCAGTATCGCAAGCTTGCGATAGTTGCCTGAACATAGTCAGCTTCGAAAAACAGCCACTGGCAGACCTTGGCGCGCTCAAAGGCGTCCGAGGGCAAATAATCCGTTCCATCCGCCAGATAAAGAAGGATGGCATTGGATTCAGCAATAAAGCGCCCATCATCAAGTTCAAGCACCGGCACCGACCCCGCCGGGTTCATTTTATAGAACCCATCGGTATGGCTTTCACCGGCAAAAATCGAAACCCATTGTGTTTGGTATTCACGGCCCAGATGGGCGCAAAGCTGTCGTATCTTCCACGCGTTTTGTGATCCGGCATAATCATAAAGCTTCATCAGATGAGACCTTTCAGGCAAAGAAATAGCGTTCCGGCACATGATCCGCCGGTCGTTACTCAGGAAAATTCAGGATTATCGGGGATCAGGCGGCTTTTCGGGCCATCCTCGCCTCGTGATCAAGCAGCCAGCGTTTGCGATCAAGCCCACCGGCATAGCCGGTCAAAGCCCCGTCCGATCCGATGACCCGGTGGCAGGGCACAATGATCGAAACCGGGTTAAGTGCATTGGCACGTGCCACCGCGCGGACCGCTTTGGGGTTGCCAAGGATATCGGCCTGCCCGGCATAGGACCGGCTTTCGCCGCTGGGTATGGCGATCAGGGCATCCCAAGCCGATTTCTGAAAATCGGTGCCGATCATCCGGACATCATCCATCGGCAAGGGCATGAGGCGACCGGCAAAATAACTGTCCAGCCAATCGGTGACGGATTTTGGGGCAACACCGCCTTCGTGCCAGTCGACATTTTTAAAACGCCGCGTCTGGATGGTGTGCAGGCGGGTATCGTTGTTTTCGAAATCCAGATGCACCAGTTTGCCATCCACCATCGCAAGGCTGAGTTTGCCAATCGGGCTTTGATAGCGGGCAACGTCAATACGCGTTGTCATGGTCATTTCCCTTTCCTTGGAGGCTGGGGCTTTGGCTTTGGCGCATGTTCCTGTTCAAGTGCCGACCACAGATATTGCGCGGCATAGGCACGCCACGGACGCCAGCGTTCGGCGTGTTGTTCCAATGGCTTGGGCTTTGCCGGGCCCCCACCCATTTCCGATGCCTTGAGGATGCCAAGATCAGCCGCCGGGAAGGAATCCGGGTCGCCAAGCCCGCGCAGGCCGAAATAATTCAACGTCCACGGGCCGATCCCCTTGGTCGCGGTCATTGCCGCCAGGATGTCATCGCCCGATTGTCGGTCACATTGCGGATCGGCAAACAGATCGATGATATCGGCAAGTGTCTGGGCGCGTCGGGTCGTAAGCCCGATTGATATCAAATCCTGTTGTTGCAGCGTGGCGGGTTTCGGAAACAGATGGGTGATGCCGGTTCCGGCGATCAGGTTTTCAGGCAAAACCTCGCCAAAGCGGGCCACCAGTCGCCCGGCCAGTGTTCGGGCGGCGGCAACCGAAACCTGTTGACCCAGTACCGCCCGGATCGCCAGTTCGAACCGGTCCCAGCATCCGGGCACACGCAAGCCCGGGCGTTTATCGACCAGCGGGCGCAGCAATTCATCATCGGCAAACAGCGCCGTGATTGAGGGTACATCGGCATCCAGGTCAAACAACCGCCGCACCCGCCCCCCAATTTCAAGCACGGCGTCACGCGCCGGACCGCGCAGGATGACTTCCACCCCGCCCTGATCGGTTGCGAACCGGCATATCATCAGACCGACGGCATCATTGATGCGAAAACCGCGGGCATAGGTGCGGTCACCCACCGCCTCCAGCCCCGGAATGGCGCGTGCCCGGAAGAATGTCAGAAGGTAGTCGGCATCAAAGGGTTGGCGGGCGCGCAGGCGCAGGATCAGATCGTCGCTTTTGGGCGCGAAGGGATCATTATCGTTTTTATCTGACACGGGTTTGGCCTTTATGCCACGCCGGAACGCGGTTGGTGCGTGGCCATAGGCGGTTTTCATCGCATCGTTAAACCGGCGCAGACTGCCAAATCCGGCAATATCGGCAATTTCCGTCATTGACAGGTTGCTGTCGACAATCAGTTGCCGGGCACGCAGCAGACGCCTTGCCTTGGCATGGTCTTGCGGGGTGACGCCGGTATGTTCCTTGAAGATACGGCGCAGATGACGATCTCCGACGCCAAGCCGGTCGGCAAGCTGTTCGACCGATCCGGTTTCAAGGGCCCCTTCCTCGATCAGCCTTACCGCCCTTGCAACGGTGGCGTGAACCCCGGCACTGGCCGGTGATCCGGGGGCGGCTTCGGGGCGGCAGCGCAGGCACGGGCGGAACCCATGGGCAATTGCCGCCTCGGCACTGGGATAAAATTGCACATTCACGCGCTTTGGCGTGACGGCCGGGCATATCGGACGGCAGAAAATCCCGGTGGTCAGAACGGCAGTATAAAACCGACCGTCAAACCGGCGATCCCGGGCCTTTAATGCGTGATAGCAGATATCATCATTGAGCTGTTCCATGCCCGGCAGCTTAGCAGATCGCGCAGATAAAACTCGCCAGATTCGGACTCAAACGTGAAAGGGCCGGATCACGCCGGCAATCTCAGTTCAGCGGAATATCGTTTGCGCCCTTGCCGTCCTGATACTGATCGGAGAGCGCGTCATATTGCGCGGCAATCGATTTTGCCTTTTCAAGCCAAGCTGCACGGTCGGCTTCGGGCAGTTCGGCGATCATGCCCATCATGGAATGACTTTCCCAGAATGCGTTGGATTTGTTGTATTCCCCGGCATCAAGGGTGAAGACTTCCTTGAGGATTTTAAGGTCATGGGGGATTTCAAACGCGTCGCGGGAATCCTCGTGGCTGAAGAAATAATAGAAATTATCAAACCCGGCCCAGGTGATGGCGGATAAGCACATTGAGCACGGCTCGTGCGTGGAAAGAAAAATCAGTTCCGACGTCGCCGGACGCTGATCAGAGGGCATTTCATAAAAACGTTTAAGACAATGGACTTCACCATGCCAAAGCGGGTTTTCCATCTCATTATTGGTTTCGGCCAGCACCAGCGAATGATCGGATTTGCGCAACAGGGCCGCCCCGAAAATCTTGTTACCGGCGGCGACACCCATGCGGGTTTTAGGCAGGATATCGTTTTCAAGTGTGGCAAACAGGGTGGCAAGAAGGGCGTTTCTGTCGTCGCGTGGCATAAGGGCGGTTCCCGATGAAATGTTTGATGCTTTTTGATGGCTTTCATTTCATCGTCAATGAACCGCCCTGCCAACAGAATTTATTGCAGGTTTTGTGACCGGACGGGAGAAACACTATGTGCGGCATATTGATAGCGGCAGGAACCGGATGGTTTCCTAACCACGCAGGATGCCATCATTGATGTCTTCGTAACGCTGATCGGCGGGAACAGGGCGATAGAAATCCGGGTCCAGCAAGGTCGTAACCGCGATAAGCGTCGGCGATTTTCGATCCCGAACCTTGGTGATCAGGGCATGATCAACCGGTCTCATTTCGCGGATTTTGATGACCTCGAAAATGGGACCATTCGGGGTGGCAAGTTTGAACTGGTCGCCAACAGCGACCTGGCCATGGGACTGACGCGGCATTTTTGGACTTCACCTGACTGATAGACGTTTACTCAAGATGCAAAACCCGCCGAGACCCTATTTTTCAAAGACTTGGCCCTTTCGTTTTTCAACGGATTTTGCTTATCGGCAACACACTGCCACACATATCAGGCGAGACTATGACAGAAGCGGGATTTTTACGGGCAATCGACGGCCCTTTTGCATAAAAACACCCCGCCAGTTTTCCTGTGCGGGGTGTTTTGTGTGGCAATCCGGTTTGGATCAATCGATGTCTTCGACTTCGCCAGCGGAACCGGTGACCTTGGCGGCCAGGGCGGCGGCCATGAAGGCATCAAGATCGCCGTTCAGAACGCCCTGGGTGTCGGATGTTTCGACACCGGTGCGCAGGTCCTTGATCATCTGATAGGGCTGCAACACGTAGGAGCGGATCTGATGGCCCCAGCCGATATCGGATTTGGTATCCTCAAGCGCCTGGGCTTCGGCTTCGCGTTTCTGAAGTTCGGCCTCGTACAGGCGGGCTTTGAGCATCTTCATCGCGGTATCGCGGTTTTTGTGCTGTGAACGGTCGTTCTGGCACTGGGCGACGATACCGGTCGGAATATGCGTGATACGCACGGCCGAGTCCGTTCTGTTAACGTGCTGACCACCGGCACCCGATGCGCGGTAGGTATCAATCCGAAGGTCCTTGTCGAGCACCTCGATATTGATGTCGTCATCAATCACCGGATAGACCCAGCAGGACGAGAAGCTGGTATGGCGGCGCGCGGCACTGTCATAGGGCGAAATACGCACCAGACGGTGTACGCCGACCTCGTTTTTTAGCCAGCCATAGGCATTGTGACCGGTGACTTTATAGGTCACCGATTTGATGCCGGCTTCCTCGCCATCGCTTTCTTCGAGCATTTCAAGCTTGTAGCCCTTGGACTCCGCCCAGCGCACATACATGCGCGCCAGCATGCTGGCCCAGTCCTGTGCCTCGGTCCCGCCGGCACCGGCGTGGATTTCGAGATAGGCGTCATTGGCATCCGCCTCGCCCGAAAGCAGGCTTTCAAGTTCACGCTTGGCAGCGATTTCGCGAATATCGCGCAGGCCCTGCTCGGCCTCGGCAACGGTATCGGCGTCACCTTCGGCTTCGCCAAGTTCGATCAGACCGATATTGTCTTCGAGTTCCTGGGCAAGGGCCTTGTAACCATTGATGGCGTCGTCAAGCCGGGTGCGTTCCTGCATGACTTTCTGCGCGTTTTCCGGCTTGTCCCACAATGTGGGATCTTCGGCCAGCGCGTTCAGTTCGTCGAGGCGTCTAAGAGCGTTATCCCAGTCAAAGATGCCTCCTCAGCAGTGCCATCGACTGCTTGATTTCATCGACCAATGCCTGTGCTTCGGCGCGCATTGATGTCTCCGTTATTCATATGAAATTCTGTAAGGCCGCGAAGGATCGCAGCAACTTCGGCGGCGCTTATAGCAGTTTTTGCCCCGATTGAAACCCCCGCGGGGACGCACGGCAGGCATGGAAAAACCCGGCACATCAAATGCGCCGGGTTTAAAGGGGTATTGCGTGGGTCAGCTGTAAACCGGATCAAGCGTCACGGTATAGAGTTCTTCGTCGGCCACATCACGAAGCGACACGCGGAACTGTTCGTTTTCGGCGTCGATATCGACAAGGCCAAAGAATTGCAGGCCAAAGGATGGCGGCAGATTAACGCCCTGTTCCTCAGTTGGATGTTTGGTAAACATCACCTGCGGACCGAATGTATTATCCATGTCATTGGGGCCAAACGTTCCGGCATGCAGCGGGCCGGAAACGAACTCCCAGAACGGATCGAAATCCTGGAACCGGGCCTTGTTCGGATCATAGTAATGGGCCGCTGTGTAATGCACATCCGCTGTCAGCCAGACGGTGTTGCGAATACGCGCCGATTTGATGAAACGCAGCAATTCAACAATTTCAAGTTCGCGCCCGGCCGGTGCACCATCACCATTGGCCAGATTTTCAAAGGTGCTTTTGTTTTTCCAGTCATCATAGACAATCATGCCAATTGGCATATCCGCAGCAATAACTTTCCAGGTTGCCTTGGAATTCAGCAGGCTGCGTTTAAGCCATTCGATCTGCTCCCGGCCAAGGAAGGTGGTCTTGTCATTGGGTTCCGCGCTGTTATTGGCATCGTTAGCAGCCCGGTAGGTGCGCATATCAAGGAAGAATATCTCAAGCGACGGACCATAGGACACCTTGCGATATACCCGCCCCGGTTCGGATGCATGTTCGGTGATTGGCAGCATTTCACGAAATGCCCGGTTGGCACGTGCCGCCAATAGGGATACCGATTTTTCGCTGTAACGATCATCCCCGGTCAGCATTTCACCGGGATACCAGTTGTTGGTCACTTCGTGGTCGTCCCACTGGTAATAGACCGGGATCAGGCGGTTAAATTCGCGGACATTCTTATCAAGCATGTTGTATTTGTAATTGCCGCGAAACTCGGCAAGGGTTTCGGCGACCTTGCCGGTATCCTCGGTCGTGATGTTTGTCCAGATATCGCCATCGGGCATTTTTGCCTGTTCGGCAAACGGGCCATCGGCATAGATGGTATCGCCGGAATGGATGAAGAAATCCGGGTTGTGTTTTGTGATCGTGGCATAGGTTTTCATGCCGCCGCGATCCTCGTCAATGCCCCAGCCCTGCCCGGCCGTATCGCCCGACCAGCCAAACCGGATATTGCGTTTTGCCGCCGGTGCGGTGCGGAAATGACCGATCACCGGTTCGGACGATGCCCGTCCATCATCAAGATTTTCGAAATGGATTTTATAAAACACGTCCTGCCCGGCCGGGAGATCATTCAGGGCAAGCTTGCCGGCAAAATCACGTTCCGGCAGAACATCGACATGCGGAATTCTGACGGATCGTGAAAAGTTTTCCGTTGTGGCGATTTCGGTAATCATCCGTGACGCACGGTCCGCACGGCCCCAGATACAGGCGGAATTGGCGGTGACGTCACCACTTTGCACCCCATGGGTGATCATTGGACGATCTGCCGCACGCGAAATGGACGGCATGAAAAATCCACCCATCGCCGATGCCGCACCGGCCGTGGCGGTTACAGAGGCGGTCGTGGTCAGGAATTTTCGGCGGGAAAGACGAAAAGACATTGAAAGAACCCCTTCAAAATTTGAAGTAACACCTTGAAGAGTATGACAAATTCAAATGACAGGACCGTTGCGGCCTCTTGATGGTTTTATCAACATTTGATGACACTGGCGCGCGCAATACGACGTTTGCAGCCCCGCCTCGTTTTCAAATGAAAAAGACCGGATGCGATTGCATCCGGCCCCTTAAACATTCCCGCAAAAGCGCGGCAAAGATCAGTAAATGCCACCCGGGCTTGAAACGCCGCCGGTATTGCCTTCGGCACCGACGCCGCTGTAACCGGCATCGCCACCATCAATGACGTTGTCATTCGATGACGGAATGGTGCCGGGTTTGAAGGCTTCCCAGATCACATTCTGATCCCCCGGGCGGGCCGGAAGGCCGGAACGGGCTTCAACGCGCACCATGCGAATGCCCGGCGGTGTACGGAATGGCACGGCCTTTGTGCCCTTTAATGCATCGCCCATGAACTGTTTGAAGATCGGGGCCGCGGCACTTGCCCCCTGCTCCTGATCGCCAAGCGAGCGGTTATCGTCAAAGCCGACATAAACACCAACCGCAAGGTCGGGCGAAAAGCCGACAAACCATGCATCGCGGCTATCGTTCGTGGTGCCGGTTTTACCCGCCAGCGGATAACCGAGTTCGCGAATGCGACGACCGGTTCCGCGTTCAACCACACCTTCAAGCATCGATACCATCTGGAACGCGCTTGCCGGGTCGGTAAGCTGTTCGCGGGTATCGGGCAGTTCAGGGGGCATCTGATTGCGGAAATCGACATCCTGACATTCCGCACACTGGCGTTCGTCACGACGATAGATCACTTCACCGCGACGGTTCTGAATGCGGTCAATCAGGGTCGGGGTGATTTTCTTGCCGCCATTGACAAATTGCGCATAGGCCGCCGTCATGCGCATGACGGTGGTTTCCGCCGCACCAAGCGCCATAGAAAGAACCTGTGGCATATCATCGACAACACCGAAACGTTGCGCGTAATCGGCAACCTTGTCCATGCCGATGGTCTGGGCCAGACGTACCGTCATCAGGTTACGCGACAGTTCGATCCCCAGACGCATGGTCGAAGGACCATAGAACTTGCCGCTATAGTTGCCCGGCTTCCATTTACCAAGCCCCGGCCCCTGATCAATCACGAATGGCGCATCCAGCACCAGGGTCGACGGGGTAAAGCCCTGGTCAAGGGCGGCCAGGTAAACAAACGGTTTGAAGGCAGAACCGGGCTGACGACGGGCCTGGGTCGCGCGGTTGAATTTCGACATGTCATGCGAAAAACCGCCCGACATTGCCAAAACACGCCCGGTATGCGGGTCCATCGCGACAAGCGCCCCATTGACCGCAGGAATCTGGCGCAGGCCATAGGTATTGGGCGGCAGTTCTTCGCCATCAAGTTCCGCAAAATGCCGCACATAGATCACATCACCCGGCGACAGAACATCTGATGGGCTGTTGACCGCAGCACCAAGCTTCTGGCCTTCTTTCCACGGACGCGCCCATGTCAGGAAGCGAAGCGGAATGCGGCCCTGCTTGCCCGACAGAAGGCCAAGGGTTGCTTCTTCGGCACTGACACGCAGAACAACGGCCTTGTCCCATGGCAAATCATTGGGTGTTTCGACTTCGCGCAGTTTCTGCTGCCAGTCATCGGCCAGATCGATATTGGTGATCGGACCGCGCCAGCCATGACGACGGTCATATTCCACAAGCCCTTCGACCAGCGCCTGATCGGCAATGGTCTGCAGGCGCGGATCAACCGTCGAGCGGACCGACAGCCCGCCATCATAAAGCATGTTTTCGCCGTAACGGTCGACCAGCTGGCGGCGGACTTCCTCGGCGAAGAAATCAGCACGATAGGTATCGACAGACTGGCGTTCCTTGGCAATCAGCGGGCTTGCCCACGCGTTCTGGGCTTCGGCCTCGGTGATGAATTTTTCTTCGAGCATCCGGCCAATCACCCAGTTACGACGCGCTTTGGCTTCGTCATGATTGCGGACCGGATGATAATTCGACGGTGCCTTTGGCAGGGCGGCAAGATAGGCCGCTTCCTCGATATTGATTTCATCAAGAGACTTATCGAAATACCGCAGGGCCGCCGCCGCAACACCATAGCTGCCATTACCGAGATAAATCTCGTTCAGATACAGTTCAAGGATATGTTCCTTGGAAAAGGCACGCTCGATCCGGAAGGAAAGGATTGCTTCCTTGACCTTGCGTTCATAGGAAACTTCGCTGGTCAGAAGGAAGTTTTTGGCAACCTGCTGGGTGATGGTCGATGCACCGACCGGACGCTTACCCGTGCCCATATTGACAACGTTGGTCACGGCTGCGCGCAGCACGGATGCGAAATCGATGCCCGGATGGCTGAAAAAGTTTTTATCCTCGGCCGCGACAAACGCATCGACAACAACATGCGGGATCGAGGTGATCGGCACGAAAACGCGTTTTTCACGCGCATATTCGGCGATCAATGCCCCGTCACTGGCATGGACGCGTGTCATGACTTCGGGTTCGTAGTTTTCAAGCTGGGTGTAATCGGGCAAGTCCTGACCGAAATGCCAGAAGATCGCCAGAACGCCGATCCCGCCGGCAATTGCCATCAGGAAAAGCACACCAAAAATACTTAGTAAAATACGCATAAACAGGTCTTTATCATTTTGCTGTTTTGGCCTGATCCGGTTTGGCGCGCACCAAAGCGCACCTTTCGGAGAATTGCAATCAGCCTTATCATAGCGGCAAAAAAGTGACGGCGTTGTGACACTGCGCACGGCCACCGTATTTTCTGTTCCGACCGGGCAAAGATTATAGCCCTACCGCCCCATCAAAGCGAGAGTCGGAAATTCCATTGCACGGAAAAGTTATGCAAATTGCCAATATGCTTTTCGAAATCCGGGGACGAAGCCGTTGAACCCGGCCTAGAATTTATGTTTTTCGAAATAGATATCGATGGCACGCAGTATAGCTTCGGCGACCTTGCGCCGATGTGCCGGGCTTTGCAACAGCTTGGCATCCGTCGCGTTCGATAAATAGCCCATTTCAAACAGGGCTGAGGGGATATCAGGGGCCTTGAGCACGGCAAAGCCCGCGAACCGATGGGTCCGGCGTTGCAGTTCGATGCTTTTGCCCAGTTCGGTGACCATATTGGCCGCAAGGGTCGCCGACAGGTTCATGGTTTCGCGCTGTGCCAGATCGATCAGGATGCTTTGCACCAGCGAGTTTTCTTCCGACAGGTCAATACCGGCAATCACGTCGGCCTTGTTTTCCTTTGACGCCAGTGCCGCGGCTTCTTTGTCCGATGCGTTTTCAGACAGGGTATAGACCGATGCACCGCGATGCTTGGAATTGCCAATCGAGTCTGCGTGCAGCGAAATAAACAGATCGGCCCCGTTTTTACGCGCGATTTCGGTTCGCTGGCGCAATTTCAGGAACACGTCCTTGTCGCGTGTCAGAAGCACACGATACCGACCGGAATCGGTCAGAACCTTTTCAACTTCGCGGGCGGCGGCAAGTGTCAGGTCCTTTTCATAGACCCCGCCAACCCCGATTGCGCCGGGATCAACCCCGCCGTGACCCGCATCAATCGCAATCAGCGGCTTTTCCGAACCACCACGCCCGGACTCAACCGCAACATCGGCACTTTGTTCGGTGGCACTGGTGTCGTTGCGGCTGCGTGCGGAATAGGCGACCATGCTTTCGCGTGATGCCGCCATAAAGGCATCACGCTTGGCGGGCGACAGATCAACGACAAGACGATGGGGCTTGCCATCGGATGCAGGCAGCGTGAAGATTTTTGAAACAAGTGCCGGTTCGGCAACGTCAAGAACCACACGGAAGGTGCCAGGTTTGAACAGGCCGTAACGCAATCCCGAAATCAGGCCCCCGCCCGACGTTACCTTGCCCGGGGGGGCGGTCCATTCGATTTCGGGCATGTCGATGATGACGCGATATGGATCGGGCAGCAGAAAGTAGCTGAACTCGACACTGCGATCGAGATCAATGACAAAGCGGGTATAGTCGGGATAAACGCCAAGGCGCGCGCCAAGAACCTTGGTTTCCTGCGCATTTACCGTGGCAGAACCGCCGACACAGATCATCATCGCCAGAAAAAGCGACAAACAGAGTGCAGCAACAATCCGGGCCGGTTTTTGCCCGACCAAGAACAGCGTTTCTGCCGTCGCATTCACCTGCGAACCCGTTTGAACTGATACCATCGTCCTGCTGCGTTTATCCTGAGAATGCGGAGTAATTTTAGACTGGTTGTCTGCGTTTATAACAATGCGTTGGTTAACGGGCAATTGACTGCCCGTGAAACACGCGACGCGAACAACATTCTTCGTTTCGATGTCCATTACATTAATGTAAACGGTAAAAACATTGCAGGATCATGGATTTGGCAGAAGGCATCCGTGATTGGCGCAATCGGGCGAAAAACTTCGCGATTTTGAATTCAACCACAACAAAGTCATCGGACAACGTAACAAAACTGTTTGTCGCGGGACTTCAAAAGGGATATGTTGCACCCGAGATTCCTATGCCTTGCGGTGTGAACCTTATTAATCCGCCAGGCTGAGGACGCGACGAGGCCAGTTCTCGGGTCGGTGTCTCGGTGACGCGGCAATTCCCGCTCCCGATAGAGCCCTCCCATTCAAGGCTGTCTTGGCGCGCTCGAGATTACGCAACCAATTTTTGTTTCAACACCAAAACCAGGTCCGAACCGGAAGAGCAGCCGAAACGCGATGAACCAGATATATACAGGACATATCGCGACCTTTATGGACGGCGCCTCCGGATACGCCGGTTTATTTGCATACCAGCGCAACATCGCTTTACGCAGGAAACTGGCGGGACCTTTAGGAACAGGTTCCGAATGGTCAAACGCATGCTCATCGATGCAACGCACACGGAAGAAAGCCGTGTCGTTGTTATTAATGGAAATCGCCTAGAAGAATACGACGTCGAAACTTCGACCAAGAAGCAGATAAAAGGAAATATCTATCTCGCGAAAGTGACGCGTGTAGAACCGTCCCTGCAGGCGGCCTTCGTCGATTACGGCGGAAACCGCCATGGTTTCCTCGCCTTTAGCGAAATTCATTCCGACTATTACCAGATCCCGGTCGCAGATCGCGAAGCCCTTTCGCGTAGTCATAGTGACGTCAAGGATGCCGACATCGTCGAAGACAATATCGGCGACGCATCCGAGGGTAACGATACCCCGAAAAAAGAAAAGAAACCGGCCCGCACCCGCAATCGCCGCAAACCACGTGCGAAAGCATCGGACGAAACCGCGGTTGAAACCGATGCAGAAGCACCGAAATCCGACGAAAACGTCGATAGTGCGGAAACTGTTGCGGCCGACGCACCGCAGGAAAATGACGCTGCGGCAAGTGATGATGCGAACGATGAAGACGCAAAACCGCGCCGTCGTCGCCCCCGCAACCGTCGCAAGAAATTCGACGAGGTCGAGGCATCTGGTGATGGCACCGCCGACGCATCGTCGAACGATGGTGATGATACCGATGGTTCGGGCGGCGGAAATGCTGCCATGTCAGCAGAAATTGCCGAACTGACCGTCGATATCGAAACCGAGCCGGCCGGTGCCGCCGAAGAAGAAGACATCGATGATCTGGGCGGCGATGACGGGGATGAATTCTCCGACAGCCATCGCCCGCAGATGCAGAAGCGCTACAAGATTCAGGAAGTGATCAAGCGCCGCCAGATCCTGCTGGTGCAGGTGGTCAAGGAAGAACGCGGTAACAAGGGTGCTGCGCTTTCGACCTTCCTGTCACTGGCGGGTCGTTATTGCGTTCTGATGCCAAATACCCCGCGCGGTGGCGGCATTTCGCGCAAGATCACCAATGCACAGGATCGCAAGCGCCTTAAATCCATTCTGGCCGAACTGGAAATTCCGGATGGCATGGCCGTTATCGTGCGTACCGCAGGTTCGGAACGCACCAAGGCCGAAATTAAACGCGACTTCGATTATCTGATGCGTTTGTGGGATCGTATTCGCGAAACGACCCTTCAGAGCCAGGCACCGTGCCTGATTTATGAAGAAGCCGATCTGATCAAACGGTCCATCCGTGACCTTTATGCACGCGATGTTGACGAAGTTCTGGTCGAAGGTGACGAAGGTTACCGGATCGCCAAAGACTTCATGAAGATGCTGATGCCGTCACATGCAAAGCGTGTGCAGCCCTACAAGGATCAGGGTGTTCCGCTGTTCCACCGTTTCCAGGTGGAAAGCCAGCTTGATGCGATGCTCAATCCGGTCGTGCAGCTGAAATCGGGTGGCTATATCGTCATCAACCCGACCGAGGCACTGGTCGCGATTGACGTGAACTCGGGCCGTTCGACCCGTGAACGCAACATCGAAGAAACCGCGTACAAGACCAACCTTGAAGCCGCCGAAGAACTCGCACGCCAGCTGCGCCTGCGCGATCTGGCCGGTTTGATTGTGGTCGATTTCATCGACATGGAAGACCACCGCAACCAGGGGGCGGTTGAACGCAAGCTTAAAGAAGCCATGCGCAATGACCGGGCCCGCCTGCAGATCGGCCGTATCAGCCCATTCGGCTTGCTTGAAATGTCGCGCCAGCGCCTGCGCCCGTCGCTTGTTGAAAGCGCGTTCGAGGTTTGCGCACATTGCCGCGGTGTCGGCCTTGTCCGTTCAATCGAAAGTGCCGCCCTTCACCTTCTGCGGGTTCTTGAAGAAGAAGGCATGCGTCGTCGTTCCGGCGCGCTTACCGTTCATGTTGCAAGCGAAGTCGCGCTTTATATCCTGAACCGCAAACGTGACACGCTGGCCGAAATCGAACAGCGTTACGGCTTCACCGTGATGATCTTTGGCGATGACAGCCTGATTTCGCCAGATCACCGGATTGAACGGTCACGTGCGAAAAAGGGTGACGAAGAAGAAGCCCTGCCGGTTCTGAACACCGACAGCGTATCTTTGACCGCGATTGAAAGCCCGGTTGAACCGGACGAAGACGAAGAAGAAGACGTTGCAGAGGCACGTGATACCCGTGATCAGCGCGACGACGATGATCAGGGCAATAAACGCCGCCGCCGCCGCCGCCGCCGTCGTGGTCGCAATGATGAACGTGATGACCGTGATGATCAGCATGAAGCCGATGCATCAGATGATGCGGCCGGTTCGTCGGATCGCGGTGATCAGGACGATAACGAAGATGACGACGACGACGAAGCACAGCGCAAACGCCGCCGCCGCGGCAAACGTGGTGGACGCCGTCGTTCACGCCGTCAGGAATTTGAAAACGCGCCGCGTGTCAAATCGCCTGCCGATGATGCACAGGCAACTGCCCTTCGCCGGGATCGTGATCACAGCGCACCGGAAGGTCAGGTCGAGGATCAGGTTATTGATGCGGACAGCGAAGGTCAGGATGCCGACAGCTTCGATCAAGAAGGTGTCCGTGTCGGCCGTGAGCGCAGCGCAACCGCCCCGGCCCCGGCACGGCCGCGCCGCGAACGTCGTGATCGCAATGACAATCGCCGCAACAGGCGGGATCGCAATGACCGGGGTGATGTGAAAAACATCCCGATCCAGAGCGGCCCGGCACCGGAAACCACCAACGAAATTTCCAAGGAAACCGTTTCGGCACCAGCACAGAGCCCAGCCGAAACACCCGTAGCAAGCCCCGCGGAAATCGTGGCGGAGAAACCGGCAAGCCCGCCCCCTGCCCCCGCAGCAGCACCGGCAGCGGAGCAATCCGAACCGAAGGCAGAGCCGAAAAAACCGGCACCAAAAGCCGAAAAAGCACCGGAACCGGTGGCGAGTGAACCCGCTTCTGCCGAACCGGCAAAAGATGAAAAACCCAAGTCGAAGAAACGCGGCTGGTGGAGCCTTGGTCGTTAAGATCAGGACCCGATAAAACCCAAAAGGGCTGCCGAACATTCGGCAGCCCTTTTCGTTGCGGTCTGTTTGAGATCAGGGGCTTATCGCTGCCAGTTCTTCAATGCCTTTACCGCGCCCAGCATGGTTGCCTCGCTATGTGCAAATGAGAATCGGACATAGTGTTTGCCGCGAAGCCGATCAAAATCCGTGCCCGGCGTGGTGGCAACACCGGTTTCGTCAAGCATGCGACGGCAGAAGGCCTCGCTATCATCCGTAAGATCGCGGACATCGGCATAGAGATAGAATGCACCATCCGCCGGGGCGAAGTTGCCAAATCCGGCCTTGGGCAGTTCATTGAGCAGGATTTCACGATTGCGGGCATAGGCCTCGACATTGGCCTGCAATTCGTCCTCGCAATCAAATGCGGCGACGGCGGCGATCTGTGATAATGCCGGGGCCGAAATAAACAGGTTCTGTTGCAGGCATTCAACCGCGCGCATCAGATCAGGCGGCACCACCGCCCAGCCCAGACGCCAGCCGGTCATCGAGAAATATTTCGAGAAGCTGTTGATGATGATCGCATCATCGCCGAATTCAAGTGCGGTGCATTCGCGGACATCGCCAAACGAAATGCCCTGATAAATCTCGTCACTGATCAGGCGAATACCGTTTTCCCGGCAATAGGTCGCCAGTTCGCGGTAAGTTTCAACGTCAATCATGCTGCCCGCCGGGTTGGACGGACTTGCAACAATCAGACCGTCAATCGGGGCTTCGAGGTCACGCAGCATGGCCACGGTTGGCTGATAATGGCTTTCGGGACCGGCAGGCAGATTGACGGTTTCAATGCCGAGTGCGGTCAGGATGTTGTGATAGGCCGGATAGCCTGGTGCCGCCATCGCCACCCGATCCCCGGCATCAAAGGCCGCCAAAAACGCCAGCACGAAGATCGAGGAAGAACCGCTGGCGACACAGATGCGCGACGGATCAACCGATGCGTTGAATTTACGCTGATAATGCCCGGCGATGGCTTCGCGCAGGGGATCAATCCCCATGGCATTGGTATAACCGATCAGATCGTTATCAAGGGCGCGGGCCGCGGCCTCGCGGACCTTGCGTGGGGCCGGTGTGCCCGGCTGCCCGACTTCAAGGTGATAGACAGCCTTGCCGTCAAGTTCGCGCGCGTTGGCAGCACGCATGACATCCATAACAATAAACGGCGAAATGGCACCGCGGCGCGATTGTTTCAAAGCCATTTGTGGGGTCCTGCTTTGTATCGTGAAAATCGGGGCAGGAAATCCTGCCCCGATGAAATGTCTGTAAAGGGTGGCTTACTGGGTGCCCGCCATACCGCCGCCCGCAGGATCGGCAATGAACTGGCAGCTTTCAGGATGCGGCGGGATCCCTTCAAGGCAACGCACGATATTGACCGCCGGTTTGCCCGCCGAATTCATCGGGACATTGGCAGCCGCCCCCTTTTCGATCAGGTCTTCGGCCATGGTGGCAATCTGTTTGGTGGCACCGGCCGGAGTCCCGGTGCCAGCGATCCCATAGTAATATTCCCAGACAAACGGGTTGACCATAAGTGCCGGGCCCATCAACGGGGTCTGGGCATAACCCGCATCCCCGGCGGCAAGGTTAAGGCCGAACGCATCGGCACCAAGCCCCGCACCAAACGGTTTGTTCATCGTGGTCATGCAGGCAACCGCATTGGCCTTGCGGTCCAGCACGACAAAGCCGCTGCGCCCGGTATTGGCTTGAATGTTGCTGTCAGCAGCTTCGATATCGGCCAGATAGCGGTTCAGGATCGCGCCAAGTTCCGTTTCCGCGTCAATAACAGATCGCCCGTTATCGGAACGCGGCGGATAGGCAAGGTAAAGCGTTTCGTTGCCAACCTTGACCTCGGTCGCGGCTTTCCATTGCGGTTTGTAGGAACGCATGTCTTCGGCCGTCAGCGTGCCACCGGCATTCTGAACCGCGGTTGCGATCTGGGCGCCAAGGGCACCGTTATAAAACTCGCCCGGTCCCTTGACCCGAAGAGAGGTCAGAAGTGCGCCAAGATTGACGGAACGAATCCGGTCACCGACCTGCAAGGTTTTGCCATCTGGCATGAAAACATCGCGCAGGATCGGGCTTGCTTCGATCCGGTCGCGATTGGCTTCGATATCATCAACCATCGAACGCGATACCGGAACACCAAGGCGGGCATACTGTTCTGCTGCCGAAAGAAGCTGCGGCCATTGCAGACGACCATAACGCGCACTAAGTGCGTAAAGGCCGCGCGGGACACCCGGAACGGTCGTTGCGACCTGGCCATCTGCGGTGCGAGTCCCCGGACGTGGCCAGAAATCAAGGACTTCGACCTTTTTCGATTCCCGATCATGGACAACGCAAACCCCGCCGCCACCGATACCGGCAACCGATGATTTGGTCACCGTCATGGTGGCATAAAGCGCAACAGCCGCATCGGCCGCCGTGCCGCCAGCCGAAAGAACATCGCGCGCGATACGGACCGCACGGGGTTCGTCGGCAACCACGCCACCAAGGAAACCACTGACGGCCCCGATTTGGCCAAGATTCTCAGTATTATCAGTACCGCAGGCAGCAAGACCGGCAGTCATTGCGATTGCCGCCATGATCCGCCATGATGGCTTGCGCGTCGGGAACCTGTCCGCACGGGTCGGGTCGACATAAGATGAACGAGAACACGGAACGCACATTTTGCTCAGACGCATTATTACTCTCACTGCCATTTTCCTTGTTGCCCTGCCCAGCACAGTTTTTGCGCAGGGTCGTTCTTTTATCCGGGATACCGAGATTGAGGAAACCCTTCATCTCTATGCGACCCCGATATTCAAGGCTGCCGGGCTCGATCCGCGCGGCGTTACTGTCTATATCGTCTCAGATCCCAGCCTGAACGCATTCGTTGCAGGTGGCCAAAAGCTTTTTATCAATACTGGCCTCTTGTTGAAAGCCCAGACTCCCGAACAGGTTATGGGCGTGATGGCCCACGAGACCGGCCACATTGCGGGCGGGCATCTTTCACGTGTTCATGATCAGCTTCGAAATGCATCGGCGATCTCGATTCTGTCAACCATCGTCGGTGTTGCTGCCGGTGTTGCCGCCGGACGTTCCGATGTCGGTACGGCGGCCGTTCTTGGCGGCCAGAACGTTGCCGAACGCAATTTTCTGGCCTATTCGCGAACACAGGAAAGCAGTGCCGATCAGGCCGGCGTCAAATTCCTGAGCGAAGCAGGCATATCATCGCGCGGCCTGATGGAATTCATGGAAACGCTTGAAGGTCAGGAATTGCTGAGCACCGCGCGTCAGGACCCGTATCTGCGCAGTCACCCGCTGACGACCGAACGTGTTGATTTCCTTGAAAACTATACCGCGAATTCACCGTTAAAAGACGCCAAGGTCGATCCGGTTCTGTATGAACGTCATGACCGTATGCGCGCCAAGCTGTATGCGTTTACCAACCATATCCAGCATACTTTGCGCACCTATCCCGAGTCCGATACCAGCGTTTCGGGGCGCTATGCGCGCGCCATCGCCTATTACCGGGACTCGCAAATCGAACCGGCGATGAAACTGATTGACGGGCTGATCGCCGAAGAACCCGAAAACCCGTATTTCGAGGAGCTTAAGGGTCAGGTCCTGCTGGAATTCGGCAAGGCCAGGGAAGCCACCGATCCGCTGCGCAAATCGGTCGAATTGTCCAATGGTGCCCCTTTGATCCGCCTTCTGCTGGCGCATGCCCTGATTGAAAGCGGCGATGATGCGGTTCTGGGCGAAGCCAAGGAAAACCTTCTGGGGGTTCTTTCGGTGGAACGTGGCAATGCATCGGCATGGCGTTTCCGGGCGATCATTGAAAACCGTCTTGGCAATGAGGGCGAAGCATCGCTGTCGCAGGCGGAATACAGCCTTTTGACCGGGGATCGGGAAGCGGCGAAATATCATGCTGTGCAGGCCGACCGGAAACTTGAAAAAGGTACTGCAACCTGGCAGCGCGCACAGGACATCATCCGGGCGACCGACCCGGAAGGCAAGGACAAGCCCAATTGATATCGGTTCTGTCGCCGCGGGCGGGCGTCATTTCGATGATGTCTCGCCGTCTGGGCGTTGCTTTTATGGCGGTTTACGTCCTGGCCGGATGCAGCCTGCCCGATGCCGGGGTCAGCGTCGAGGGAGACCTGAAGCTTCTTTACGCCCCCTTCTCGCTTGGCAATCCGCCGCGCTACTGGCATTACGCCGACAGCCCGGCAAAGCTTGATCAGGGTGAACAGTCAAAGGCCAACAGCCTTTACTGGGACGATATTGATGGGCGCATCGCCCTTGCCATGCGCCCGGCCATTGCCCCGTTTGAACTTGGCCGTCGAACCAATATTTCGGTTCTTGCATCCCCCTATCTATCTTTTGACTGGTTGATGAACGCATTCGCCCTGCCCGGCGATACCGAGCTTGTGCTTGGTTTCCGGTCGGAGTCACAAGGGGATTGGGGCGAAAGTGATCTGGGGGTTGGCAAGCCGCCGATTGATCATGTAATCCGCCTGCCGATCGGGGGCGATATTTCGGGCACTGTCGGCTGGCAGCGGGATTATTTCGATCTTTCGACCCTGCATCGACGATACTGGCCCGACACAGACACTGTCGATGTTCGTCTGGTATGGATCGGCGTCGCATCGTCACATGATCAGCGCCCCGATGTGGCCGGTGTCACATATCTCTCGCATATTTTACTTTCCCGTTAGGGTGCCCGTCTCGTATCAATGATCTAGAGAAATCAGGTCCTGCGCGATGTCAGAAACATCCGGGACGAAGACAACAAGGGATTTTCGATGAATTCGCATATGATCAAACGCCTTCTGGGCGGTGCCGCCATCATGCTTTCGCTGGGTTTTGCCATGGGGGTCCCGGCACAGGCAGCAGACCTTAGCGACGCGCAGAAGGCCGAGATCGAAGGCGTGATCGAGCAGTATCTGATGGAAAACCCGGATGTTCTGTTGCGCGCCATCCAGAATGTTCAGGTCTGGCAGACAACCGAACAGGCCCGTCAGCAGGCCGAAGCCATTCAGCCGGTATGGGATGCGCTGGTTGCTGACAGCTCCGTGCCATCGGTTGGCCCGCTTGATGCACCGGTTACCGTGATCGAATTTTTTGATTATCACTGCGGTTATTGCAAACGCGCCTTTGACGGCGTGAAGGAACTTGCGGAAAATTCCGACGGCAAAATCCGCACCATGTTTGTTGAATTCCCGATCCTGCGCGAAGAAAGTGCCATTGCGGCACGTGCCGCACTGGCCGCTGCCAAGCAGGGCAAATACATGAAAATCCACGCGGCCTTCATGGAAAGCCGTGGTGTGCTTGACGAAGCACAGATCAATAAGCTGGCCGAAGATGCCGGTGTTGACGTTGATCAGATGCGCAAGGACATGCAGTCGCCGGAAATCAACGGCATGTTGCAGCAATATTCCGCCATGGCGCGCAGCATCGGGGTTAATGGCACCCCCGCCTTCCTGATCAATGGTCAGATGGTGTCGGGGGCTGATATGGAACGGGTCAATGCGCTGGTCAAAGCCGGACTTGAAGAAGCGTCCTGATTTTTAAATCACCTGCGACTACGGATGCAGTCAATCCGTTTCGCAGCCTTAATAAAACAAAAGCCCCCGTTTCGGTATCGAAACGGGGGCTTTTTATCGGGCGTTTGCGCGATCAGATCAAACCGGCCAGCGGCGAGGACGGATCGGCATATTTTTTCTTGGGCATACGACCGGCAAGGAAAGATTCCCGACCGGCGATGATTGCGTGTTTCATGGCGCGCGCCATACGGATCGGGTCCTTGGCACCGGCAATCGCAGTATTCATCAGAACACCGTCACAGCCCAGTTCCATGGCAAATGCCGCATCGGATGCGGTGCCGACACCGGCATCGACGATCACGGGCACCTTGGCGTTTTCCTTGATGAGTGCGATATTGACCGGGTTCAGAATCCCCATGCCCGATCCGATCAGGGAGCCCAGCGGCATGATCGCGACACAGCCCATATCTTCAAGCATCTTGGCCTGAATGGGATCGTCGCTGCAATAAACCATCACGTCGAAACCGTCCTTGATCAGGGCTTCGGCCGCCTTGAGGGTTTCGGGCATGTTGGGATACAGCGTTTTCTGATCGCCCAGAACTTCAAGCTTCACCAGGTTCCAGCCGCCGGCTTCGCGGGCCAGACGCAGGGTGCGAACCGAATCATCGGCCGTAAAGCAACCCGCCGTATTGGGCAGATAAACGTATTTTTTCGGATCGACATAATCGACCAGCATTGGCTGCGACGGGTCGGTCAGGTTAACACGACGCACCGCAACCGTAACCATTTCGGCTCCCGAGGCATCAATCGCGATACGGGTTTCTTCGAAATCCTTGTATTTGCCGGTACCGACGATCAGACGCGACTTGAATTTATGGCCCGCGACGACAAAGCCCGCGTCATCGGCCGATGCAAGATCGGCACCCGATGAACCGCCACCAATGAAATGAACGATTTCAAGTTTATCGCCATCGGCAAGGGCGGTATCGCCATAGGCCGTTTTCGGCACGATTTCGAGATTGCGTTCCACCGCGACCTTGGTCGCCGTGATCCCGAGTTCGCCGAGAAGATCGGCAACGGTTGCTGCGGTATCGATGGTGCGGTCTTCACCGTTGATGGTCAGGCGCATCTGTTCGTCTTGTCCTTGTGGTATCAAAATATTCATCTATTGGCGCGCAGTATGCGCAGCTGCCGGGCGAGAGGCAAGCTGTGATCGGCGGATTCTGCCATGCGGGGCACACAAAGCTGTCCCGATGGCGATGATGCCAGCATGATCTTGCGGCTACAGTCATAGCCTCGTCCGAATGCAACGTTGCGTCAGACTTTGGTCGTGCTATAAACGCATCACTATATGTTGGGCATGTGGGAACGGATGACAAAACCCGTCTACATTCTGAATGGGCCGAATTTGAACCTGCTGGGACAGCGTCAGCCGGAAATTTACGGTTCGACCACCTTGCGGGATATCGACAGCATGTGTTCGGCACATGGGTCGCAAATAGGCCTGCCCGTCGTCTTTCGCCAAAGCAATCATGAAGGCGAACTGGTTGACTGGATTCAGGAAGCCCGGCAAGAAGCTGCTGGTATTATTATCAATGCTGGGGCATATACGCACACATCGGTTGCGATCCTTGACGCCTTGCTGGCATCCGATTTGCCGGTCGTCGAGGTGCATCTTTCAAATATTCATCAGCGGGACGCATTCAGACATCATTCTTACGTCTCAAAAGCTGCAAAAGGCATGATCTGTGGTTTTGGCGCGCAGGGTTACATTCTTGGCCTTGATGCCATCAGATCACTGATCCACACACCATCATAAAAGATATCGAAATGAGCAAGTTCAACATCGACAACGATACCATTCGCCAGCTCGCCGAGCTGCTGGACGAGACCAACCTGACCGAGATCGAAGTTGCCGCAGGCGACAATCGCATTCGCGTCGCCCGTCAGGGCACCATGGTTGCAGCCGCTCCGGCTGCTGCACCGGTTGCGGCTCCTGCTGCGGCGGCTGCTCCGGCGGCACCTGCTGATGCAGGTTCCCATCCGGGTGCTGTAAAATCGCCGATGGTTGGCGTGGTCTATTTCGCACCGGAACCCGGCGCTGCACCGTTTATTTCGGTCGGTTCCAGCGTTTCCGAAGGCCAGACCCTGATGCTGATCGAAGCAATGAAGACCTTCAACCCGATCCGCGCGCCGAAATCTGGCAAAATCAGCCAGATCATCGCAACCGACGGCCATCCGGTCGAGTATGACGAGCCGCTGGTCATTATTGAATAAGCCGGGGTAAACACCGCATGTTCGACAAACTACTGATTGCCAACCGTGGCGAAATCGCGCTGCGTATTCAGCGCGCCTGCCGCGAAATGGGCATCAAAACTGTCGCGGTGCATTCCACCGCCGATGCAGATGCCATGCATGTCCGCCTGGCAGACGAAGCCGTCTGCATCGGCCCGGCAGCATCGAAAGACAGCTATCTGAATATTCCGGCGATCCTGTCGGCGGCCGAAATCACCGGGGCGGAAGCCATCCATCCGGGTTACGGCTTCCTGTCGGAAAATGCCGACTTTGCCGCCATGGTCGAAGAACACGGCTTTGCCTTTGTCGGTCCGTCGGCGGAACATATCCGCATGATGGGTGACAAGATCACCGCCAAACTGACCGCAGCAAAACTGGGCATTCCGGTTGTTCCGGGGTCGGACGGGGAAATCACCACCGTTGCCGAGGCGCAGAAATGCGCCAAGGAAATCGGCTATCCGGTCCTGATCAAGGCATCGGGCGGCGGCGGCGGTCGCGGCATGAAAGTGGTCGAGCGCGACGAAGACCTTGCCGAAGCCTTTTCCATGACCCGCAAGGAAGCATTGCAGAACTTTGGCAATGCCGCGGTTTATATGGAAAAGTACCTTGGCAAACCGCGCCATATCGAACTTCAGGTTATCGGCGATTCCCACGGAAATGCCGTCCATCTGTTCGAACGTGACTGTTCGTTGCAGCGCCGTCACCAGAAAGTGCTTGAAGAAGCCCCTTCGCCGACGCTGACACCGGAAGAACGCGAACGGATCGGATCGACCGTTGCCAACGCGATGCGTGGCATGGGATATCGCAATGCCGGTACGATTGAATTCCTGTATGAAAATGGCGAGTTCTATTTCATTGAAATGAACACCCGCCTGCAGGTCGAACATCCGGTGACCGAAGCCATTTCGGGCGTTGACCTTGTGCGTGAACAGATTCGCGTTGCCGCAGGCCTTGAACTGTCCTTTACACAGGAAGATCTGGAAATTCACGGCCATGCGATTGAATGCCGCATCAATGCCGAAGATCCGGAAACCTTTGTGCCGTCACCGGGCAAGATCAAGGAATATCATGCACCGGGCGGTTTGGGCGTTCGTGTCGATAGCGGTATCTATACCGGTTATTCGATCCCGCCTTATTACGACAGCATGATTGCAAAGCTGATCGTGCATGGACGTGACCGCGAAGAATGCATGATGCGCCTGCGCCGCGCCTTGGCCGAATATGCGATTGGCGGGATCAAAACCACCATTCCGCTGCATCAGAAGCTTTTGGCGCAGCCCGATATCCAGAAAGGTGATTACGACATTCACTGGCTGGAAAAATTCATGGGCATGAAGAAGTAACCTTCTTTATCCCGATCAAAAAACGGGGCTTCCTTTCGGGAGCCCCGTTTTTGTTTGGGAATTTCCGTTAGCCCAGCAACGTCCCTAGCGAGAGGCGATGGCAACCGCCGCCCCGGCCATCACCGTTGCACTGGTGCGGTTGGCGATTTTCATAGCACGTCGGCTGCGGATCAGATGACGCAGACGCGACGCCATGAAAACCCATGTCAGGTCAACCGCGACCAGAACCACCATCAAGGCGACGGAAAGTTCGAACCAGCCAAACAGCGACACGGATGCCAGATCAATCACGGTTGGAACCAGCGCCATATAGAACAGCATGATTTTCGGATTGCCCATAGTCACCGTCATGCCCGCGATGAACATCCGGACACCGGATTTTGTATCGGGGATGGCTTCAGCATCGACATCAACAGGCGCGTGCCACATCTTCCACGCCAGATACAGAAGATAGACCACACCAACATATTTGATGATGGTGAACAGAAGATGGAAGCTGTTTGCGATGGCCGACAGGCCAAGTACGGCAAAGCTGAGCCAGATCAGTTCGCCAATCCACAATGCGGCCAGAAACGGCAGGATATCCCGGTATCCGCGTGCAAGAACCCGGGCCACCAGTGCCGCAACACTTGGTCCCGGCGATCCCGATGCCACCAGCAACGCCCCGGCAAAAATAATCAGCGAAGAAATTTCGAGCATTTTACAATTCCGGCGCGAAAGAATTAATCATACATTTCGATTATCATGCCAAACATAGTCGATGGACTGCAAGCTGCTATCTTGTCAGAACAGTGCGCGTTCACATATGTAAACAGACGATTTGCAAACAGGACCGAAACCATTATCACCGCGATCATGTCGAACCAACTGACCCCTGATCTGTTGATCCGTGCCTATTCGGTCGGCCTGTTTCCCATGGCCGAAAGCCATGATGACCCGACCCTTTACTGGATTGACCCGGAATGGCGTGGCGTATTGCCGCTTGACGGCTTCCACGTGCCCAGAAGCCTGCGCAAAGCGGTGCGCAAGGGGACATTCAAGGTCCATGTAAACAAAGCCTTTCCCGATGTCATTCGTGCCTGTGCGGAGCCAACAGACAGCCGGGATGATACCTGGATCAATGACAATATCCTTGATGCCTATTGCGCGCTTCACAAGATGGGGTGCGCCCATTCGATCGAGGCATGGCTGGATGGCAAGCTGGTTGGCGGTCTTTATGGCGTCAGCCTGGGTCAGGCGTTTTTTGGCGAAAGCATGTTTTCGCGTGCGACCAATGCATCAAAGGTGGCATTGGTGCATCTTGTCGCCCTTTTGCGGCAAGGCGGCTATACCCTGCTTGATACCCAGTTCGTCAATGATCACTTAAAACAGTTCGGGGTGGTCGAAATCCCACGGGAACGTTATCGTTCCGAACTTGCCCGCGCGCTTGCCGGACGGGCGAGTCTGCCGTTTGAAGCGGACCCCGAATTTATCGAACAGGTCTTGCAACAGGGCGACCGCTAACACCTGCCCGCGCCGTGTTATCCCCTGCCCCGCGCGGGCTTGTCCCCCACGAAAGACTGATCGTTACAATGCAGATACGCACCGCCACCCAGAATGATGTCGCGAAAATCCTTGAAATCGTTGCACCGGTCCTTCGGGCCGGTGAAACCTATGTCATGCCCACCGACATGACCGACACGGAAGTGTTGGCCTATTGGATGGGCGCGGACAGGGAAACCTTCGTTGCCGAGGAAGACGGCCAGATTGTTGGCACCTATTACCTGAGGGCCAATCAGCCGGGCAATGGTGCCCATGTCGCCAATTGCGGCTATATGACCGCCCCCGATGCGGGCGGGCGCGGGATTGCGCGGCGAATGTGCGAAGACTCGCTGATCCGTGCAAGGGATCGGGGCTTCAAGGCAATGCAGTTCAATTTCGTCATCGCCAGCAACAAGGCCGCGGTGCATCTTTGGCCGCAGCTTGGCTTTGAAATTGTCGGGCGTTTACCCGGTGCCTATATGCACCCGACCCACGGCGAAACCGACGCACTGATCATGTATCGCAAACTATAAGAAAAGGGCGGAAACAATGATGTTTCCGCCCTTCTCAGTTTGATTGCATTGCGCAACTATAGATAGATCAGAACAGGAAGCGAACCCGAAGCGTACCGTCGATGGCTTCGAGTTCCTTGCGGATGCCAAGCCCCGGCTGGATTTCCTCGTCGACTTCGACAACCACGTAACCCACGCCGCCTTCGGAACGCAGATACTGACCGCTGATATTCATGCCGCGCGTTGCAAACACGTCGTTGATTTTCGACAGAACGCCCGGAACGTTGCGGTGAATATGCATGAAGCGGGTGTGCTTGCGATCCTTGACCGGCAGCGAAACTTCCGGGAAGTTGACCGCGCCCAGCGTCGACCCGTTATCGGAATAGGTGATCAGCTTGTCGGCAACTTCGACACCGATATTTTCCTGTGCTTCCTGGGTGGAACCACCGATATGCGGGGTCAGGATCACGTTCGGCATGCCGCGAAGCGGGCTCTGGAATTCCTCGTCCTTGCCAGCAGGCTCGACCGGGAACACGTCAAGGGCTGCACCGGCCAGATGGCCGCGTTCCAAGGCCGCAGCAAGGTCTTCGATCACGATGACATTGCCACGTGCCGCGTTGATCAGATGCGCGCCCGGCTTCATCTTGGCGATTTCGGTCGCGGTGATCATGTTTTTGGTCTGTTCGTTGGCCGGAACATGCAACGAAACGACATCGGATTTCGCCAGCAATTCATCCATCGAGCTGCACGAGGTTGCATTACCCATCGCAAGCTTGTTGATCACATCATAATAAATGACGTTCATGCCAAGCGATTCCGCCAGAACCGACAGCTGCGATCCGATATGACCATAGCCGATGATGCCCAAAGTCTTGCCGCGCGCCTCGTACGAGCCCTTGGCATTTTTAAGCCAGCCACCGGCATGGGCAGCCTTGTCACGCTGCGGGATACCGCGCATCAGCATGATGATCTGACCCAGAACCAGTTCGGCGACCGAACGGGTATTGGAATAAGGCGCATTGAAGACCGGAATACCGCGCATCGCAGCGGCTTTCAGATCAACCTGATTGGTGCCGATACAGAAACAACCAATAGAGGTCAGCTTGGGTGCAGCGTCGATGACTTCTTCGGTCAGTTTGGTGCGGGAACGGATGCCCAGAAAATGCGCTTCGGAGACGACGGATTTCAGTTCATCCGCATCCAGAGCAGCAGGGTAGTGGTCGACATTTGAGTAGCCGGCCTCTTTGAACATCTTTACAGCGTTTTCATGGATACCTTCGAGCAGGACGATCTTGATCTTGTCCTTCTCCAACGAAAGCTTGCTGTTCACGGCGCACCATCCTTTTCTTTGCGAGGGCGACACGGGCATTTCCCGAGCCGTAGGGCCGTAACGTTACGCGCCCTTGGCCCAATGAAATAGGGCTTAAGGCAACGTCCGTCAAAGGCTTTCCCTTGCGCAAACATGCAATGCGCCTATCTTCTGAACGCATATACCGGCTATTGCGTATAGAATGCAGGCCCGAACGGCGACCAAGGATTGAACACAGGGGACCCCATCTTGCCTGCCGAGATAAGAACCGTTACCGATATCCATGAAATCGGCGAAGCCGACTGGGACAAATGCGCAGGCACGGCGAACCCGTTTGTCAGCTTTGCCTTTCTTTCCGCAATGGAAGATAGTGGCTCGGCCAATGCCGATACCGGCTGGCAACCGTTTCATCTGGTGGTTACCGATGATGACGATACGGTTGCCGGGATTGTGCCGCTTTATGTCAAATCGCATTCCTATGGCGAATATGTCTTCGACTGGAGCTGGGCGGAAGCCTATGAGCGGGCGGGTGGACGGTATTATCCGAAATTACAGGCCGCCGTACCCTTTTCACCGGTTCCGGGCCCACGGCTTCTGATACGGTCCGATCATCCAGCCCCTGAGCGCGTTCGCACACTTCTGATTGGTGCGCTTTGTGCCCTGCCCGAACGGCTTGGCATTGCCAGCCTGCATGTAACGTTTTGCAGTGGCGATGAAAGCCGGGCGATGGAAGATGCCGGATTTCTTCCGCGAACCGGCATTCAATATCACTGGTACAATCGTGGTTACGACAGTTTTGACGATTTCCTTGGCGCGCTGAATTCGCGCAAACGCAAAAATCTGCGCAAGGAACGCAAACAGGTGCGCGATGCGGGATACAGCTTTGAAGTTCTATCGGGTGATGACCTTAAAGCCGCCCATTGGGACCGGTTTTATGCCTTTTATCACGACACATCGGATCGCAAATGGGGCCAGGCCTATTTAACGCGGGAGTTCTTTGATCTTCTGCATGAACGGGTCCGGGACCGGACCGTTTTGGTGGCTGCCTTTCGTGACGGCGACATGGTTGCCGGGGCGCTCAACCTGATCGGCACGGAAACCTTATACGGACGCAACTGGGGCACTGTTGACCGGACCCCGCTTTTGCATTTCGAGACCTGTTACTATCAGGCGATCGATATCGCGATTGAACGCGGCCTTAAAACGGTTGAGGCCGGGGCACAGGGTGAGCATAAAATCCAGCGTGGCTATGAACCGGTTTTGACCCATTCGGCACATCTGATTGTCGATGCCGGTTTACGCAATGCCGTGGCCCGTTTTCTGGATCAGGAACGCCATCATATCGCGCAGGACCGCGAATTTATCGTCGCCGAACACAGCCCGTTCAAACAGGAATGAACCGGCCAGCTCCGCCAAGCAAAAAGGAGCACGATGCATCAGCATCGCGCCCCTTCCTGACTGCCCAACCAACTCAGTATTTTTAGACGGCTCTGACGTCGTTCAGGAAGCCATTTACATGGCTTCTAAGCTCATCATTGGCGGCCGCAAGACGGCCGACACAGTCAAGCTGACCATTCGAAAGATCACCGCTTTCGGTTGTGGCCAAGGCAACACTTTTCACCGCATTTGAAATCGCGACGTTGCCATTGGCAGCCCCTTCGACACTGCGTGAAATTTCTTCGGTTGCAGCGCCCTGCTCTTCCACCGCACTGGCAACAACCGACATCAGTTCATCAATTTGATGAATGGTTTCGGCAAAGCCGCGAACGGCTTCGGCGGCGGCACCGGTTTCACCCTGCATTTCGGTAATTTTCGCAGTGATCTGTTCGGTTGCCTTCACCGTCTGGGCAGCAAGGTTTTTGACTTCCCCCGCCACCACAGCAAAGCCCTTGCCTGCATCGCCGGCACGTGCGGATTCAATTGTCGCGTTAAGTGCCAGCAGGTTTGTCTGATCGGCAATGTCGCTGATCAGGCTGACAACTTCACCAACACTTTGCGCCGCTTCATTCAGCATTTCGACACGCTGATTGGTGCGTTCGGTTTCCGCAACGGCATGCTGGGTGATTTCTGTAACACGTGCGATCTGCGATGCGATTTCGGAAATCGACGCGGAAAGCTGTGCGGTTGCCGATGCAACGGTTTCGATGTCTCCCGATGATTCTTCGGCCTGCTCTGCCACACTTTTCGCATCCTGATTGGCGCGAACCGAATGTGACGAAAGCGTTTCCGATGCACTGCGGACTTCGTCCAGCGCAACATTAACCGCCGAAAGAACTTCCTGGATTTTATGATCGAAACCGGCAGTCAGTGTACCCATACGCTTGCTGCGTTCGATCTGGCGTTCGGCTTCAATCCGTTCCTGTTCGGCCATCCGGGCACGTTCACGGGCGTTTTCACGGAACACTTCAAGCGATTTGGCCATCGCCCCCACTTCGTCGGCGCGCTTCATATCAAGGATTTCGATATCAAGGTTGCCAGATGCCAGGCTTCCCATCGCATCCGTCATCTTGCGGATCGGTGTCGCAATAAGGCGCGACAACGTGCCACCAAACAATGCCGCCATGGCGATCAGCAAAACAACACCAATGCCCAGTGTGGTCTGAAACAGCATCATGGCCCGTTCGACACGGTTTTCGACATCCAGGTTCATCTGGTCGATATTTTCTGCCAGTTCCAGGGCAATCTTCGATACGCTGTCGGACAGTTCGCGCGGTTCGCCGGAAGCTTCAATCGCACGCGCATGGTTGACGGTCAGATAATGACGCATCAGTTTCGCCTGTTCGCTGGCGATCTCTTCCCAGCGATCAATTGCGCTGTCCATCTGTTCGATAAGATCGGCAATTGTCGGGTTAATCGTCGCGTAGGCTTTCAGAACATCGGTGCGGGTATCGATTTCAGCCAGCGATTCCTGATAACTTTCAAGTCCGGTCCGGTCACCGGTTGTCAGGAAATAAACCAGTTCCTGACGCGCCATCAGATAAGAGCGGTCCAGGTTGCGATAGTCGCGTTCGAAATCAGAAAGATAATCACGTTGATCATTGGCAGACTTGACCTGGAAAGTCGCAAACATCCCGGCACCCGCAACCATCAGGATGACCACAATCATCACAGCAAAGCAGGTCGTCAGCTTGGCTGGTATGGAAAGGTTTTTGAAGAAGTTCATTGTCCGTCTCCCTTACAACTGCTGACGACGCGCGAGTTCATTAAGATTGACCTCGATCGTGACGGCACCGATTGGTGCCCCTTGCTGATCGCTCATGGTCATATTGAGCTGCGAACGCCAGGTGTCGGATTCTTCGTTATATTCAGCTTCATCAATGAAGACGGCGTTGGCTCCGTTGGGGAAGGTGTTTTTGAACTTGGCCTCGTCCCCCTGCCAGAAATCGGAAGTGATCGAGCTTTGCCCGACATTGAGGCCGACAGCGTCCATGACAAATATTTCGGCAAACAATCCGCCGGAACGCGCCTGGATCTGCGTCAGATAACTGGAAAGAGGATTGGTCAGAATGGCTGCGACCAGCGGCTGGTCCTCGGCTTCGCGTTCCGCCACCCATTGTTTGTCGGCAGCATCAATCTGATCCTGCGTCATACCTTTGCGCAACCGGTTCTGCGACGAGATTGAAAGTTCGACCACCGGATTTGCAAGCCATTCCCGAACATCACGGATCGTGTCATCCGTAATCAACTGGTCCGGTGCCCCGGGCAAATCTGACTTGGCATTGGCGGCAGTGACACCAAACGAAGTGCCAATCATCAGACCCGTCACCAGAACAAGGTGTTTTGTTATTTTCATAACTCTTCCTACCCCTCCGTATGTAAATACTATCCCTTGGTATAGATTATACAGAGAAAAATCTGTTCATCAACTACTTTTAGACGCAGGAAAATATATACAAACACGCATACATTATCCGATATCCCCATATGGGGATGCCAGTTAAGCCATTGGAGGGCTGGATGATAAGAAAAGGGGGACAAAAGAAAAAAGCGGCGGAAAAACCGCCGCTGAGTTTGGTTGGGACACGAGCAAACTGCAGAAGATTACGTTGTTCCAGGCGCAAGATGCGCCCCTGCAAAGAACAACTGTCCGATCACACATATGCATAGGGTGTGCCAGTTTTTGGCATCATCTTAAAATCGCAGAATTTGGCCGATTATTGATTGAAAAAACTCTGATAAGACAACTACTTCAAAATTAATTCGCAATTTGCGACAGAAATATTCGCAAAATGCGATAGCCATTCTTTGCATTTTGCAAAACGCAATTTAAGTCAAATGACAGCAGGATTGATCTGCAGATCAACCGGCGTTGCGGCGTGCCGGCTTACGCTTTTTCCGATTTCCGAAATTCAGCAAAGCAGGAGCGTTTTCAATGATTTCCTGAAGAATTTCCTTGGCAATCTCAAGATCATCCTTGGCACCTTCATCAAGGTGGCTGATATATCGCGGATTGGAAATCATGCGCTCTGCCTCATAAAGCGTGCGAAGCTCGCTTTGAAACATCTCTCGCGCACCAAGCGGCAGAACCGGCTTGGCACTCATCACAAAGAAGAATTTCAGGCTGGTTTTGATCACGATGCGCAGCATCAGAATCTGCAATTTATGGAATTGCTCTTCAAGCTCGTCCTTTTTCGGATGCTTTTCAAGCTTTGCAAGGCGGTCGGTGATCACCAGCGAAAGCGCTTTGAAATTATCGACTTCCTCGCGGAAAGGCCGGTAACCTGTCACTTCCGTTGTATCGACCGTCTTCTCGATCACATCTGCCAAAGCCACAAGCCTGCGCGCCTGCGATTCAAGTTTGGACAGAAACTTCTCGACCTCATCACGGTATTTTCGCTGTGTCGCCTGGTTCATTGTTTTTATATGCCACCAAAAGCAATTGCCCGAAACAACTGTTCCGGGCAATCACAATAACGCGCCAAAACTTAATGACAAGGTAATCGATCACAGGGCAATCAGTTTGCCATTTCCGGATCTTTTTCCTTTTTCGACCCGCCACCATTTTCTTCCGGATAACGGAAGATAACGGCATCGTCTTCGATATCGACCAGAACGGCCCCGCCCTTTTCGAGTTTGCCAAACAGCAATTCCTCGGCCAGCGGCTTTTTGACGTGTTCCTGAATGACACGTCCCAATGGACGCGCCCCAAAGGCCGCATCATAGCCCCGTTCGCCCAGCCAAGTCCGCGCTGCTTCGGTCAGTTCGATCGAAACATTGCGATCTGCAAGCTGGACTTCAAGCTGCAGTATGAACTTGTCCACCACCATCTTGACGACCTCCGGCTTGAGGTTTTCAAACGGAATGACCGCGTCCAGACGATTACGGAATTCCGGCGAGAAAGTTCGCTTGATCGCCTCTGCATCCTCGCCGGTACGCATTTCACGTTTGAAACCGATGGGCGGCTTTGCCATATCCGATGCGCCCGCGTTGGTCGTCATCACCAGCACAATATTACGGAAATCAACGGTCTTGCCGTTATTATCCGTAAGCTTGCCGTGGTCCATCACCTGCAAAAGAATATTGAACAGGTCCGGATGGGCTTTCTCGATCTCGTCAAGCAGGACAACCGCATGCGGATGCTGATCGACGGAATCGGTCAGAAGCCCTCCCTGATCGAAACCGACATAGCCGGGCGGCGCACCAATCAGGCGAGAAACGCTGTGGCGTTCCATATATTCGGACATGTCGAACCGTATGAATTCGATCCCCATGACATGCGCCAGCTGCTTGGTCACCTCGGTCTTGCCAACACCTGTCGGGCCGGAGAACAGATAGCTGCCAATCGGCTTTTCCGGTTCGCGCAGACCGGCACGTGCGAGCTTGATCGCGCTGGCAACAGCCTCAATCGCCTTGTCCTGCCCAAACACAACGGTCTTGAGGTCACGTTCCAGATTGGCCAATGCCTTACGGTCATCCGTCGACACCGATTTTGGTGGTATGCGGGCAATCTTGGCGACGATTTCCTCGACATCGCGTTTGGAAATCGTGCGCTTGCGCTTGCTTGGTGCCACCAGCATCCGGGATGCCCCGACTTCGTCAATCACATCAATCGCGCTATCGGGACGTTTGCGGTCATTGATATAGCGTGATGCCAGCTCGACCGCAGACCGAATGGCCTCGTTGGTGTATTTGACGTGATGATGTTCCTCGTAATAGGGCTTGAGCCCCTTGAGGATTTTAATGGTATCTTCGGGAGACGGTTCTTCAACATCGATTTTCTGGAAACGACGCACAAGGGCGCGGTCCTTTTCGAAATGACCGCGGAATTCCTTGTAAGTCGTGGAACCGATGCATCGAAGCGAACCGCTGGCCAAGGCCGGTTTCAACAGGTTCGAGGCATCCATTGCCCCGCCCGATGTCGCGCCCGCGCCAATCACCGTGTGAATTTCATCAATGAACAGAACCGCGCCATCAAACTCTTCAAGTTCCTTGACGACCGCCTTCAGGCGCTCTTCGAAGTCACCACGATACCGTGTCCCGGCCAGAAGCGCACCCATATCAAGAGAGAAAATGGTGGCATCCGCAAGAACCTCGGGGACATCACCATCAACAATGCGACGCGCCAAGCCTTCGGCGATGGCGGTTTTACCAACCCCCGGATCGCCAACATAAAGCGGGTTGTTCTTGGTGCGACGGCACAGGACCTGAATGGTGCGTTCAATTTCGCTTTGGCGACCGATCAACGGATCAATCTTGCCATTCTGCGCCTTGACATTAAGGTTCACGCAATAAGCCTTGAGCGCCTCGCCCTCGCCAGCGGCGGCACCTTCTTCAGCGTCGGTTGTCGCACCGGGTGCAACTTCTTCTTCGGCACCACGCGGAATGCGGCGTTCGTTCAGTTCGGGCGCCTTGGCAATTCCATGGGAAATGTAATTGACCGCATCCAGACGGGTCATGTCCTGCAATTGCAGGTAATAGACCGCGTGCGATTCACGTTCGGAGAACAGTGCAACCAGCACATTCGCCCCCGTTACCTCTTCTCGCCCGGAAGACTGAACATGAATGGCTGCGCGCTGTATCACGCGCTGGAAACCAGCCGTCGGTTTGGGGTCCACCAGACGCGCACTGATCAGGCCGGAAAGCTCGCTATCAGCAAACTCCAGCAGATCCGAACGCAGACGATCAACGTCCACCCGGCACGCTTTCAGAACAGACAACGCGTCCTGATCTTCGGTCAATGACAACAGAAGATGTTCCAGCGTTGCATATTCATGACGCCGCTCAGAGGCATATGCCAGCGCACGATGTAAGCTTTCTTCAAGGTTACGTGAGAGCATGTTTCACTCCTTCTCTAACGTGCACTGCAGCGGATGCTGATTTTGCCGCGCCAGATCCATGACCTGGTTGACCTTGGTTTCCGCGATCTCGTAGGTGAAAACCCCACAAATTCCGACCCCCTTTCGGTGGACCTGAAGCATGATCGCGGTCGCCTCTTCCCGGCCCTTTTCAAAGAACCGTTCAAGCACATGGACAACGAATTCCATGGGTGTGTAGTCGTCATTTAGCAACAACACCTTGTACATGGACGGCTTCTTCGTCTTTGGCCGTGTCTTCGTTACGATCCCCGTATTCGGGAGACCACCACCGTCATTGTCCTGATCACTCATAATCTGCTTACCGGAACCCTTTTGTTCTGCATTGTCTCCATGATAGGTCATTGAACATCTGTTTCAAAGTCCGCAGCGACAAAACGTTTCTAACCTCATCCCAAATTCATGTAGGCCGAGAATGCCGTGCTGCAAGATCATTGACCAAACTTCGTCATCTTTGCCGTAAATATCGGTACAAAAAATAAAAACGGACATGGCTGCCAGCCATGTCCGTCCCGATACATTCATTACGGCAAAATCCTAAGTGCGTCGGGTTGCTTACTTGAGCGGAACACCAGCAGCCTTGGACATTGCAGCAAATCCGTCCGTGAAAGCAGCGAACATCATTTTCTGAATTTTTTCGCCTTCGGACATGCCGGACTCGACATAGCGCTTCAATATACGCTCGTTCAGCTCCTGCAGTTCAGAAAGGCTTTCGACCTTTGAAAGCGCTTCGAAATCAGCTTGGGATGCATCAACTTCCCGCTGCGCCCAGGATGCCAGCTCAGCACCGAAGGAACCGCTTTTTTCCATCAGTTCAGATGAAACCTGCCATACGCCTTCGAAACTTTTTTGCTGCGTTTCGATCAGTTCTTCGTATCTGGCCATCATTTGCGTTCCAGCATCGGAGAATATGTCTGCCTGCTCGGTAATCTTTTCTGTCACCTGAGCAAGAACATCATTGACCGCCGTTAGACTTCCTTCGAGAGCATTCTGGGTTGCTGCAACCATGGTATCGACTTCCGGTGCTTTCCAAAGCTCTGTGAACGGTTCAAGGCTGACCGCACCAAACGCAGCCACATCACCGGCGGCTGTCGGCTGGGCTGCAACCTTAACCTCGACATCAGTTTTTTGGGTGTCTTTAGCTTTCGTCTCGGCCTTCGCCGCCACTGTCACTTTGGCCGGAGCAGCCGCTTTCTCTTGCTCTGTCACGATGGAAGCCTTCTTTGCTGGGGGGGGCGTTTCGGAAATCGCACCAGATGCCTTATCGCTGGAAACCGAAACTTTGGGTTCGCTGACGGCTTTGGAGGCAGGCATAACCGTATTCTTTTTAGATGTGGTTGCCGCCTTCGGACGACTTGCCGGTTTGGGGCCTGCCGTTGTCTTCTCTCTGGCTTGTTCGGGCGCAGGCTTGCTTTTCGCTGCTTCTGCTTTTACCGGGTCATCAGCCTTGGCCGGAGCCTCAGCCCCTTTAGCGGCAACAGGTTCTTTCTTCGCCTCCGGTACTACAGCATCCGGTTTTGATAGCTCCGCAGGAGGATGACGCAATGCCTCTGCTTCAAGCGCGCTTGCGGTTGTGACGACACGCTTCGGCCGCTCTGTTGCAGCCTCGGAAATTTCAGCTGTCGCGGCCTTTGCCGGGGAAGCAGCCGACTTTTTACCGCCATCAGAAGCTGTTTTTTGAGTCACCGCCTTTGGGCGAGAAGAGACCTTCGCCGGATTAGCATTTGTTGAAGCGGGCGCAGATTTTTTGCGAGGAGTCACCATGTGCCGACCTCCTTGAATTGGGCTTGGCATTCAGAAATTATGCTGCATCGCAACATAACCCTAGATGGAATAGCGGCGCGCCGTCAAGGTTGCTTTGGTGACATTTTAAAAGTCGTGAATGGGTCAAGCACGCCCGGGAGAACGGATTATCTTGATTCCCGGAAACCGATTGTAAAAAACCGGCATACGTTCAACCGCTTAGGCGGGAAATTACGTTAATCCTGATATTCAGGACGCTAAAAAAACAAAAATGGCACGGGTTATACCGTGCCATTTTCATCGAAGATTCCTGAAACGGATCAGCTTATTTCAGCTGATTTCCGCGCACGGTGCGATAGAAATGGCGAGACTCGGCTTTCTTGTCATTCTTGCTGAAAAACGGATCAGGCTGCTTTGGCGCACCGAAAGCTGGCGGCTGTGGAAGTGTTTTTTCCAAACCTGACAGGTTTTCGAGCACATTCGGGAAAGTCAAAGCGCGCAGATCATCCTTGGTAGATGTCCAGGCGGCAAGCGTGATGCTTTGCGATGAACAGCCAATCGCAACCCAGTAATAATCGTCAGAATGCAGGCGCAATCCGTCGCGGCTTTGATATCCGAAACCATCGGCCTGAAGCGCATCGGTCAGTGCAAGATATTGTCCGCGCGACAGGGTTTCCCGCGATTCCGTCCCGCCGAAAGCACCAAGGGGGGCTGTGACCTCAACATTGACCTCGCTTACGTCAAGCGGACCAAATATCCGCGACACCATCTCAAACTGCTCTGCACCGTTCCTGGGAATAAGGTCGTAACTGCGCGTTTCTTTATAATAATCAGCATTATAGACGATGCGAATCCGTCCTTCTGCATCCCCGGCAGAACATGCGGTTCGAATGTCATCCGCATTGATAAACGAGAACCAGCTACCCTTGCGCACCAGTGGATTTTCGATATCGCTTGTACCGGTAAAACTGCATGCAGAAAGCGCCATCAAACCTGCGGCACACAGTGCGCCACCACTTAAAATTGATGATTTTGTTCTTATGTTACTGACAACAGACATTATTTTTTTACGCATTCGATCCTCGATTTTTAACCTTCTGGCGGATATAAATTGAGTCTGACGAAAAAATGAGACCGCAACAAGGCGGCAACTCAGATTATCTGAACAAGCGTTAAGCATTTTTTTAATGCCGCGATGAGACACTGACCATATTTCGTCTTGGGGATCACCGTAAAGCCGAGCCCGTCAAATGCGTTTTAAGACCCGTCTTGGGCCAAAAGCGATGGCCACCGTTAGTACTGATCAAAGTCGACCGATGTGGCAATCGCAGGGTCGCAGGATTTACTGCGTCCTGTCCGTGATGCTGCTGATCATCGCTGCTGTTGTATTCACAACACCGGCAGCAATGGCGCGCACCTATACAGCGATGGTTATCGACGCCGAAACCGGCGATGTCCTTCATGAATATCGCGCCGACCACAAAGTTTACCCTGCGTCACTGACCAAGATCATGACGCTTTACATGCTGTTTGATGCGCTGGATTCCGGTAAGGTATCGCTTTCGACACGTATGGAAGTTTCCAAACGCGCCTGGGGACAGGCCCCTTCGAAATTAGGCCTTCAGCCTGGTGAAAAGATTTCGGTCGAGGATGCCATTCTGGCACTCGTTACGAAATCGGCAAACGACATTGCCGTTGTGGTCGCCGAGCATCTTGGCGGAACCGAGGTGAAATTCGCGCAGATGATGACCGCGAAAGCGCGCCAGATCGGCATGAAGAACACCACCTTTCGCAATGCATCAGGCCTTCCGAACCGTGGCCAGTTGACCACAGCCCGCGATATGATCCGGCTTGCGGTTTCGCTGCGCAAGGATTACGGCAACTACTACCATTATTTCAGCACCCAGAAGTTCCGCTATGGTAAGCGCACCTATGGCAACCATAACAATCTTCTGGCGTCCTATTACGGCACGGACGGCATCAAGACCGGCTATATCAATGCGTCGGGCTTTAACCTTGTCGCATCGGTCAACCGCAATGGTCGCCGTTTGATCGGCGTTGTCTTTGGTGGCCGGACAGCGCGGTCACGCGATGACCAGATGAAAAAGCTTCTTGATCAGGCCTATCTTGAACTGAAAAAAGACGGCGAAATCATCGCGCCACGTCCGCGCATCAGCCCGGATGGCAAAATTCTTCCGGCTGATACCCAGCTTCTGATGGCCAAGCAGAACAACGCCAATGAAGTCGAACAGCCCGGCCGCATTGATACCGAAACCGTTGTCGCCCGCCTGTCGCCGGAAACCGGCGGATGGGGCATTCAGGTTGGCGCGTTCAGCGATCAGCGTCGTGCACAGGAAGCCGTCCTTGCCGCAGCACGCACAGCGCCGGAAGTCCTTCGGCTGACCCGTGCCGCTGTCGAGCAGCAAAGCAACGGATCGGGTGTTGTTTATCGTGCCCGCCTGCTTGGGTTTGGTGGTGAACAGGAAGCACGCAGTGCCTGTGCTGCGCTGCGCAAGGAAAAGGTCGCCTGTATCCCGGTTAATGCCGGTGATGCCGGGTAAACAGCCTGCCTCAAATCAAAAAAGCCCGCTGAAGCAATTCAGCGGGCTTTTTTGTACCTTCCAGAAAACGGCCTAGTGACCGCCACCGGGTGCAAAGAAATCATTCGAAGTCAGACCGCTTTTTTGCAGCTGTGCGGTTACCTGTGCTTTCAACCGCAACAAACCGCTTTCATCAGCGGCCTCGCAACGGGCCACGATCGCAGGCTGGGTATTGGAAGCACGCAGCAACCACCAGCCGTCATCCGTGCTGACACGCACACCATCAATTCCACTGACTTCAGCACCAGCTTCGGACAAACGACCACGTACTTCTTCGATCAGGGCGAACTTGCGGTCATCCGGGCAGTCGATGCGGGTTTCCGGGGTATTAACGGCCACCGGCATCGCATCACGCCAGTCATCAAGGCTTTTGCCACTCTGAACCAGAATGCGATACAGCCGGACCGCGGCATACATTGCATCGTCATAGCCATAGTAGCGTTCGGCAAAGAAGATATGACCGCTCATTTCACCGGCAATCGGTGCCTTTGACTCAACCATTTTGGTCTTGATCAGCGAATGGCCGGTTTTCCACATGATGGCATTGCCGCCAAGACGGGTGACCTCGTCAAACAGCGTCTGGCTGGCTTTGACATCGGCAATGATCGATGCTCCCGGCAGACGCCCGAGAACGTCGGCAGCATAAATCTGCAGCAGCTGATCGCCCCACAAGACACGTCCCTGCCCGTCAACAACACCGATACGATCACCATCGCCGTCAAAGGCAACACCCCAGTCGGCATTCAGCGATGCCACCTTGGCCTTGAGATCGACCAGATTGGCCTCGACCGTCGGGTCCGGGTGATGATTTGGGAAAGTGCCATCGATCTCGTCAAACAGCAGGTGGTGGTTGCCCGGAAGCTTTGCAGTCAGTTTGCGAACCACATCGCCTGCGGCACCATTGCCGCAGTCCCATACAATCGTCATCGGCTTGGCAACATCACAATCAAGTTCGGTCAGCAACCGTTCGACATAGTGGTCTTCGATATCAATGTCGGTAACCGAACCAGTACCGGTTTCGAAATCACCCGATGCAGCAATACGGCCCAGCTCCTGAATGGCTTCGCCAAACACCGACTTTCCGGCATTGAGCATCTTGAAGCCGTTATAGTCAGACGGGTTGTGCGACCCGGTGACCATGATGCCAGCATCGGTTTTCTGGTCATAAACCGTGAAATAGAGCATCGGAGTTGGCCCACGCCCGATCCGGACAACATCACAACCGGTCGAAACGATCCCTTCGACAAGCGCACTTGCCAGTTCGGGCGAACTCAGCCGTCCGTCCCGGCCAACGGCAACCCGTTTTCCGCCAGACTGGCGCACTTTCGTACCGAATGCCTTGCCAAGAGCAAGCGCATCGACCGCATGCAGGGTTTTGCCCACGATACCGCGCACATCATATTCGCGCAGCACGGAAGGATCAAAATTGTGTCCGGCAGAGATGGTCATAGTTCTAACTTAGCCTCCGATTGATCCACGCCCGATGCAGGAATAGCTGAAACCCTGTTCTGCCATCTCGCCGGGGTCATATACATTTCGCAAATCCACCACGATCGGGTGTTTCAGCGCAGATTTGATGCGATCCAGATCCATCCCGCGGAACTCGTTCCATTCGGTCAGAACCACCATCGCATCGGCACCTTCAAGGGTGTCAAAGGCGGTATCGCAATAAATTATGTCTTCAAGAAGCTTTTTTGCTTCTGTCATGGCTTCCGGGTCATAGGCCTTGACCGTTGCGCCCGCCGCAATCAGGGCTGGCACGATATCAAGGCTTGGCGCATCGCGCATATCATCGGTATTAGGTTTGAACGCCAGCCCGAGGATACCGATGGTTTTGCCCGAAACCGAGCCACCACAGGCCGAAATGATGCGATCAGCCATGGCCTTTTTGCGCTGCGCATTTACATCGACCACAGTTTCAATAATGCGCAGCGGGCTGTTATGTTCCTGTGCGGTGCGTACCAGCGCCAAAGTATCTTTCGGGAAGCATGACCCGCCATAACCCGGCCCGGGATGCAGGAATTTCTTTCCGATACGTCCGTCAAGCCCGATACCGCGCGCAACATCATGAACGTCGGCACCAACCTTTTCACAAAGATCGGCGATTTCGTTGATGAAGGTGATTTTGGCTGCAAGGAAGGTATTGGCCGCGTATTTGATCATTTCCGACGTTTCGCGCGAGGTGAAGACAATCGGTGTTTCAATCAGATAAAGCGGACGATAAAGATCACGCATCACGTCACGGGCGCGTTCGTCGGTCGTTCCGATCACAACACGATCCGGCCGCATGAAATCACCAATTGCGGACCCTTCGCGCAGGAATTCGGGGTTGGAAACCACCGCAAATTCCGCATCCGGTCGCCGTTCACGAATAATGCGTTCGACTTCGCGCCCCGTGCCGACCGGTACGGTCGATTTGGTCACGATGACGGTAAAGCCTTCCATTGCGTCTGCAATTTCTTCGGCTGCGGCATAAACGTAGCTGAGATCGGCGTGACCATCACCACGACGGGTCGGCGTGCCAACGGCAATAAAGATCGCCTCGGCACCTTTCACGCCTTCCTTAAGGTCGGTCGTGAATGTCAGACGCCCCGCCTTGACGTTATTTTCAACAAGAACATCAAGGCCCGGTTCGTAGATCGGCATGATGCCGTCTTCAAGACGGGCAATCTTTGCTTCGTCCTTATCAACACAGATAACGTCAGTGCCAAATTCCGAGAAGCAGGCACCAGAAACTAGGCCCACATATCCGGTCCCAATCATTGCTATACGCATTAATACATAACCCCAGTCGATGTTTCGGCAGGAGTCTGTCCCGGCTCCTGCCAAAATACATTAAGTGAATTCTATTATTCCGCAGCTTCGCCGGCGGCGAATTCGTGAATAAGATTGCGAACGTCATCACGCATGTCTTCGCGTGCCAGCGCGAAAGACATGGTGGCCTTCAGGAAACCGATCTTGTTGCCGCAGTCAAAACGACGGCCTTCGAAGCGATAGCCGTAAAACGGAACTTTTCCAATCATGGCCGCAAGCGCATCCGTAAGCTGGATTTCATTGCCCGCACCGCGCGGAATATTCTCAAGGACTTCAAAGATACCCGGATCAAGGATGTAGCGGCCAATCGCCGACAAGGTCGATGGCGCGTCTTCGGGCTTGGGCTTTTCAACCATGCCGCAGGCGCTGACCAGTCGGCCATTGGTGCCTTCGACTTCAAGCACGCCGTAACGCTGGGTTTCCTCGCGCGGGACGTCCATAACGGCAACCATATTGCCACCCGTCCGGCCATAGCTTTCGACCATCTGCTTCATGCAAGGCACTTTTGACTGGATCAGGTCATCGGCCAGAAGAACGACGAATGGCTCGTCACCGACAAGAGATTTGGCGCACAATACGGCATGACCAAGCCCCAGAGGATTGCCCTGACGGGTATAGGTCACACGACCATTTTCCGGGATCATCGCAAGCGAGGTTTCAAGCGCATCATGTTTGCCGCGCTCCATCAGGATCGCTTCGAGTTCGGCAGAACGGTCGAAATGGTCTTCGATTGCGGTTTTGCCACGACCGGTTACGAAGATGAATTCTTCGATGCCCGCCGCGATTGCCTCTTCAACAGCATATTGAATAAGCGGCTTGTCTACCACTGGCAGCATTTCCTTAGGCATTGCCTTGGTTGCTGGCAAAAAACGGGTTCCCATACCCGCAACCGGGAATACAGCCTTTTTGATTCGCTTCGACATGCCTTTTTTCCTCTGTTTTGACCGCGTCATACCCGCCTCATTCGCATTCGGCCAATCTTATGCTTCTGCCACATTTCAAGAACGCGGATCAAGCGAGTGCGCTGTTTGTTCAGTTCAATCTTTAAAAAGCTGTAACAGGAGGCTCCGGGCCGCATTGATTTTGGATGCAAGATAATCTGATCCGCCATGATCCGGGTGAACTGCCTTGATCAGGACCTGATAGGCCCGATTAATCTCCTCGCGGGTCGCCTGTTCGGAAACACCAAGGATTCTTCGGGCCTCACCTGCATTCATCTCTCCGCTGCGAAATCCACTGTCAGCTTGCTCGTAATCGTTTCCGGCACGGCCGTTTCCATTATCATTTTCATCCCGGGACGCCTGCCAGTTCTGCCATCCTGAACAATCCGGTCGGCGTTCCAGATAGGTTTCCAGAACAGTCTGGCTTTGATCTTGTGCGCCGCAACATTCAACATAAAGCACGCGCATCTCGTCAACCCCGAGCGTATCCAGATCCCGCCCAATCATCGAGCCGCGCACGATTGTGCCAGCCAGTTGACCGCTGTCGTGATCAAGATACATGCGCAGATAATCCGTTTTTATCTCCGATACCCGTCCTGAACCGGCAGACGCACGCCCGGAAGGCCTGCCGCCGCCAGAGCGGGCAAAACCGAACATCCTGCGCAATAATGGCCACAATAAGCCAATTTTGAGGATTCTAGAGAGGAAGGGTATGGCAGCAACAAGGGCGGCAACCATGGCCGCAAGCTTTCCGGTCAGAAGCAACCACGCTGCCAGCACGCCCAGCGACAGAACGGCGACCCACATCCCGATCTTTCTGACGTGCTTTGGCTCGGCTGACGATAACCATCTGATGATAAATCCGGCAGCAACGAAAAGCCCTATCCCCAACAAGAACCATTGCATTATCGGGGTTTCCGCAGTTGGGAGCCCAGCAGTTTGACATCCTGCGATGATGTTTTATGGCCGTATTCCTCGAGCGCGTTGATCCCGCCAACCGCATAACTTGCAACCGCGCCAAGCAAATCGCGTAAACGGTCTGCTGCGCTGGCATCAAAACGGGCAAAAGCACCACCGGTGATCCGGGCAATTTCGCGGAAGGCAGTCTCGGCTTTCACGTCATATCCTTCCTGAAACATGAATGCCTTGATCCCCTTTAACGCCAGCTGCCCCGCCAGCCCGGCAAGATTATAGATATCTTCCTCGAGGCAATCCCCGACATAAATCAAGGCGTTGATCTTTTTATCCTTCGCCTGACTTTCAACATGGCCAAGCACCCGGGCAAGCTGTGTATGCCCCGCACGACAGGTGACTTTTGTCATGGAGTCACGCAACCTTGCCGCATCCCGATACCAGGCACTGGCCTTGCATTCCGAAATACCACGGAAGAAAACAAGCTGAATATCCAGTGTGCTGCCAATGCCTGCGACGGCATCAAACATTTCAGCCTGCAGAACCGCAGCACTGTCCCAGCTTGGCTGACGGCTGGCCGTTGCATCCATCGCAAAGATCAAACGCCCCTGCGCAGGCCCAGAAGCCGGTGCAACAGCCGCCAAAGTGCGCGCCTGCTTCACAAAGGCGGTCACGTCTGTATGGTTTGAGACATCAGACGCAACATGGCTTTGCTGTTTGGCTTTTGTTTCGGGTGTCGATTTGTTTCCGGGCACGGCCACCAACCATTTTTCAGGGCACTATCACCCTGATATAGGGGCGCTTATATCAGATCGGCAACTCTTCGCCATCTGCCGGTGTGAAGCCGATTATTTCAAGCAACGCACGAACTTCCTGCCGGGCTGCCATGTGCGACATGCTAAGCGGGATTCCTACCCCCTTCTCGCGAAGGTCAAGCAGGGTCAGACCTTTCAGGAACAATTCCCGGTAGATCACGCGTTCGCCAAAGCCGGGCGCCACACGGAACCGGATACGCGCTGCCAGCTTGTCGACGATTTCGGCGATATCACGTTTGTTGCGTGCATCAAGGTGTGACAGACGATTACGCATGACGATCCAGTCAATCGTACCGCCATCTACCGCTGCACGGCGTTTACGTGCATCCCAGACCATTTCGGCATAGATACTGGGTCCTTTGATATCAAGGGTGTCCGGATCGATCCGGGCGAGCATATCAAGATCAATATAGCTGTCATTAATCGGGGTTACCAGCGTATCGGCGCAGGAATGCGCAAGACGCGACAGGTAATTGTCACTGCCCGGGCAATCCATCACCACAAAATTGCAGCCCATCACCAGTTCGCCAAGGGCATTGGTGAAACGCTCCCGCTCGTCAAGCTTGGCGGCATTGCCATCATCAAGCTCGCTGCGGTAAATCGGACGATGATCCGGAACAGGCAGTTTCAGCTTTTTCTGTTCGTTAAATGAAATCCGGTTTTCAACATATCGGGTCAGTGTCCCCTGACGGGCGTCAATATCGAGCGAACCAACGGAAAATCCCATTTTCATCAACGATACGATCAAATGCATCGCCGTTGTCGACTTTCCGGATCCACCTTTTTCGTTGCCAATCACGATCACATGGGCGCGCTTCGCGCCTGGCTGCTTGGCGGTAGCGATCTGCTGGCCTGCGCTTTCCCCGGTTGCGCTGGTCTCGTGCACCGTCATTGAAGTTTGCTCCGTTATTCAGGCAATTTTCTGTCCCCAGGGCCGAAACCCTGCTTCCAATGAGCGTCTTTGCCCGTAAAAATCAAGAACAAAGAATTTCATTGAAGGCAAGTTGTCTACTGGCCCCTAGCCAATCTATCACCGTACAGGTAAAGATAGGAGTAGGGAAAAATGATTTCACCAGCAATAACATGAAGGAAGGACGCAAAGTGACCAATCGGGGGGCCCTTTGGGGTGGCGTAATTGCCGGCACTTTGATGATGACCGGAATGTCGTCTGCGAACGCGCAGGATGTTGGCGGGTTTGAGCAGATTCCAGCGGATCAGAGCCCGCTTTCACTTAAATCCGATATACCGGTTACAACGGTCTTTCTGCGCCAATATCGCGAAAACAGCACCGTTTTTGTTGGTCGCTGGCTGTCGCCTGCGGCGGAAGGCAGTATCAAAGGCGCAAGCGATGATCTGTTTGTTGAAAGCGTTTTTTCGACTTCCGCCCCGGGCTTTGCCTTTAACAATGAAATGTCGTCCGAACAGCTTTTGGAGATGTTTGACGGATTACGCGGACGAAGTACCACCAATGGCATGAATTTCATGCAAGATACCCGATACGGGCCGATTGCAATGACCCCCTTCATTCGCGCCGGTTCACAATGCGTGTCGTTTGTCGGTCAATGGAACCCGGATAAACCAACGGTGCGTGGCAGTCGCCTGCTTGGTTACTATTGTGACCCGGTCGCGCGCCAGACCATGACAGATTTCACAGCCCCGCCTAAACAGCTTGATGCGGTTGATGCCCAGCTGTTCGGGGCTAATTTCTTTGCACGGTTTGACGTGCAGCTTCCCGACGGTGTCGTGATCCCGTCAACGCAAGTAACCCCGGAAGTTGTCGAAACACCGTCACCAGCGGCACTTCCAGATAGCAATACGACAGACACACCGTCCGAAGGATTACCGATCAGCACCAACTGGCAAGGATCACGCGGACAGGGAATGCTGAAATTTGATCAGCCCTCCGGCGAAGGCACGATGATTATTGATAGTGACCTTCGCCATTGTGAAGGCATATGGCGGCATGATGGCGGCGCTTATCAAAGCAACACATTGCCGTTTGGCAGCTGGTATGTGTTCTGTGACGACGGGGCATCTGCACGTGGCCATTACACAAGCGAAGACCCCGGCAGTGTGACCGGCGAAGGTCAGGACAATCAGGGCCAGGCCGTTTATTTCCGTCAGATCAACTCTTAAGCCCCGGACAATTTTTTCAACATGACCACCGATATTCAAACCGTCATTATCGGCGCCGGCGTTGTCGGCCTTGCCTGCGCACGCGCCTTGGCCAAAGCCGGCCGGGAAGTTCTGATTATCGAACGTCACGATGCAATCGGAACCGAGACCAGCGCACGCAATAGCGAAGTCATCCATGCCGGCATTTACTATCCGAAAAACAGTCTGAAGGCGAGGTTCTGCGTGGCAGGACGCGATATGCTGTATCGCTATTGCGCAGAAAACGGCATTGATCATAAACGAACCGGCAAACTGATTGTCGCAACCCACGACGATCAGATACCCGCCCTGCGCGACATTGAAAAACGGGCACATGAAAATGGGATCCATGACCTTGTCTGGCTTGACGGACATGACGCGATTGCGCGCGAACCGGCCCTGAATTGCGTGGCAGCCCTTGAAAGTCCGTCAACCGGCATTGTTGATTCCCATCAGCTGATGGTGACCCTATTGGGCGAGGCAGAGGCAAACGGGGCAACTTTGGCACTTAATACCGATGTTGTGGCCGCGAAATTTGAAAATGGCATTTTTGCCATCGAAACGCGTGACCGCGACGGTCAGGAAATGAGCCTGACCTGTGCCGAGCTTCTGATCGCCGGGGGCCTGCATAGTCAGACATTGGCGCATAATTTTACCGGCCTGCCAGACCAGAGCATTCCGCCACAGCATTATGCACGCGGATGCTATTTCACGCTTTCGGGCAAGGCCCCCTTCTCCACCCTGATTTATCCGGCCCCCGAACAGGCGGGGCTTGGCATTCATCTGACCCTTGATCTGGGGGGACAGGCGCGTTTTGGCCCGGATGTGACCTGGGTTGAAGAACCGAACTATGACGTGCCCGAAGAAAAACGTGCGGGATTTGCAGCTGCCATTCGCAAATACTATCCGGCACTGGACGAAAATGCCCTTCAAACCGGTTATGCCGGCGTCCGACCAAAAATTCAGGCACCGGGCGAAGCCGCCCGCGACTTTCTGATTTCGGATCGCGAAGCCCATGGCATTGATGGTCTGGTGATACTCTATGGCATTGAATCACCGGGATTGACGGCATGCCTTGCAATAGCGGACCATGTCGAAAATGTCCTTTCACGACCGCAGGCAAAGGCAGCGTCATGATGGCAGAAGCAAACTGGCAAAAAGTACGCGATTTGAGCCGGGGAAAAGTTTCGGGCAAATTGACCAGCAATCCGCAAAGCAGATTTCGCTGGAAACGCAGCCTTGTCGCCTTTGGTTTGGTAGTTGGCAGCCTTTGCGCGCCTGTCACGTTGACAGCTCCGGTAAACGCCCAGCAGTTGGAGCCTTTCGTTCCGCCCCCCAACAGTCTTAGTTCACCGAGCAAGCGAAGCGAGGCAACCGGAACGGAAAAGCCGGATGTTCAGTTTGCCGATGAAATGCGAAATTTCGTCATTCAGCTTAGCCGGTGGGCGAAATCCTATCGCAGCGATTTTTCGATCATTGCCCTTAATGGTCTGGAACTGACGGAATATCTTGAAACCACGCTGTTTGCATCGCGCGGGACGGCAGAGCCTGCACGCAATTATCTGCGTGCGCTTGACGGTATCATGATCGAAGCCCCGTTTTACGGTTTCGATAAATATGGCGAGCCCACAGATAGCGAGGAAACCAAATATATCCTTGGCTATCTGGATCGTCTGAAATCATCCGGGCTTGAATATTTCGCGCTGGACTACACCGATAAAAGCGATGCACAGCAGGCCGCACGCCAGAAGTTGCGGGACCTTAACGCACTTTATTACGCGGCTCCGCCGCCCGATAAGCAGCTTTCGACATTGGCGAAGGTACCGCGCACACCAATTGGCGCGAACCCGCATATCATCGATAATATTCGCGAAGCCAAAAATTACGCGATCGTGCTCGACAGCTCACCTTATGGAACCAAGGACGCGTTTATCGACGCAATGATCGACACCAATTACGATGTCCTGATCATTGATCCGTTCCATCGCGGCACGATCCCGCTGACCTATGACGACATGAAGCGTCTGCGTTATAAAAAAGTCGGCACGCCGCGCACCATCCTTGCCTATCTGAATATCGGAACGGCTGAAACATATCGCTACTACTGGCAGAATAACTGGCGTGCGGGCAGCCCTGAATTCATCGGCGAAGGCAACCTTGATGCGCGCTGGGGGCAGGAACACCATGTCTATTACTGGTCACAGGCATGGCAGAATATTCTGTTCGGCAGCGAAAACAGCTATCTGGGCGGTATCATGAAGCTTGGGTTTGATGGTGTGGTGCTGGGCGGGCTGAATGAATATAGCTGGTGGCTGGATTACTAGATCCTGATCATGGCCACCTGCGAATTCATCACAAATCCGGGATATGCCGTCAGACCATTTGACGGTGACAGAGCAGATCGGGCAATCTTGCATCATTCCAAAACAATATGCCGCTGACAGGCAGCCCCCGGAGGTTTTGAATGTCTACGCCCATCATCCATTATTTCTTTGTTCAGTCCCCCTGGTCGTTCTTCGGGTTCAACCGCGTTGTCGAAATCGCACGCAAACATGATACACCGATCATCCATAAGCCATGCCGGGCAGCGGATGTCTGGCAACATGGCGGCGGTGTTCCCTTGGCGCAACGCCCCAAACCGCGCCAGGAATATCGCATGGTCGAAATGAAGCGCTGGGCAGACTTTTTGAACATTCCGGTCAATCTGAACCCTGCCGCGTTTCCGGTGGACGAAACACTGGCCGCGCGCACCATTATCGCGGTTCAGGACGAAGGCAAGGACCCGACCGGACTGATCCATACGCTGATGGGGGATGTCTGGCTTCGAGATCGCAATATTGCCGAGCCACAAGTCGTCCGCGAGGCGCTTGTGACGAACGGATTGTCGGGCGAATACATCGAACATGCCGATTATCCGGCGATTGCCAAAATTTATGATGCCAACAGCGAAGCTGCAAAAGCAGACAATATCTTTGGCGTTCCAACATATTTTGCCAATGGCGAAATGTTCTGGGGACAGGACCGGCTCGATTTTCTTGATCGCGCACTTGCGAAGTAAAGCATTCCGGTCATAACAGAAAACAACAAGGGCGGGTTGAAACCCGCCCTTGTTGTTTTGGCCGCTGGCCGGAAATCCCGTTGTGCCGGTTAGTCACGGCGTTTGACGTGATCGACAACAAAACCGTCGCAAGACGGATAGGTGTTTTCGATCATGGCAAGTGCCTTGTATTCGTCCTTGGCAGCAACTTCGTGGGTCTGCACATCGGCCCAGCGATCATCAAAAACCTCGTGGGAACGATTCTCTTTGACGCATTCACGAACGGCCTGGTTGTGCAGTTCAACCTGATAAACGGTTTGGCGTGGGTCTGTGAAAGCAGACATGTCCACCCGGTCTCCTTACTTTTGCCTGCGGCGCCCGCCCGACGCCGCCTGTGTCCTGAACCGGGAATTTCATAAACATGAAACGCCCAACCACGAGTGTGGAACAAGTGGCTTAACGAGCCGTAAATCATCCGGCTGGATTCCATATTTAAATGAATTGATCCGGATTGAAGTGTGACGGTTTTGCATGGCTGGGTCCAAAATGGCGTAATTCTGCGGTGCAGCACGAATTCCTATCGCAGCGCAACTTGTCTCTTTCAGTTTATCCTTATGTCTGGATTTCGACCTTTCAAGCGCCGTTTGAACAACAAAAACGGGATCGCGACGCGCAACGACAAATGCACAAGATAACCATAAATCGCAAAATACGCATTTCAGTACGCGAAAGATTATTTCAAAGCACCCTCCTCACGATCACAAAATTCCATCTTTTGTCGCGCGTTTTACCGAAACGGTCTTTTTTAACCCAAAGGTGATTTTGAAATTGATCAGAAGCCCGAAGCATCAAACATAAAGGAATAACCAAGGGACCGACCCTTGCAGAATAACGAGCTTGCGCCAGGAGGCGACACCAGGATGAACGTTTTTTCCGACACCGCATTTGACGGCCATGAACAGGTTGTTTTCGCCAGTGATCCCGACACCGGCCTCAAGGCCATTATTGCCGTGCACAATACCAATCTTGGCCCGTCGCTGGGCGGATGCCGTATGTGGCCTTATGCGTCGGAACAGGAAGCCATTCACGATGTGCTGCGACTGTCCCGTGGCATGACCTATAAATCAGCGCTTGCAAACCTGCCGCTTGGTGGCGGCAAATCGGTTATTATCGGTGATCCGCGCAGTCAGAAAACGCCCGAGCTGTTTCGCGCAGTAGGTCGGGCTGTTGAACGGGTTGGCGGTCGCTACATCGTCGCCGAAGATGTTGGCACCAGTCCGGCTGACATGGAACAGATCGCCAGCCAGACCAAGCATGTCGGTGGTATTAATGACGGCAAAGATCCAGCACGGACCGGTGATCCATCCCCCTTCACCGCCTACGGCGTTTTTATCGGCCTGAAAGAAGCGGTTCGCTTTAAAAACGGTCATGACGATCTTGCGGGGTTACGCGTTGCCGTTCAGGGGCTTGGCAATGTCGGCTATCACCTGTGTCGCATGCTGCATTCGGCGGGTGCACGACTGGTTGTGTCGGACCTGAATGCCAACAGCGTTAACCGGGCGGTCGAAGAATTCGGCGCTACTGCGGTTTCAACCGACGAAATCCTGTTCATTGATGCCGATATTCTGGCCCCCTGCGCGTTGGGGGGTGTCGTTAACGACCGCAGCATCGATAAAATCCGCGCCCGCATCATTGCCGGTGCCGCTAACAACCAGCTTGAAGCCGACCGAGACGGCGAAATGCTGCGCGAGGCGGGCATTCTTTATGCGCCGGATTATGTGATCAATGCGGGTGGCGTTGTCGAAGTCTATTATTGCCGCGAAGGCAGGCCGGTGAGCGAAACCAACAAGCATATCGAAGGTATCGCCGCCACCGTGCGCGAAATCTTTGAACGTGCAGACCGCCAAAACCTGTCGACCGGTTTTGTTGCGGACCGCCTGGCCGAGGAACGGTTCGGGAAGCGCTGATTTTCAAACCTGCCTGCATTCCCGGAACGCAGGCAGGTTTCCGGGTCTGAAAACAACAAAGCCCCCGCTTGCGGAGGCTTCATCAAAATTTCCCGATCTATATTGGAGCTTATTCGGCGGCAATCGGAGCCACATTTGCGGTGACAGCGGCCGCATCATCGCAATCGCAATTGCCGCATGTTTTCGCCTGAAGCAATTCCGCACGCATGTGGCAGGCGCATTTCCCGCATTGCGGGGCACAGCCATGAAAACGGAATACGTCCGCAGGGCGCGTTGCACCACCTTCCTCTGCGGCACGACGAACATCGCGTTCTTTTATGGCGTTACAAATGCAAACATACATCGGCGTAATTGCAATCAGTTATTAATGACAGCAACCTACCTGTAATCCACATGCGAATAGTTTTCAAACACTTTTGCAACACGCAGATAAAAAAAGATCCCCCGCAAACTGGCAGATTTGCAGGGGATCGCGAGAAAATCTTTTAATCACAAGGTGATCAGACAGTTGCGATATGGCTGACGACGCGCTTGACACCCTTGATACGACGAACGATTGACAGCACTTTGTCGAGCTCTTCGCTGCTTTGGGCATCCCCCATGATGTAGACGATATTGTTCACGGACTGCCAACGGTAGTTCACCGAACTGACACCTTTTTCGGCCAATAACAATGCCTTGATCTGGCTTTCGATCCAAACGTCTGAACCTGTCTGGGTCGCCGAATCCGCCGGCACGGCATTTTTGCCATATTCGTCTTCTGCCTTGTGATAGGCCTCGATGGTTGCCGCATCGGCGACTTCAAGATGGTCATAGACAGTCTTGATGCGGCTGTCCTGTTTGACCAGCGACATCACATCAAAATATTTGCCTTTGGAATCGACCATGCCGGTGACCATCACCTGCTGTTTCCAGATATCGACATTCACGTCGATAAGGTAGGTATGGTCTACCTTAGAGAACTCGCCAAGGATGCCTGACTTGATCTGGGTATCAAGCCACTGGTCATTCCCGGTCCGGTCTTCCAGCGGCATCTGTAACGGCTCACAGGCCGCAAGCGGCGTCGCCAGCAAGGCACATACCGAAACAGCCTTCATCGCGTTGCGCCAGCCTCGGGAAATCGTGATCATCTTTGAGCTCCTTCTCATGCCGATGGATCGACATATCCAAATTCTTTCGAACCACTAATACAGCAGATCGCAATAAAGCTTTAACGCCCTGAACTGCCCGTGGTTCCGGCACATCTTGTGGCAGGCGATTATGACGAAAAAAAGCCCGCGCACAATTGCCTGGGCATGTTTCGTCGCAACACAAAGGCACAATATCGCCCCCCAAAGAAAAAGACCGGGGTATATCGCCCCGGTCTCTGGTGACGGATATAGCGATCCGTAAGATCAGTTTTCTTCCATCGACATCAGCGACGCGTTACCGCCCGCCGCCGTCGTATTGATGGTAATGGTTTTTTCGGTCGCAAAACGATGCAGGAATGTTTCGTCAGGCAACGCACCGTCATCGTCAGCACCGCTATCGGAAATCAGCGACAGGATCGCGCCGTCACGTTTTGCCAGAAGCTGCTTGAACGCCGTTACACGATCAAGGGGCGCAATACAGGATACACCGGCGACATCGCCATCATACATCACGGCAACGCCGACCTTAGATGACACAACGCCGATAAGCTTTATCGGGAGGCCTGCTTCGAGCGCAAATACCGGAAGATCACCAAGCCATTTCTGATCGCCTGCCACAATTACCGCATTGCCCGCAGCAAGGGCTGCGGCGATATGACGGATAATCCGGGATGGCTCGGCATCCTTTTCGGCCTGAACCAGATAGACACCACGTCCCAGCATATAAAGGTCGTTGGTTTCACCGGTCGGCCCGGGCATCCGGGTCGGCGCAACAAAGCCGTTTTCCGAAATTGCGGCAAAATTCGCGATCAGTTCGGCATTTTCCGACAATTCGCTGACCGGGGCGGCTGCCAGTTTGGTCGCGAAATTTTCCAGAAGACGAACACGTTCATTGCCATCCGTCGCCTGCCATTTGACCTGTGCTGCCTGCAGGAAGCGGTATTCCTCGTCTGCCAGCGATGCCTTGATCACGATTGGCGAACGGTCATCGGCAATGGCAGCACTACCAGCGGCCTTTTGACCGGCTTCAGTCACCGGCTTGGCAAAGCGTTCGACATAGTGCGGACCGCCTGCTTTCGGGCCGGTACCAGATTTACCCTGACCGCCGAACGGCTGCACGCCAACAACAGCCCCAATCATGTTGCGGTTCACATAGCAGTTGCCAACACGCAGCTTTTGCGAAATCTGGCGCACGGTGCTGTCGATACGCGAATGGATGCCCATGGTCAGGCCATAACCGGACGCATTGATCTGATCGAGAACCTTGTCCAGATCGCGCGCCTTGTAGCGAACAACGTGAACAACCGGGCCAAACACCTCACGTTCAAGAACATCAAGCGACGGAATTTCGAAGCAATGAGGGGCAAAGAACGTGCCGTCCTTGCATTCGGGCAAGATGTCACAGGCATGCAGCAGCTTGGCTTCCTTGGTCATGCGTTCGGCATGCGCGACAAGGGTTTTGCGCGATTTTTCGTCAATCACCGGTCCGACGTCGATATCAAGGAATTTCGGGTCACCAACGCGCAGTTCCTTCATCGCCCCGACCAGCATGTGGCAAAGTTTATCGGCGATGTCTTCCTGAACGAACAGGACGCGCAGGGCCGAGCAACGCTGCCCGGCGGACTGGAATCCGGAAATGATCGCATCCTGAACAACCTGTTCCGGCAATGCGGTTGAATCGACAATCATCGCATTCTGGCCACCGGTTTCGGCGATCAAAGGCAACGGAACACCCGGGCGCTTTGCCAGCGCCTGATTTATGACCTGCGCCGTTTCAGTCGAACCGGTAAATGCCACCCCCGCAATACGCGGGTCATTGATCAGGATGTTGCCAATCCCCCGGCCCGGCCCCGGCAACAGCGTGAATGCCGCCCCCGGCACGCCCGCAGCAAGAATAAGTTCGGCGGCCTTAGCCGCGACAAGCGACGTCTGTTCGGCCGGTTTGGCAATCACGGCATTCCCGGCGGCAAGTGCAGCACTGACCTGGCCCAGGAAAATCGCAAGCGGGAAGTTCCACGGACTGATGCAGACGAAAATGCCGCGCCCTTCAAGGATGCTGCCCTCGCGGAAGCTTTCTTCTGCCCTGTTGGCATAATAACGGCAGAAATCGACAGCTTCGCGTACTTCGGCAACACCGTCGGAATAGAGCTTTCCTGCTTCGCGCTGACAGAGCGCGATGAATTCGTCCATGTTGTCTTCAAGAAGATCACCAAGACGGCGCAGGCACGCGGCACGCTCAGTCGCCGCGGTCTTGTTCCAGATTTCATAACCTTTGGCGGCGGCAACAATCGCGGCCTCGACATCGGCTTCACCGGCCTGAACCAGTTCGCCGACTTTTTCGTTCCGGTTTGACGGATTGAGGACATCAATAGCCTCGCCAGAGACAAGCTTGCCATCAATCAGCGGCGCAGCATGCCAGATTTTACCCTGAATCGAGGCCAACTTTTCCGCCAGCGGCAGAAGCTTGGTCGTATCGGTCAGATCAATGCCCTTGGAATTGACGCGCCCCACACCATAAAGATCAATCGGTGCCGGAATTTTCGGATGGGCCTTGCGTGGCAGGGCGGCCATCTTTTCCACCGGGTCGGCAATCATTTCCTCAATCGGGAGCTGCTCGTCCTGAATGCGGTTTACAAAGCTGGTATTGGCACCATTTTCAAGCAAACGGCGGACGAGATAGGCCAGCAAATCCTCGTGGGTGCCAACCGGTGCATAAACACGGCACGGCACGTTTTCACCGTTTCTATCGACGATCTGTTCGTAAAGGGCTTCGCCCATGCCGTGCAGCCGCTGGAATTCAAATGTCCGGTCATTGCCGGCCATTTCCAGAACCGATGCCACCGTGTGGGCATTGTGGCTGGCGAACTGGCAATAAAATGCATCACGACGCGACAGCATGAAACGCGCGCACGCCAGATAGGAAACATCGGTTGCTGCCTTGCGGGTAAAGACCGGATAACCTTCGAATCCGTTTTCCTGACTGTTTTTGACTTCGGTATCCCAATAGGCCCCTTTGACAAGGCGCACCATCATTTTGCGGCCAACCTTGACCGACAGGTCGGCAAGCCATTCAAGCACGTGATACGCCCGTTTTTGATAGGCCTGCACCGCCAAACCATAGCCTTCCCAGCCATCAAGATCAGGGTCGGCAAAGACCGCCCCGATCACATCAAGTGACAGGTCCAGGCGGTTGGATTCCTCGGCATCGACGGTGAAACCGATGTCATATTTCTTGGCCAGTAGCGCAAGCTGTTTGAGGCGCGGCACAAGTTCATTCATGACACGGTCATAATTGGCGAAATCGTAACGCGGATGGATCGCGGAAAGTTTTACCGAAATACCCGGGCTGTTGATCGGGCCACGGTTATTGGCGACCTTGCCAATATCGTTGATCGCATCAACATAGGATTTGAAATAGCGATCAGCATCTTCCATGGTGCGGGCGGCCTCGCCCAGCATGTCATAGGAATAACGATAGCCTTTTTCTTCGTTTGCTTTTGCCCGTTCGGCGGCCTCTGCGATTGTGCGGCCCATAACGAACTGACGCCCCATAATGCGCATGGCATGGTTGAATGCCTTACGGATGACCGGTTCACCCGAACGTGCGATCATGCGCTTAAGCAATGCGCCCGGATCGGCCTTTTCCGCCTTGCCGAACTTGATCACCTTCCCCGTCAGCATCAGCCCCCAGGTCGATGCATTGACAAAGAAGCTGTCGGAATGGCCCAGATGGCTTTGCCAGTTGGCGTCAAACAGCTTGTCCTGAATAAGTTTATCAGCGGTCACCGCATCGGGAACGCGCAAAAGTGCCTCTGCAAGGCACATCAGGATGACGCCTTCCTTGCTGGATAGCTCATATTCATGAAGCAGTGCATCGATGCCGCTTTTGCCATTGTCGGCTTTGCGGACACGGGCGACCAACTGATAGGCGCGATCCTGAACACGGGCTGACTGCTCGGGTGCCAGTCGGGCGGCATTGATCATGCGCTCGACAACGGCATCTTCGTCAGTGCGGTAGGTTTCGCGAATTTTGGCGCGGATTTCGTTAGCCTGGGGCATATCAATGCGAAACATGGCGATGGCTTCTCCCTGCAAATGCGATCCTCCGGTTCCTTATGGGAACGCAGAGCTTTCTCCTCATGTGGCCACAGACAATATATATGCACTCAAAAAATGTGCTGCCATTTTCGCTAAAAATACGATATATCATCCACAGAAAAACTTTTAGTGCAGTCATTATCACTGGTTAATAGATAGAAATGCAGAAGAATCATAAAAGCCTGGACAAGATCGACAAACAGATCCTGCGCGAACTTCAAAACGACGGACGCATGTCGAATGTCGAACTGTCACGCCGCGTCAATCTTAGCCCGACACCTTGCCTTGAACGTGTCCGTCGTCTTGAACAACACGGCTTCATCACCGGCTATATGGCCCTGCTCGATCCCCGTAAGCTTAACCAGTCGCTGGTGGTTTTCGTCGAAATCACGCTTGATCGAACAACCCCGGACGTGTTTGACGTTTTCGCAACCGCGATCCGCAAATTGCCGGAAATCGAAGAATGCCACATGGTAGCAGGTGGTTTTGATTACCTGATGAAACTGCGGGTTGCTGATATGTATGCCTATCGTGAATTCCTTGAACGCCTGTCTTCGGTTCAGGGCGTGAGCCAGACTCATACATATGTCGTCATGGAAGAAGTAAAAGTCCGCCCCGGCATAACGATCCCGTAAATTCCATCATTTTGATTGCAATACAAATGCTTAGTGGCACACTATGACCAAGCCATCCTGCCGATGGCTTTGCCGGTATCGCAACGTGGCACACAGTTTCGCGTCATTATTTACGGGCCCCACAACATGTCGGAAGTCACTTTCTATTTCGATTTCTCGTCACCTTACGGTTACCTTGCGGCGGAACGCATAGAGGCCTTTGAGACCAGAACCGGCGTTACGGTCAATTGGTATCCATTCATGATCGGGGCAGCCTTCAAGCAAACCGGACAAAGCCCGCTGCTGGACCAGCCAATCCGCGGCGACTATTTCAGGCACGACATGGAACGCTGTGCAAAGATGCAGAACACGCCGTTCTGCATCCCCGAAAAATTCCCCTATGCCGCACTGGTCCCGACCCGCGCCTATTACTGGATTGCATCAACCAAGCCCGCATTGGCGATCAAGTTCGCCAAGGATGTCTATCGCGGATATTTTGCCGACGGGCTTGATATGTCGGACCCGGAAGTTGTCTTTGCCACAGCCACCCGGCACTCCATCAATGCCGGAGAAATCCGCGCAGCCGTCGAAAATCCGAAATGGAAACAACACGTCCGCGAAGTTACCGACGAAGCCATCGCACGCGGTGCCTTCGGGTCGCCGTTCTTTTTCTATGAAGACGAGGCATTTTTTGGCAATGACCGGCTTGAACATCTTGAACGCTGGATCAAACTGCGCAAGCAGATCGACGACTGATCCGATCAGAAAACGTGCCCATCGAAAATCCATAACCAATTAAAATATATACGAATTTTGCGACACTTTCCCTCACTCGAAATATCATTTCGCGATCCCAGTATACTGTCCATTTTTGATATACGTAAATTCGGTACTGGATTACCTATTTAATCTTGACGTTTACGTAAACTTCCACCATAACAGCAGTCATAAACGCCATTCACCACGGGGCCGTTTCCTTGCATAAACAGCCCCGGCAACAAACGGTGTCAATTGACGATGACGGTTCTGAAATCTGCGATAAATCCCCGCTCGGAAGATTTCCGCAACAATGCCGAACAGATGGAAAAACTGGTTGCCGATCTTCGTGATCAGATCACGCAGATCAAACTTGGCGGCGGTGAACGCGCGCGCGACCGGCACACAGGGCGCGGCAAACTTCTGCCCCGTGAACGTATCCGTCAATTGCTGGATATCGGGTCCCCGTTCCTTGAACTGTCACAGCTTGCCGCCTATGGCATGTATGAGGATGAAGACGTTCCTGCTGCGGGCATCATCACCGGGATTGGTCGGGTTTCAGGCGTTGAATGCGTCATCGTTGCTAATGATGCCACGGTCAAAGGCGGCTCCTATTATCCGATGACGGTGAAGAAGCATCTTCGCGCGCAGGAAATCGCGCTCGAAAACAATCTGCCCTGCATTTATCTGGTCGATAGCGGCGGGGCGAACCTGCCACGGCAGGATGATGTTTTCCCGGATCGCGACCATTTCGGCCGCATCTTTTTCAATCAGGCAACCATGTCATCAAAGGGCATTCCGCAAATCGCGGTTGTCATGGGGTCCTGTACGGCGGGTGGCGCCTATGTACCGGCCATGTCCGATGAAAGCATTATCGTTCGTAAACAGGGCACGATCTTTTTGGGAGGCCCACCCCTGGTGAAGGCCGCAACCGGCGAAGTTGTCTCGGCCGAGGACCTTGGCGGTGCCGATGTTCATTGCAAGACATCGGGCGTGACCGATCACTATGCACAGGACGATGCCCACGCATTGTCGATTGCGCGCAATATCGTCAAGAACCTGAACTGGACGAAAAATCCCGGTTTGACCCTGACCACCCCGCGCGACCCCGCCTATGACCCGCGCGAAATTTATGGCGTTATTCCAAGCGATTCCAAGAAACCCTATGACGTGCGCGAAGTCATTGCCCGCATCGTAGACGGATCAGACTTTGACGAGTTCAAGGCCCAGTATGGTACAACACTGGTTACCGGCTTTGCCCGCATTTTCGGCTATCCGGTCGGGATCATTGCCAATAACGGCATCCTGTTTTCCGAGAGTGCACTTAAAGGTGCACACTTCATTGAACTCTGTTGCCAACGCAGTATTCCACTCGTGTTCTTGCAAAACATCACCGGTTTCATGATCGGGCGCAAATATGAAAGTGGCGGCATTGCCAAGGATGGTGCAAAGCTTGTGACCGCCGTTGCGACCGCCAAGGTTCCCAAATTTACCGTCCTGATCGGTGGATCATTTGGTGCGGGCAACTATGGCATGTGTGGCCGTGCTTATAGCCCCCGCTTCCTTTGGATGTGGCCAAATGCAAGAATTTCAGTCATGGGCGGGGAACAGGCGGCAAATGTTTTGACCCAAATCCGCGCAGATGCACAAGAAAAGCGCGGTGAAACATGGCCCATAGAAGAACAGGAAGCCTTCAAAGGCCCGATCCGCGACCAGTACGAAGAACAGGGTCATCCCTATTACGCGTCTGCGCGACTTTGGGACGATGGGGTGATTGATCCGGCCGATACCCGCATGGTTCTTGGGCTTGGTCTTTCGGCAGCACTTAACAAACCGGTCGAGGAAACGCGCTTTGGCGTGTTCCGGATGTGAGGCTGGCATGAGCAATGTAAACACCGATAACACCAATCCATCAACCGATGCCGTGATGTGCCAGATCAGCGCATCGGGCGTTGCCCGCATCACGCTGAACCGTCCGGAAATCCACAACGCGTTTGACGATATCCTGATCGGCGATCTGACGGCCAAGCTGGAATCGCTGAATGCCGATCCGCTTGTGCGGGTAATCATTCTGTCCGGCGCTGGCAAAAGCTTTTCTGCCGGGGCCGACCTGAATTGGATGAAGCGCATGGCCGGTTACAGCCATGACGAAAATCTTGAAGATTCCCGCAAGCTTGCAAAACTGATGAAGGTTTTGAACTTTGCGTCAAAACCAACCATCGGGCTCATCAACGGGGCGGCCTTTGGTGGTGGGGTTGGGCTGGCAGCATGTTGTGACATTGTGATTGCGTCTGATCGCGCCAGTTTCTGCCTGTCGGAGGTCAAACTGGGCCTGATCCCAGCGGTTATTTCTCCCTATGTGGTTGAGGCCATTGGCGTCTCGCACGCCCGTCGTTATTTTATGACAGCGGAGCGTTTTGACGCCGCGACCGCCCACGCCATCGGATTGGTCCATGAAATTGTTTCAGGTGACGATCTGATAGCGCGTGGCGACGCCATGGCAAAGCTTTTGCTGGCGAATGGCCCGGGTGCCATGGATGCAGCAAAATCGCTGATTTATGCGGTTGCCAACAAACCGATTGACGATGATGTCCTTGACGATACCGCACGACGTATTGCCGATCAGCGCGCAAGTTCCGAAGGCTGTGAAGGTGTCAGTGCATTTCTTGAAAAACGCCCCGCGAAGTGGAGTGAGAATTAATCATGCTGCGCAAAATACTGATCGCCAACCGTGGTGAAATTGCCTGCCGCGTGATTGAAACCGCACGCTGCATGGGCATCCAGACCGTCGCGGTTTATTCCGACGCGGATGCCAATGCCCTGCATGTCCGACGGGCCGACGAGGCCTATCACATCGGCGGTCCAGCCCCGAAAGACAGCTATTTGCGCGTTGATCGTTTGCTTGATGTCATTGCACAATCGGGGGCAGATGCGGTTCACCCGGGTTATGGTTTCCTGTCGGAAAATGCAGGGTTTGCAGATGCCCTTGAAAAAGCGGGCTGTGTCTTTGTTGGCCCACCGGCAAGTGCGATCCGCGCGATGGGATCGAAATCCGAAGCCAAGAAAATCATGGGCAAGGCGGGTGTTCCGCTGGTTCCCGGTTATCACGGCGAAGATCAGGACCCGGATCTTCTGGCCGCAGAAGCAGACAAGATCGGATATCCGGTTCTGATCAAGGCATCGGCGGGCGGCGGCGGCAAAGGCATGCGGGCGGTTGAAAAACCCGCCGATTTCAAGGATGCCCTTGTCAGTTGCAAACGAGAAGCCGCCAGCAGCTTTGGCGACGATCATTGCCTGATTGAAAAGCTGATCGTCAAGCCGCGCCATGTTGAAATTCAGGTCTTTGCCGATAGTCATGGCAATGCGGTTTATCTGTTTGAACGCGACTGTTCTCTGCAACGTCGCCACCAGAAAGTCATTGAAGAGGCCCCGGCCCCGAACATGCCCGAAGATCTTCGGGCACAGATGGGCAAGGCCGCCGTTGATGCCGCAAAGGCGATTGGCTATCAGGGGGCTGGTACGGTCGAATTCCTGCTAGATGCGTCTGGTGCATTCTATTTCATGGAAATGAACACACGCCTTCAGGTAGAACATCCAGTGACCGAGATGATCACCGGAGAGGACCTTGTCGAATGGCAATTGCGTGTTGCTGACGGTGAAAAGCTGCCCAAGGCACAGGAAGAACTGACCATTAACGGCCATGCCTTCGAAGTCCGACTGTATGCCGAAGACCCGCATAATGATTTCCTGCCCGCCACCGGCACACTTGTGCATATGCGCATGCCCGCAGCCAATGGTCACGTGCGAGTAGATACCGGCGTTTACGAAGGCGGCGAGGTTTCCATTCATTATGACCCGATGATCGCAAAGCTGATCACCTGGGATACGGATCGCATATCGGCACTGCGCCGGATGGCAACCGCACTTAACGATGTACAGATTGTCGGCGTAACAACCAATACCGGTTTTCTTGCCAATATTGCGCGTCATCCGGCCTTTGAACGCGGCGAAGTCGAAACCGGTTTCATCGGCCAGTATCTTGACGATCTGATCCCTGCCCCTGCGGTGCCTGATAATGACGCATTGGCCTTTGCCACCCTTGATATTCTGATGCGTCGCGATGCCGAGGCCAAAAGCCATGCGGCGCAAAGCAGCGACCCCTATTCCCCGTGGCACAGCACATCGGGATGGCGGATGAATGATGACAACCACCATAATCTGATCCTGCGCCATGACGGTGCAGAACTGAAAATCAGGGTGCATTACCGCACGCACGGTTATGTCATCGATATGCCTGACGGCAATTCGGTTACGGCCCATGCCGAATTCGGCAGTGATGGGACCATTCATGCAACACTTGATCAGGTGCGCAAACGCGCAAGTGTCCTTCACGATGGCAATCGACTGACGATCTTCCGCGATGGACGTTCCGACCGGTTGGAGATTTTTGATCCGGTTGCCGCCGCAGGCGGGCAGGAAGGTGCCGGTGGCGGGTTAACAGCGCCGATGCCGGGTAAAATCATTGCCGTGCTGGCGGAACCGGGGCAATCTGTTGCCGCAGGCGACAAGCTTGTGGTGATGGAAGCAATGAAAATGGAACACACTATTTCAGCACCGGTTTCGGGCTCGGTCCGCGAGATATTCTTTGCCGTTGGCGATCAGGTTGATGATGGCGCGGAATTGATCGCCATAGAGGAGGCCGAATAGAATGCCCCGCCTTTCGGTTTTGCCCGCGCGTGTCAAAATCGTCGAAGTCGGTCCGCGTGACGGGTTGCAGAACGAAAAGGCGATGGTTGCGACCGACATCAAGGTCGAACTGATACACCGCCTTTGCAATGCAGGCCTTTCGGTGATCGAAGCCACCGCCTTTGTCAGCTCGAAATGGGTCCCGCAAATGGCCGATGCATCCGACGTCATGGCCCGTATTTTGCGTAAACCGGGCGTCACCTATCCGGTTCTGGCCCCCAACCTCAAAGGGCTTGAAGCCGCCATCGAAGCAGGTGCAACCGAAGTTGCAGTTTTTGGTGCGGCATCGGAGAGCTTTTCGCAGAAGAATATCAATTGTTCCATCGCTGAGAGCCTTGATCGGTTCCGTCCGGTGGTCGCCGCAGCGCGTGATGCCAACATCGCCGTGCGCGGGTATGTTTCCTGTGTTCTTGGATGCCCTTACGAGGGTGAAATTGCCCCACAGAAGGTTACAGACGTCGCCAAAGCCCTGTTTGATATGGGGGCTTATGAAATCAGTCTGGGCGATACCATCGGCACTGGCACACCCGGCAAAGCACAGGCCATGATCGAAGCCGTTGCAAATCAGGTTGCCATCGAAAAACTTGCCGCCCACTTCCATGATACATATGGCCAGGCATTGGCAAATCTTCTGGCCGTATTGCAGATGGGGGTTGCCACGATTGATAGCTCCGTCGCCGGTCTTGGCGGATGCCCCTATGCCAAAGGGGCCAGTGGCAATGTTGCGACCGAAGACGTCGTCTATATGCTGAACGGTCTTGGCATCGAAACCGGTGTCGACCTTGAAAAGCTTGCAGAAACAGGTAGCTGGATTACCGGAAAAATCGGCCGCCAGTCCGGATCAAAGGCCAATCTGGCGCTTGCCGCCAAACGCGACACTGTCGGGATCTGATCGCATGGCCGCCGCCGAGACATATCGTTTCCGGCGGGCCGTCCCCAGCGATTTGCCCATGATACGACGCTGGTTGCGGGTACCCGAAGTGGCGCGATGGTGGGGTGCACCGGACGAGCAGATCGAACTGATCACCGAAGATATCGAGCTGCCGGAAATGGCAACGCTGATTGTATCCTATCGCAATCGACCATTTGCCTTTGCCCAGCATTATGACGCGCATCAGTGGCCGCAGCCCCATTTTGCTCACCTTCCCAAGGGCACACGATGCATTGATGCCTTCATTGGCGTGCCCGACATGATGGGATGCGGCCACGGCAAAATGTTTTTGCGATTATTGGCGCAAATGCTGATCGAACGCGGCGCACCAATGGTCGCGATTGACCCGGATCCGGAAAATGTGCGGGCGCGAAAAAGTTACGAGGCCGCCGGTTTCATCGGTAATACCGAATATGAAACCGGCGATGGTCCGTGTGTGTTGATGCAGTTTAAACAAAACGAAGATTAAGCTGCCTTGACCGCTGTCAGGAAAGATTCAACTTTCAGACGCAAGGTTTCTGCCTGCTCAGACAGCTCACCCGATGCATTCAACACTTGCTCGGCAGCGGCACCGGTTGATGTCGCCGCCTCGTTAACACCATGAATGTTTTCGGTTACCTCGCTTGTTCCGGCTGACGCCTGCTGAACATTTCGGGTGATTTCTTCGGTGGCAGCCCCCTGCTGTTCCACAGCACTTGCAATCGTTGCTGCAATTTCGCTGATCTCAGCAATCGTACCGCCAATAGAGTCAATCGCAACCACCGCACCTTCTGTTTCCGCCTGAATTCCTGTGATCTGGGCAGTAATCTCTTCGGTTGCTTTTGATGTCGCGTTTGCGAGATTTTTGACCTCGGCAGCAACAACAGCAAAACCTTTCCCTGCCTCACCTGCCCGCGCAGCTTCAATCGTTGCATTCAATGCCAAAAGGTTGGTCTGCGCAGCAATATCGCTAATCAACCCGACCACATCACCAATCTTCTGGGCAGCTTCCGCAAGGCCGCGTACCTGAGCGTTGGTATTTTCCGCCTCGGAAACAGCCTTGTTTGCGACTTGCGATGATTGATTGACCTGATGACTGATCTCCGAAATCGAAGCACTCAATTCCTCGGATGCACTCGCAACGGTTTGAACATTGTTGGATGCCTGTTCAGCCGCCGCTGCAACCACAGTTGACTGACGATTGGTTTCTTCTGCCGTTGCTGTCATCGATGAAGCTGTTGCCTGCATTTCTGTTGCCGCAGATGATACGCTTTTCAGCACCAGAGACATGTCGGCATCGAAATCATTGGTAAGCTTCTCGATGACTTTCACGCGGGCTTCTCTTCGCTTTTGTGCCTCGGCCTCCTGTGCGGCAAGCTGTTCAGCCCGGATCATGTTTTCTTTGAAAACCAGCACGGCTTTGGCCATATCGCCGATTTCATCCTTATGATCCTGCCCGGGGATTGGTGTTTCTTTATCGCCGGCGGCAAGAACCGTCATGGCTTCCGTAATATTCCGGATAGGATTGGATATTCCCGTCCCAATCAGCCAAGCAGCACCAATACCGCAAACCACCGCAGCAACTGAAATTGACGTCACAAGCATGATGGTATTCTGGATATCCTCGGTAACCATCGGCCCGAGCTTATCCTGCTCTTGCCTGATTTCAAGTTTCAGGTTTTCAAGATTGGATGCAACCTCTGGACCGATACGGTCCAGACCTTCAATAACAAGCTGGTCTCTTTGAGGATCACCAGCCGGAATTTTGACAACTGATTGAAAGACTTGAAGATAGTCAGCCAAATCATCGTTCGTTTCCTCGATCAGGGCTTTTCGCGCACCCTGATCAACCAGCGTGCCGAGTTTTTCATTCAATTCAGATGCTGTTTGCAGACGCGTAAGCACAGTGCTGATGGCTGTCTGCCGCCCGGTCAGCAGATAGTCCCTAACGCCAACCCTGGCTTCGAGCATGTTGGCCTGTACCCGGCCTGCCTCGTTAGACTGTATTGCAATAGATCGGTATCTATCAAAATCGCTACCTATCCCGGTTAACGTGACGAACCCCAGTATGGATATCGACACCAGAAGCAAAAGAACGAGCCCGAAGCCACCAAAGATTTTAGGCGCTATTTTAAGTCTTTTTAAAATCGACATGTTCCCTCAAAAGATGCAAACGCACTCCTTTATGTTGTTTGGCAGGGAATAAATTCAACCAGAACAGTTGTATTCAGACAGCAATAGAAAACCGCACTTTAGCGGGCCATTTTCAGGGCATTGAGCGCCGTCAGCGGAATATTCTTTGGTTATAAAATCTTAGAACTACCATAAGCTGTCTGCAAGCCACCCTCCCTATCAGATGCCCCCATCCGGCGGGCCAGACGGTAACTGACAATTCCGGTAATGGTTCCAAAAAGAACAATTCCGGCGGCCTGCCCGAACAAAACACCGGTTGCCCCCAAATAATAACTGCCAAGCCATACCAGCGGGATCACCCCCAGCAGTTCCTTCGCAAGATCGAAGATCATCGCGAGATTGGGGCGCCCGGTAACGTTAAAAAAGGTATGTGATGAAAATTGCAGACCGAGGAACATATAAAAGGATGCTGTAAAACTGCAAAAAATCGATAGATACGCCGTTGTTTGATCGGTCGCGCTGAAAAGCTCCGCAATCTGGCTTTGAAACAGGAACAGGGCAGCGCAGACAATAACCCCGTAAACCACCACCAGTGCCCAGACATTATGCCAGATGCGGCGCACTCGTTCGGCCTTTGCCGCAGCAAAATTCTGGCCGATGATCGGGCCGATTGCCTGGGGTAACGCCATGTAGCCAACAAAGACGAATGGCGCGATACGTTCAATGATCGCCATGGCGGCCACCGCATCGGGCCCATATTTTGCCATGCTGGACATGATAAAGGCGCTGGCAATTGGCGGGCCAACCTTTGCCAATCCGACTGGTACGGTTACACGGGCAATATCGCGGATGTCCTTGCGGAAAAGATTCGCATCAAACAGGCCAAGCATGTGATGAACGTTTCGAACACCGTAAAAGGCAACTGCCATGATTACGATCCGTGACACGACGGTTGCCCATGCTGCCCCTTCGACTCCCCAATCAAAACCAAAGATGAAAATCGGATCGAGGACTGCATTGACCGCCGCCCCGGCCATTTTCGACCACATGGCACGCTGCTTTGCCCCGATGGCACGCAACAACGCGCCCGATGACATGCTAAGCACCAGAACCGGCAAGCACAAGATCACGATCTGTACATAAGTGATGCCGATATCACGGGCCTTGCCGGTCGCCCCGAACATATCAAGCATCCAAGGTGCCGATAGCCACAAGACGACCGTCATCACGACCGATAGCACAAGACCGAATACCATAACATGCGTGGCATAGACTTTTGCCCTGTCCCGATCACCAAGCCCCTCGGCACGGGAAACAAGTGCTGTCATTGCGGTCGATATGCCAAGCGACACGGCAAGTGTGAAAAAGATAATCGGCCAGGCAAAGCCAAGACCGGCAATGATTTCCACATCCCTTAGAAGGCTCAGGAAAAACAGATCAAGCGCATCAACCAGAACCATCGCCACCAGCGCAAGCATGCTGGTATGCGCCATTGAAAAGATGTGACGCAGGATTGAACCCGAGACAAAATATTGCGACTGCATAGCCATCGAATTTCACACTGTGCAGAGCTGAAAAGCGCGTTCAGCCATCATTATTTGGCCGCAGGATAAATTCGAATTCGCGTTCTTCGGTGGTTGCACAATCATCCCCGGAAAGCAGCGGCATGCGTGAAAGTCCTTCGCGGTTCACTGACGATGCCGATATTCTGGCGGCATCCGGGCCGATTTTCCATTTGGCGGCAATCACGCTGGGATTTTCGGCATCGAACTCGTCCAGCTTGCGCCCGATGCGAGACTGCAAAACCGGCGCATAAGGAAATTTCTGCTGGGTCCAGAAACGTTTAGAAGGCTGAAAATATCCAACTTCGTCCAGAAACGAGACACCAAAATAATAACAGGACTCAAGCGAGTTATAGAAACGACTGTCAGGGACGAAGCTGCCATCGCGCTTAAGGGAATGCCCAACACACCAGTCAAGCATGGCGGCAATCTGTTCGCTCGCCAAGGCCCGTTCTACCGACTGCATATGCGGCCACCCATAGCGAAAGATTTTCGCGACATCATAGTTGTTGTGATTATTAAATTCACCGCGGCTGAGCCATCCTTGCGGATATTCCATCTGGCGGCTTTCAAGAGTGGTGCGGATGATATCGGACCAATGTCCGACGCGCCCCTTGCGATATGACACGATATGAAAAGTATAGCTGAGATCATCATAACGATGGGTTTTGCCATCCGAAATGTACCAAGGGCCCCAGTAACCGGTTTCGGGGTTCTGGATTTCATCAAGGAAGTTGCGGAAGGCATCAACATAGTTTTGATCAAGATCGATGCCGCGCACATGTTTCTGCGCATAGCGTCGCAAGGACGGCTTGAAACAAAGCTGCGCCAGACAGCAGATCACACTGCCGAATTCATCGCGCTGATTGCGCCCGGTGGTGGCAATATCGGAAACAAGAAGCTTTTCCAGATAGTTTCGCATTGCCGGAGCCGTTGCAATCGGTTCCAGGAAATGCAGCGGATAACGCGGCGCGCGGCCTTCATTGGACAATTCATGCAAACGCACAATGGTTGCATCAAATTTGTGGTGGAATTCGTTATATTTCCACCCCCACGAACCATCAACCGAAGACTGAGTTGCGACATAGCTTTGGTCAACATCGTCAAAGCTGTTTTCCAGTCTGTCGACAAGTTGGTCAAGTTCCGGCCAGTATGCCGTGTATCGCGCCAACCATTTGGCGTAGATATACAATTGCTGGGACGCCAGCATTGTCCGGCTATATTCGGAAAATTTACGCAACGCCAGCGATAGCGCCCCCAGATAATCGATATATTTGAGCGCCTTGTCCTGATAGCCGTGATCGTAACGCGTAAAATCCCGCGTAATCACGCAGCTATCACCAATCCCTGTCAGGCTTTGCTCAATCGACATTGGTTGCCTTTTCCTGTTGAACCCAGAAATGCGAACCTGCTTCCTTGCATCGGCCGTTACCGATGCCAACTGTCAGGAGATGCGTGAATTCCCCAATCCGCTTGGCAGGATTGCATCCTGTTGTTGGGACTGATGTTTTCGGGCTCTCCTTTTTAGCCCGAAGGACAACCAAGCATTTTACAATGGTTGCCACGCAAAGGCACTTAAACAGCTAATAAGTGTATAGCTTGAAACCGATCACAACACCACTCTAAAGGTGAACTCTGGACGGATTTTCATATACAAAAGAATAATCATTGAGCCGACGATATCAATTCCCTACCCAGAAATGACAACTGGGGTACCGCTATCACTGACAGAAAATACCGGCATTATAAGGGCAAAAGAAAAGACGCCCGCAACGGGCACCTTAACGGAAATGCTATTTAAAGCCTGGCTTGATCAAACCAGATGAAATCAGGACGCCGATTTAAGAGCCGCCCGACGCCGTTCACGAAGCGATGCAGCTGTAACCCGCCCATCCCCTGTCGGTTGATAATAAACCGTCATTTCCTTTAATGCGGCGCGCACTTTTGTCAGCGATACATCGTCGTCATTTTTCAACTCATATGCGTCAAATCCGCAGCGATGCATGTAAAGAATCTGGTCGCGCAACACGTCACCAATTGCACGAAGTTCACCCTTGAAACCAAGACGTTCGCGCAGAACTCGCGCATAGGAATATCCACGCCCGTCGGTATAGGCCGGGAAATTGACGGTGACGATCGAAAGACGATCCAGATCGTTTGCCAGATCTTCCGGCGCATCGCCGGGGTTAAGCTGCACGCCAAGACCACCATTGCGGCCGATCAGCGTTTCGCGTTCTTCCTTAAAACGCGCGAGCGGCACGATAATGTTTTCCTCGCCCGGCGGCAGGTCGGCTTCGGCGTCAAGCGTGATCCATTCCTGATCAATCACACTGTCATTCTTAACGATCGCCATAAAGCACCTCCTTGAACGGGTCCATGCCGACACGGCGATAGGTATCGATAAAACGTTCGCCGGTTTCGCGAATGCCAAGATATTTGGTTACCAGACTTTCAATGGCATCAACGACTTCGGCCTCGGAGAAACCGGCACCGGCGATTTTACCGATTTCGGCATTCTCACTGGCGTCGCCGCCAAGGGTGATCTGATAGAATTCCTTGCCACGTTTATCGAGGCCCAGAATACCGATATGACCAACATGGTGATGTCCGCAGGCATTGATACAACCGGAAATCTTGATCTTGAGTTCGCCAATATCATGCTGGCGATCCAGATCGGAAAAACGTTCCGAAATGCGCTGTGACAGGGGGATCGAACGCGCCGTTGCCAGCGCACAATAATCCAGCCCCGGGCAGGAAATGATGTCGGTAACATAGCCAAGGTTTGCCGTCGCCAGATTGGCATTTTTCAGCTCCGCCCAAAGCGAGAACAAATCGGCTTTTTTCACGTGCGGCAAAACCAGATTCTGTTCGTGGGTTACACGGACATCACCAAAACTGTACTGCTCCGACAGATCGGCAACCAGTTCCATCTGGGTATCGGTTGCATCGCCCGGAATACCACCAATCGGCTTCAGCGATACGTTGACAATCGCATAACCAGGTTGCTTATGCGCAATGACGTTCGAACGCACCCAGTTGGAGAATTCCCGGTTTTCGGCCTTGCGGCGTTCAAACTCGGCATCATCGTCGGAAAGTGTTTCAAATGCCGGCGGTGCAAACTGTTCGATGTAATGCGCAATTTCGGCATCATCAACGCGCAGCGATCCGTCCTTGATCTGTGCCCATTCTTCCTCGACCAGACGCTGCATTTCCTCGCCCCCGATTTCATGGACGAGGATTTTGATGCGTGCCTTGTACTTATTGTCACGACGGCCAAAGCGGTTATAAACCCGCAGGATCGCCTCAAGATATGAAAACAGATCGTTCTTGCCGATAAAGTCACGCACGGTTTTACCGACGAATGGCGTGCGACCAAGACCACCGCCCACGATGACCTCGAACCCGACCTCGCCCGCATCATTCTGATGCATGCGAAGTCCGATATCATGGACCTTTACTGCGGCACGGTCATTTGGCGACCCGGTCACCGCGATTTTGAATTTGCGCGGCAGATAGGTGAATTCCGGATGGAACGTTGACCACTGGCGGATCAGTTCGCAATAGGGCCGCGGATCTTCGATCTCGTCGGCGGCAGCCCCTGCGTACTGGTCGGTTGTCGTGTTGCGGATGCAGTTGCCCGATGTTTGAATCGCATGCATTTCGACCTTGGCAAGATCAAGCAATGCATCGGGAATTTCATCAAGTTTTGGCCAGTTATACTGGATATTCTGCCGGGTCGTGAAATGTCCGTATCCCTTGTCATAACGACGCGCGATATAGCCAAGCTGGCGCAATTGATCCGCGCGCAATGTTCCATAGGGAACAGCAACGCGCAGCATGTAGGCATGCAGTTGAAGGTAAACACCGTTCATCAGGCGCAGTGGGCGAAACTGGTCTTCGGTAATATCGCCCGAAAGACGACGTTTTACCTGTTCACGGAACTGCTCGGTACGTTCCAGCACCAGTTGGCGGTCAAAATCATCATAGCGATACATGACGTATCCTCTCCTTACCCGGCCTGATAGCCGAGATCCTGCCGCACACTGGGACCCTTGGTGCGCAGAACTTCACGGTATTTTGTCGGAACCAGTCCACCGTCCTGTTGTTCCACCTCAATCAGATAAGGTCCGACAATGACAGTATCGAGCTCAGGTGCACTGGCCTCTGCCAGCAAGGCGTCACCCGCCTCTTTTCCGTCGGCAACGCGAGACTGATTGATGTCTTCACTCCAACCGCCTTCCGCGGTCAGGAAAACCACCAACCCGTCACCAAGACGGTTTGCCGTGACAACTTGCAGGGACATTCGGTTCTCTCAGCCTGTAAATCTCTCTGGTGATGTCCTGTCTATGGACATTTTCTGCACCAGAATTTGGATGATTACCGACTATTGGTCAAGTTTTTTTGTGAAATACATAAAAATACAAATTATTAATGTTATTAATACTCAGCACTTGACCAAATTCCCCATGACTTCTAGGTCAGATAACATCCTATCTCGCCTGAAAGAACATGACCAAACCATGCCCCTCCATCTGATCAAACTAAGTGTTGGTACGGAAAGCCCCGAAACCCTGCGCCAATGGCAGGCCTATTTCGGGAACCTTCATGGACGAATTTATCATACCACCCGAATGACTCCGAAACGCAAAGCGGAAATACTGGCCGGCGGATCGATCTATTGGGTGATCAAGGGGGCAATTCGCGCACGTCAGCGCATTGTCGATCTGGAAGAATTCATTGACGATGAAGGCATCAAGCATTGCCGCATCGTCCTGGACCCAGAACTTTTCGAAACTCGCACATGGCCGCACCGCGCCTTTCAGGGGTGGCGTTACCTTTCAGAAGACAAATGTCCGCCGGATGAAAAGCAGGCCGGTGGCGCAGAAGCACTTCCCGAAGACATGGCAGATGAATTGCGCGAGCTCGGCCTTCTCTGAGCCGGATTACGATTTTCCCGGATCGGGGGTGATGACAGTCAAGGCCGGCTGGTTTTCCTCGATATCCTTGAGGGTTGCGGCAACTTCGTCCTTCAGCCAGCGAATAAAGGATTGTACACGCGGCCGGTTCAGGTTTTCCTCGGGACAGGTCAGATAATAGGCGTAACTTGACGCAACAGTTTGCGGAAATGGGCGAACAAGCAAACCGGCTTTCAGGTCCTGCGCGGCAAGACTGGTTCGCGCCATGCCAACCCCGTGCCCCATCAGGGCTGCCTGAATGACCATGTCGCCGGAATTGAAACGAAGCCCGCGTCGCAAATCAATTCCCTTAACCCCGACACCTTCCAGCCAGAATTGCCAATCCGCAGCGCGCGGTTGCTCAATATGCGATGTGGCGTCATGCAGAAGCTGATGACCGGCAATATCCGCAGGCCGGTTCAGCGACGGACTTGATGCCAGATAATCCGGGCTGCAAACCGGGAAAACTTCATCACGCATCAGCAGTTCGGTATAAAGATTGGGATACCGGCCTCGGCCGAAACGAACAGCAAGATCAATACCTTCATTGCGGAAATCAACCAATCGATCATCAGCGTGGATGCGAACATCAATATCAGGATGTGCTTCACGAAAATGCCCAAGCCGCGGCACCAGCCATTTGACAGCGAAAGATTGCAATACGCTGACGGTAACAACACCGGCTTCTTCCACAGCGCGAAGGCTGTCGATTTCGCCTGCGATGCGTGAAAAGCCTTCAAACGTTGCCCGCGCCAGACGATCCCCCTCCTCGGTCAGTTGCAACCGCCTTGGCAAACGGAAAAACAAACGAAATCCAAGATATTCTTCGAGCTGACGGATCTGCTGACTGATCGCCCCTTGGGTAACAAAAAGTTCCTCGGCAGCGCGGGTAAAGTTCAAATGTCGCGCAGCGGCATCGAAGGCACGCAAAGACTGCAATGGGGGTAAGCGCATGTTCGCCTCAAATCCACAATCATTAGATAATCTAATACATAACCCGAGAAATACTCGTTTGTCACCTACCTGATTTAAGAGGAGTATGGCTTCAACAAACGTAACCTCCATTAGAAGAACTCAATTCAGGAGAACGATTATGGCACATGCATATTGCCAGACGCCTTCTGGCCACACCAACACCAGAGCCACAAACCCGCCAACCACATCGCTGCAAAACGTTATCAACACAGTATTCAGCACAATCGCGGATACGCTTGCCAAACGCGCACAGCGCCGTGCTCTCATGCGGCTAAGTGACGCCCAGCTTTCTGATATCGGTCTGTCGCGAAGTGATGCCGAGGCCGAATACCGGAAATCCTATCCGCTTTGACATTGCCCCACCTGCGCCATGATCGAAATCCTATCCGTGAACCGGATTTGATCTACCTCCTTGCGCCCCCTTTCGATCATGGCGCATTTATGTCACTGTAATTTCCCATTAAAGTTGCAGGGCATCTACAGTATGGCGGCGAAACAGAAAGACAACCCGACGAAAAAGACGGAAAGCGGTGACAATTCGATCCGCAAGGCGGTGAAAAATACGGCGCGCAGCCGCAGGGCTTCGAAACAGCATCCCGATCTTTCCAGTCTTGATAGCGAAGCCCGCGATCGTTTTTTACTTGATGCTGAAAGCATGACGATGGATCGCCTTGATGATCGCCCGTCAAAGAAAAGCATTTCCCCGGAATCAGATACCCCCGGAGACTATGTCCCGCCTGACATCGACGCCGATCCCAAAGCACGCGTGAAAAAGATGCATGGCAAACAGTATCTTGAACTCATTGCGCCATTGCATATCGAACTTCTGAAGCTGCAAAACTGGGTTAAGGCTGAGAACATCAAATCACTGGTGATTTTCGAAGGCCGCGATGCCGCTGGAAAAGGTGGCACGATAAAACGCTTCACAGAACATCTGAACCCGCGTGGCGCACGTGTGGTTGCGCTCGGGAAACCGAATGACCGGGAACTGACTCAATGGTATTTCCAGCGCTACGTTGAACATCTGCCATCTGGCGGCGAAATCGTCCTGTTTGACCGGTCCTGGTATAACCGGGCGATGGTTGAACGTGTCATGGGATTCTGCAACATGTTCGAAGTCAGCGAATTCCTGCAATCGGTCCCGGCGCTCGAGCGCATGCTGATCCGTTCCGACATTCACATGACCAAGTTCTATTTTTCGGTCAGTAAAAAAGAACAGGCGCGCCGGTTTGATCAGCGCAAACAAGACCCGCTTAAACAATGGAAACTAAGCCCGGTTGATCTGGCATCGCAAAATCTTTGGGATGCCTACACCGAAGCAAAGACCGAGATGTTTTTCCATACCTCGACCACCGACAGTCCTTGGATCATTGTCAAATCCGATGACAAGAAACGTGCGCGCGTCAATGCCATCCGGTATTACCTGTCCCAGTTCGAATATCCGGGGAAACGATCAGAACTTCTGACCTATGATCGCCGGATCATCCACACCGTAAGCGAGGAACTGGCACTCGACGACTGAGATATGACCGATATGTATTCCGGATCGTGGAAACATTGTCTCCGTGACATTCCCTTGCATTGACATTCGCAAGGTGGCCTCCTTTACTGGTAACACCAATTACACGGGAGGCACGAAATGGCAAAATGTGCATTTATTGGGCTGGGCGTCATGGGCTATCCCATGGCCGGCCACCTGCAAAAGGCAGGGCACGACGTTACTGTTTTCAACCGCACCGCCGCAAAAGCAGATAAATGGGCGGGCGAATATGGCGGAAAATCCGCCCCTACCCCGGCCGAAGCCGCTAACGGGGCAGAATTTGTTTTTATATGCGTTGGCAATGACGACGATCTGCGAAGCGTCGTCCTCGGCGATACCGGAGCTCTTGCCGGGGCGGCAAAAAATGCTGTGATGATTGACAACACAACAGCATCAGCCGATGTCGCCCGCGAACTATATGCGGCCGCCAAAGATGCTGGTGTTTCCTTTATCGATGCCCCCGTATCGGGCGGACAGGCGGGTGCTGAAAACGGCATTCTTACCGTCATGTGCGGCGGTGATCAGGCGGCATTTGACCGCGCGGCACCGGTTATTGACGCGTTTGCCCGCTCCTGCAAGCTGATGGGTGGAAGCGGATCGGGCCAACTGACCAAGATGGTGAATCAGATTTGCATCGCAGGCCTTGTTCAGGGTCTTTCCGAAGGTGTGAATTTCGGTCGCAAGGCTGGCCTTGATATGGAAAAGGTTCTTGATGTGATTTCGAAAGGTGCCGCTGGCAGCTGGCAGATGGAAAACCGAGGCAAGACAATGGTCGAAGACAAGTTTGACTTTGGCTTTGCCGTTGACTGGATGCGTAAAGATCTTGGGATCTGCCTTGAAGAATCGAAGCGCAATGGCGCGCGCCTGCCAGTAACCGCGCTTGTTGATCAATTCTATGCGCAGGTTCAGGAGCGTGGAGGAAACCGTTGGGATACATCCAGCCTGATTGATCTTCTGGCGCGTGGATAAGCAGCACCGCAGACCTTTCAAAACACAAAAAAAACGCGGCCTTTTGCAGGGCCG
>NZ_AUNC01000005.1:0-111738 GCF_000714555.1 Thalassospira permensis NBRC 106175 | reverse complement strand
CTGAAGCTGTTCGGCGAGGGCGGCGATTTCACCAACCGCACTTTCGACTTCGTTTTGCAGGGTGTCGGCAAGGCCAAGCAGCTCGTCACGGAGCGCTTCGTTGCGTTCACGGTTCAGGCGTTCTTCTTCGGCCTGAAGTTCGCGCACCTTAAGGGCGTTGTCCTTGAACACCTCGACCGCGCGGCCCATAGCGGTGATTTCGTCATTGCCCTTGACCGGGACGTCGATATCAAGATTGCCATCGGCCAGTGTCACCATGGTGGTTTGCAGACCGGCAAGACGGCGCAGAAGGTTGCCACGGACATAGACCACATAAATGATCAGCGAGATCAGGATGGCGGCGATGGCGACAACGGCCAGTGCCGTCAGGCTCTGTTTTTCGACGACTTTTGCCTGTGTGGCGGCGTCATCGACTTCGGAGTTCAGGGCGGCGACCAGTTCGGAAACGCCGCTGCGCATTGCGTTGGCGTATTCACCGCTCTGGATGACCAGACGCTGGCTTTCTTCGGCGGCGGCAAGTTCGCGTTTGCGAAGCTCCGGCAGGCTGTCATCCCCGACCGAGAGCTTCTGCATCTTGTCGATCAGTTCGACATAGAAGTTCTTCAGGCGCTCGTTCCCGATGGAATCAAGGGCGGCCAGTGCATCGGCATAGGTGCCGCGAATACGCACCGGAATGATCGACAGACGCACGGCCTGCGTTTCGGTGGTTGACGCGATGATCATGTTGGCAGCAGACGAACCAAGACGTTCGATTTCCAGAACCGGTGAACGTGCGCTGATGGCCTCGTTCATCTTGATGAAGTTTTCAACGACTTCTTCGGTGCTTGCCGTGTATTTGGCGGACGGGTCGTCCTTTAATGACTGCGCATAGGCGTTGCCCTGCGCGATGTCATTCTGAGTATAGGACAGAACCGGTTTCAGCGTATCGCCATAGCGTTTTGCAAGGTCCTGGAACTCGCTTAGTTTTTCGGCCTTTTCGGTCGAAATGGCAAAACGTTCCTGGGTGACGGTGTGCAACTGACCAAGGGTGTCCTGCAACTGAATGCGGTTGTCATTGATCGTGGCAATCACGTCGGGCATGAAGCCGGTTGATTCGATTTCGTTGATCTTGTTGACCAGTTCCAGCAGGCGGAAATCAAGTTCTTCCTTGATGGCCAGTTCTTCATCTGTGGAATTGGATGCGACGATGCGCGGCGCAATCGCGACGATTTCCGCGCTTTCGGTCGCCAGTTGCTGTGCCGCAGCGATCGGCGGCAGTTTTTCTTCTGTAATGGTGGTCAGAGCTTCGCCGAACTTGTTGAAAGACACGGCACCCACAACGGCAGAAACCACCGCCATCAATCCGACCAATGCAAACGATATCAGAAGTTTGCTTTGGACCCCGAACTTAATTCCCATTCTGTCCTACCTTCTTGTGCTGTTTTCCCCGAGCGGCTTCTGTGTCCGTCCGGGTTTCTTGGATCAGGCAACGGGTGTTTTGTTCTTTTCGTCGCCCAGTTCGTAACCCCCGAAGAGTTATACTTTAGAGTTATTTTTTCTTATTAAGGGACATTATTGAAATATTATTCACAGAACTGCAAGGCGTAAGCAGTTCTGCGACAAAAAATCACGGTTAAATCCATAAGTTGTATAAATCAGAGGTGATGCGCCCGCGGTTTCGGTGCGCGCCGGTTGATGAATGCGGGCAGATGACGGATAGCTGGACCTTGAAGCGCAAACAGGATATAGGAGCGGTCGAAATTTCTGCCTGTCAGTTTGTCCGGTCCGGTTCGGTCCGCCGGACTGGCGCGCAATCATCGCGAGACCGGTCTGCCCGGGAAGATCCCGCAGTTACCGGCCGGTGCCCGATTTGCACTGATCGACAACACGAAAAGAATACAGGTTTCAGGTTATGGCCGGCCATTCCCAATTTAAGAACATCATGCACCGCAAAGGCGCGCAGGATAAAAAGCGCGCCAAAATCTTCACCAAACTCGCCCGTGAAATCACGGTTTCGGCGAAAATCAGTGATGATATCAACAGCAACCCGCGTCTGCGTGCAGCGATTGCCGCCGCGCGTGTTCAGAACATGCCCAAAGACAACATTGATCGCGCGATTAAAAAGGCGACCGGTGCAGGCGAGGGCGACAATTATGAAGAGGTCCGTTACGAGGGTTACGGGACGGCCGGTGTTGCCGTGATCGTCGAGGCGCTTACGGATAACCGCAACCGTACCGCATCCGAAGTGCGTGCCGCATTTGCCAAAAGCGGTGGCAACCTTGGTGAAACCGGTTCGGTCGGTTTCATGTTCAACCGTCTTGGCGAAATCGTTTATCCGGCCGACAAGGCCGGTGCGGATGAAATGTTTGAGGCCGCCCTTGAAGCGGGGGCTGCAAACGTGGAATCGGATGATGAGAGCCACGTCATCGAAACCGAGATCGAAGAGCTTAACAATGTGCGTGAAGCGCTGACCGAGAAGTTCGGGGACCCGGAAAGTGCGAAGCTTGTCTTCCGCGCGGTGACCGAAGCCGACATCAGCATCGATCAGGCACAGAGCATCATGAAGCTTGTTGATGCGCTTGAAGATAACGACGATGTCCAGAATGTCTGGACCAACGTTAACTGGACCGACGAGATCGCTGCTGCGCTTGATAACTGATTACGCTTGCTTACGCCCGTCATTCCCTTTTGAATGACGGGCGTATTTTATTTTGCTTATGATAATAAGGTGAGGCGACGTGGTCAGGGTTCTAGGTATCGATCCCGGTCTTCAACGCACTGGCTGGGGGGTGATCGACCTTACAGACAACCGGATGCGTCATGTTGCCAATGGTGTCGTGACCTCGACACAGTCGCTATCGCTGGCGGAACGGCTTGATCAGCTTCATAGCGGGCTTATGGACGTGATTGCGGCCTGGACGCCCGATGAGGCCGCGGTTGAGGAAACCTTCGTTAACAAAAACCCTGTTTCGACGCTTAAACTGGGGCAGGCGCGCGGTGTCGCGCTGCTTGCGCCGGCACGTTGTGGCATTCCGGTAACGGAATATACACCCAATGCCGTCAAAAAGACGGTGGTGGGTGCGGGTCATGCGGCCAAGCAGCAGGTTGAAATGATGGTATCCACCCTGCTGCCGGGATGTCAGATCCATGGCGCAGATGCGGCCGATGCACTGGCGGTTGCGATTTGTCATGCACAACATGCCGGAACCCGCGCGCTTGCGGGGATAACAGCCGGACCGGGGAGAAAATACAGGTGATCGCAAAACTTCGCGGAATTGTCGATTTCATTGGCGAGGACAGTGTCATCATCGATGTGAACGGGGTCGGATACCTTGTTTTTGCATCGCGCAGAACATTGACCATGCTGCCGCCAAAAGGCGGCGAGGCGGGCTTGATGATCGAAACCCATGTCCGCGAAGATCACATTCATCTTTATGGTTTTGCCGATAACGCCGAAAAGCAGTGGTTTGCCCTTTTGACGACGGTTCAGGGGGTGGGGGCCAAGGTTGCGCTGGCCCTTTTGTCGGTTTTAAGCCCGACCGATCTTTTGCGTGCGATTGCCGCGCAGGATACCACGGCCCTTTGCCGGGCGCCGGGGATTGGCCCGAAGGTGGCGACCCGTGTTGTGGGTGAGCTTAAAGACAAGGCGTCGCGCCTTAACCTTGGCCCGGTTGCGGCCCCGGCGGCACCTGTGGCACCGCCTGCCGCAACTTCGTCAAAAAAATCTGCAAAATCGGCCAAACCGGTTGCTGATGTGAGTATCGACACAGCCGATGCCGCGCCGGTTGTCGATGATGGCGCGGTTCTGGCCGATGCGGTTTCAGCGCTGGTTAATCTGGGCTATGGCCGATCCGAGGCATTTGGTGCGGTTGGCAAGGCCGCCCAGCAGGCCGGTGAGGACAAGACACTTGATACCCTGATCCGTCTGGGACTGAAGGAGCTTAGCGCGTGAGCGAGGAAGAAGACCGTTTGCTTAGCGGGGAACGCCGCGAGGAAGATTATCAGGACGGCTCTTTGCGCCCGCGTCGGCTGGACGATTTTACCGGTCAGAAAGAAGTGCGCGAAAATCTGGATGTCTTTATCCAGGCGGCGCGGGGGCGCGAGGAAGCCATGGATCATGTGCTGTTTTTCGGTCCCCCCGGTCTTGGCAAAACCACGCTTTCGCAGATTGTTGCCAGCGAGCTTGGCGTCGGTTTCCGGGCGACGTCCGGCCCGGTGATTGCCAAGGCCGGTGATCTTGCTGCCCTTCTGACCAATCTTCAGCCGCGCGACGTTCTGTTTATTGATGAAATCCATCGCCTGAACCCGGCGGTCGAGGAAATCCTGTATCCGGCGATGGAAGATTTCCAGCTTGATCTGATCATCGGCGAGGGACCGGCTGCACGTTCGGTGCGGATTGATCTGCCGCCCTTTACGCTTGTCGGGGCAACGACACGGTCGGGGCTTCTGACCACGCCGCTTCGTGACCGGTTTGGTATTCCGTTGCGGTTGCGATTCTATGAGCCCGAAGAGCTGGTCGAGATCGTGGCGCGCGGTGCGCGGTTGCTGAGTTTCGATATGACGCGTGAAGGGGCGATGGAAATTGCCCGCCGGTCACGGGGAACACCACGTATTGCCGGGCGGCTGTTGCGCCGGGTGCGTGATTTTGCGGTGGTTGCCGGAAAATCGCCGGTCGATAAATTCATCGCTGATGCGGCGCTAACGCGGCTTGAGGTCGATAATCTTGGCCTTGATAGCCAGGACCGCCGTTATCTGAACTGTATTGCCGGGAATTACGGCGGCGGGCCGGTTGGTGTCGATACGCTGGCAGCCGCCCTGTCGGAAGAACGTGACACGATTGAAGACGTGATCGAGCCGTATCTGTTGCAGCAGGGATTGATACAGCGCACCCCGCGGGGCCGTATGCTGGGCATCAAGGGATACAAACATCTTGGGCTGGTGCCGCCGCGCGAAGGCAATGGTGTGCCGTTGGCGGACCTGTTTGATCAGCGCGCGACCAAGGCCGCAGACGGGACAGAGGAATGACGGATAAGCGCGAAAACAGCCTGCTCGGTCATATCGAGGGCAAGCGGCATATTTTCCCGTTAATGGTGTTTTACGAGGATACCGACGCAGGTGGAATTGTATATCACGCCAACTATCTCGCCTTTGCCGAGCGGGCGCGTTCAGCGATGCTTAACCTGTTGGGCGTTAGCAATAGTAGCCTTGCAGAGCGCCACAAAGTTGCCATAGCCGTTCGACACTGTACGCTCGATTTTCGTCGGGCGGCCCGGTTGGAAGACAGGCTGATTGTGGATACTCGCCTGATCAAACTGGGGGGCGCGTCGCTGGGATTCGAACAGAAGATCATGCGGGACGACGAGGTGCTCGTGGTTATCGAGATATATCTCGCCTGCGTGTCGCTGCAAGAGTTACGGGCGCAACGGATGCCCGATGAATTGAGAACGGCTTACGCAACCTATCTGGATGTGAACGAGGACTGAAGAGAATATGGAAAATCAGGTGGTCGACGCGGTAACGCTGGGGCAGTCGGTCATGGCCCATGACATGTCCATGTGGGGTCTGTTCATGCAGGCCGGGATTGTCGTCAAAACGGTGATGATCGGGCTGATGCTGGCATCGGTTTGGGTCTGGGCAATTGTCATTGAAAAGCTGATCCGGTTGCGCAAATTGCGCGCCCAGGCAAACACGTTTGAAGAAGCCTTCTGGTCGGGCGGATCGCTTGAAGACCTGTATGACCGAATTGCTGATCAGCCGCGCGATCCGATGTCGGCGATTTTCGTTTCGGCAATGCGCGAATGGCGTCGTTCGAACGCGCGCGGGGTCAAGGGCGAAACAATGCGCGCCCGCCTTCAGCAGCGCCTGGAACGGTCGATGGAAATCACGCTGGGCCGTGAAATGGACCGGGTTGAACGTTATATGACCTTCCTTGCGTCTGTTGGTTCGACCGCACCGTTTGTCGGCCTGTTCGGGACGGTTTGGGGGATCATGGTTTCCTTCCAGGCGATTGCGGCGTCGAAAAATACGTCGCTTGCGGTTGTCGCACCGGGGATTGCCGAGGCACTGCTTGCAACGGCGATGGGCCTTGTCGCGGCAATTCCGGCGGTGGTGGCCTATAACAAGATTTCCAGTGACCTGAACCGGTATGGCAATCGCCTTGAAGCGTTTGTTGACGAGTTCACGTCGATCCTGTCACGCCAGCTTGACGACGCGAGAGACTGATATGGGCGCTCAACTCGCATCCGGATCCGGCGGAGGACGCCGCCGCGGTCGCCGCAGCAACCGCCGCCGCGCCATGAGCGACATCAACGTCACCCCGATGGTTGACGTGATGCTTGTTCTGCTGGTGATTTTCATGGTGGCGGCACCTTTGATGACGGTCGGTGTCGAAGTGGACCTGCCGGAAACATCGGCCGCCCCGATGACCGGCCAGGACGAACCGCTTGTCGTATCGGTCACGGGGGATGGCACTCTTTATATCATGGACAGTGAAGTCGCCCAGGACACGCTGGTCGAAAAGCTTTCGGCCATTACCGAGAATAAACGCGATACCCGTATTTTCGTGCGCGGTGACCGGGCAATTGATTATGGCCGTGTGATGGAAGTCATGGGCCTGATCAACGAGGCCGGGTTTAGCAAAGTTGCGCTGATCGCGGAGCTGCCCGCAAAGGGCAAGTAAACCGACATGTTTCGCAGTGTTCTGATTTCTCTGGCAGCCCACCTGGTGATCTTTCTGATTGCCTGGTTAGGCTTGCCGGAACTGTTCGAGGAAACGCCGCTGGAACTGCAATCGATTTCGGTCGAGGTGGTGACAGTCGATGAATTCTCGGCTGCTCCGACCAAGGCGCTGCCAAAGCCGAAAGCCGAAGAAAAGCCGAAACCGAAACCGGTTGCAAAGCCAGAGCCAAAGCCGGTTCCGAAGCCGGAACCCAAACCGACCCCGAAACCGGAACCCAAGCCTGCGCCAAAGCCAGAGCCCAAACCGGAACCGAAGCCTGAGCCGAAACCGGAGCCGAAGGTCGAGCCCAAACCACAGCCGAAACCGGAACCCAAACCCGTTCCGAAACCGGAAGTGAAGAAGGACCCGACCCCGACCCCGGAAAAGCCGAAACCAAAGCCGGTTGAGGCCAAAAAGCCAGAGCCAAAGCCGGAACCGAAGCCCGAACCGAAGAAGCAGCCCGACCCGGAGCCGAAGCGGACACTTGCCGATATTCTGAAGGATGTGCGCAAAACCGAACCGAGCGCACAGCCGACACCACAGGATACACCGGAAGATACGCCCGAAGACAATGCAAGCGAGGTGGTTGCGACCCGTCTGGACGCGCGTTTGACTATGAGCGAGCTTGACGCCGTCAAAAGACAGATCGAACGCTGCTGGAGCCCACCGGCCGGAGCCAAGGAAGCCGGGAACTTTGCGGTCGAAATACATGTTGTTGCAAGGCCAGACGGAACAGTACAAAAGGCACAAATCAGCAACTCCGGGGAGATTGGCGGCGATCCTTCTCGTCGTGCGATTGCAGAAAGTGCTCTTCGAGCTGTGCAAAATCCACAATGCAGTCCCCTGAAACTGCCGCTGGATAAATACGAAATGTGGCGCACATTCACGTTCAATTTTGACATGCGTGAAATGCTGGGCCTGTAATGAATAAAATCATAAGTCCCTCAAAACGCGTGGAAAATAGCGAGGCAGGATGACCATCAAGACCAACGCATCAAAACGAGATTGGGTTACACGCAGTCTGGCCGGACTGTGTGCCCTTGCCGTTGTCGCTGGCCTGGCCGTTGTACCCTCGGCACCGGCGCATGCCGAACTCCGTATCGACATCACCCGGGGTGAAGTCAAACCGATGCCGATTGCCGTTACCCGTTTCCCGGGTGAAGGTGTTTCGGAAACCGAAGTCGGTCAGAACATCACGTCGGTGATCAGTGCCGATCTGGCGCGATCGGGTCTGTTTGCGCCAATTGACGAAAAAGCCTTTATCCAGAGTGCCAGTTCGCTGGCGGTCAATCCGAACTTTGCCGAGTGGCGCGCGATCAATGCGCAGGCACTTGTCAATGGCCGGGTTGTTACCGAACCGAACGGGCTTCTGCGTGTCGAATTCCGCCTTTGGGATGTTCTGGCTGAAAACCAGATGGCAGGGGTGGCCTATCGCACCCAGCCGAACAACTGGCGGCGTATCGCACACAAGATTGCCGACGAGATCTATAAACGCATTACCGGGGAATCGGGTTATTTCGATACCCGTATCGTTTATGTCTCCGAATCGGGCCCGGGCGATAAACGCGTCAAGCGGCTTGCCATCATGGATCAGGACGGTGCGAACCACCGTTTCCTGTCGGACGGCAAGTTTCTTGTTCTGAACCCGCGTTTTTCTCCGACGGCCCAGGAAGTGGTTTATATGTCGTATTTCAACGATAAACCACGTGTCTATGTTCTGGATATCGATACCGGCGAGCTTGAATTGCTTGGCGATTTCCCGGGCATGACCTTTGCCCCGCGTTTTGCCCCAGACGGCAATTCCGTGGTGATGTCCCAGGCTTTGGACGGCAATAGTGAAATCTACCAGCTGGATCTGCGTACGCGCGAAAAACGCCAATTGACGCGGCATCCTGCAGTTGATACATCGCCGTCATATTCTCCTGATGGTTCGCGAATTACGTTCAACTCGGACCGTAGCGGATCACAGCAACTTTACGTGATGAATGCGGATGGAAGCGGTGTCCAGCGCATCAGTTTCGGTGGTGGTCTTTATGCCACACCGGTCTGGTCGCCACGCGGTGACCTGATCGCATTCACCAAGTCACAAGGAGGTCGGTTCTATATCGGTGTCATGCGTCCAGATGGCAGTGGAGAGCGGCTTTTGGCCGAGGGCTTCCTTGTCGAAGGCCCGACATGGGCACCGAACGGAAGAGTGTTGATGTATCACCGCCAGCACCCGTCCAGGGACGGGACCAAGGATCGCTATCGTCTGTATTCGATCGATTTGACCGGTTTTAACGAACGTGAGATCGTGACACCGGCGGATGGATCGGATCCGGCATGGTCACCCTTGATTCCCTGATATCTCAAGAGTATAGTCATCGCGAAGCACTGAATGCGATTCGCATTAATCGCGGGCATTTTCGGTGTCGCGAGACATGGAAAACACCACAATCGGGCGAATGCGTCCGGTGTTAAGGGGAAAACTTAAATGAAACTTCGGATTCTGAGTGTTTTTGCTGCTGCCGCACTTCTGGCTGCCTGTGAAACCGCACCTGACAGCTCGGCAACTTCTGCTGGCGAAGGTGTTTCGACCACCAATCAGCCGTCTTCCACTTCGAGCACGCTTTCGGAAAGCAGCCCGGAATGGTTCGCGGTTAATGTTGGCGATCGCGTATTCTTTGGCTTCGACAAATATGACCTGTCGGGCGAAGCACGCCGTACGCTGGAACTTCAGTCTGCCTGGCTGAAAAAATACCCGCAGTACAAAGTGGTTGTCGAAGGTCATGCCGACGAACGCGGTACCCGTGAATACAACCTTGCACTGGGTGAGCGTCGCGCGAACTCCGTGAAAGATTACCTCGTTGCGCTTGGCATCGATCCGTCACGTGTCGAAACCATTTCTTATGGTAAAGAACGTCCGGTCGCGCTTGGCCACGACGAAGAAAGCTGGGCTAAAAACCGCCGCTCTGTTTCGGTTATCCGTTAAGCGCGTGCAGGTGAAAGCCTGAATTTCAAGGCGCCTGTTCCGAAAGGGACAGGCGCCTTATTTTTGCCGCCTCAAAATGTTGCAACATAGGGTCAGAACCCCCTAATTTGATTGGAATGGCAGGTGTTATATTTGCGAACTCCGACGTCAAATCCCTCGTCCGGGATGCCAACCCGCACCGCGGGCTTTTCCTTGGATTTCGCAAATATAACACCTGTCCTTCGGATCAATCAGATTTGCACGGGCTACTTTGTCGCAAAACCTTGAAAGATATATATCTTCCTGCGATTTTGCTTCGCGTATCCGCACAAATCTGATTGACCATTTCAACCAAATTAAGGGGTTCTGACCCTGGATGTTCCTTGATGATACTGGGAATGTGATGTTCGAAATTACGACGAAGGACCCGAAAATGATCCGAGTTGGCCCGAAAACCGGTTATCGCAATGACGCCCTGCCGCACCAGATTTCCGCGGCGGCGCATTCACCAACCGTTGGGGGAAAACAGGGGGCGCTGCGCCGTCGCCCGGTCGGCTATTTGTCGGTGTTTGCCGTCGCGGCGCTGCTGGGGATGACTGTTCCTGGCGGTACACCGGTACGGGCGCAAGAATCCAACATGACCCGTCAGGTCGAACAGCTGCGCAAGGATCTTGATCTGTTGCAGCGTTATGTCTACCGCGAGGGTGTTCCTTCGGGTGGTGTTGCCGATGGTGGTTCAAGTGATGGAAGTCCGGCCGCGGCGCGCCAGCAGGTTCAGATCAACGAGATCGAACGCGCGGTGACCCAGCTTACCGGCCAGATCGAAGAATTCGACTTCCGCATTCGCAAGATTGAAGATCGCCTTGATCGTCTGGTTTCCGATGTTGATTTCCGCCTTGGTCAACTTGAAGGCGGCGCCAATGCTGGTGGCACGCAGACCGGTGCTGTTGCCCCGTCGGCAGCGGCCGGGGCCGCGGCAAACGGTGCGAGCGCATCGAATGCCCAACCAAATACCGCCGGTACGGGGCAACGGGTTGATGACCGTGGTACCCAATTGTTCGGTGTGATCGAGAATGAAGGTTCGCCGCCCTCTGTTCCGTCCGGCCCATCCAATACAGGGGCAGGTAGGCAGGCACCTGCCGCGGTCGCATCTGGTGGCGGTGGTGCCCTTCCGGCCGGGACACCGGAAGAACAGTATCGTTATGCTTTTGATCTTTTGCGCAAACAGAACTTTGCGGCGGCGGAAACCGCCCTTGCCGCGTTTGTCAAAAGCCATCCGGACAATGCATTGGCCGGTAATGCGCAATACTGGCTTGGCGAAACGTTTTATGTTCGCGAACAGTATGATCAGGCGGCTGTCGCGTTTACCGAAGGTTTCCAGACCTATCCCGATAGCAGCAAGGCGGCCGATAACCTGCTTAAACTTGGCATGTCGCTTGGCAATCTGGGCAAGAAGGACGATGCCTGCACGACATTTGGCCATCTGATTTCAAACTTCCCGAATGCGTCGGCGGTCGTGCTTGACCGTGCCCGTCAGGAACGCAAGAACCGCGGCTGTTCCTGATGGCAGTCTGATGGCAGACCAACCGGAAAATATGATCAATCCCGATCCGGCGTCCGATGGAACCCCATTGGACGCCGTTGTCTTTTCGCGCCTGATGAATGTTTTTGGCCCGTTTGAAGATCGGCCGAAAATTGCCGTGGCGGTTTCGGGGGGCGCGGACAGCATGGCGTTGGCGTTACTGGCGCATGAATGGTGCGGGGCAAAGGGCGGCGAATTGACCGCCATCACGGTTGATCACGGCCTGCGTGCGGAGGCGGCAGAAGAAGCGATCCGGGTTGGGGAGCAGCTTCGAAAACATGGCATTGATCATCGTATTTTGCGCTGGGACGGGGCCAAACCGCAAAGTGGTATTCAGGAAGCGGCGCGCAAGGCCCGCTATGACCTGCTGGACCGCGCGTTGGGGGAAATGGGCATCCTGCACCTTTTGGTCGCCCATCATCGCGATGATCAGCATGAAACGCTTGTGATGCGGCAACAGCGCGAGAGTGGCGTGATCGGCCGGGCCGGGATGGCGGCGCGGCGTTATCTGCGCAATGCCAGAGTGTTGCGGCCTTTGTTGCCCGTGGCCAAGGTTGATCTGATTGCAACGCTTCGGACCCGCCAGCAGGACTGGATCGAAGACCCGTCCAACCGCAATGTCCGTTTTGAGCGCGTGCGCATCAGACACAACCCGATGATGGACGACCCGAAAAAAGAGACGGTTCAAAGCGGTGCCGATGCACGCCAGACCGCGGAATACCGGATTGCCGATCTTCTGGCATCGGCGGTGCAGATTGCAAATTGCGGTATTGCGCGTATCGATTATTCGAAATGGCAGGATGCTGGCGGTGATGAAGTAACCGCACGCTATGGCCTTGGGCATATTGTCCGGGTGGTTGGCGGGGAAAATTATATGCCGGCACTGGGCGCGTTGACGGCGGCCCTGCTGCAAATCAACGAGAAGGAAGATGCGCGGGTCAGTCTGGGTGGATGCGTGTTGCATCGCCGGGGGGGCATTTTGCTGGTTTATCGAGAGATCGGGCGCGTGGATGCCCATCCGGTTCGCATTGATGCCGATTTGATGCGCGATGGTTTCGGACAGCGTTGGGACAATCGGTTCGAGCTGTTTTTCGCAGATCATGGCGCGGGGGCAACCGCGGATTACGGTGATTTGGGGCGGTTTGTGATTGCGCCGCTGTCGGCTTGTGATGCGTTTCACACGCGCGCCTTTCGGGCCGCCATTGGCAAAATCGCGCCATTTGTTGATCATTTGCCGCGCGCGGCCCTTGCATCCATACCCGCACTTTATGATAAAGAAGTTCTGCTTTCCGTTGGCGGGCTTGAGGTTTCAGGCATTTCCGACGTATTATCCGCCGCCGGTTGCCGCACGGCCCCGATGGGGGTAGAAAACGCAATCGGCATGCGATGGCGGTTTGCACCCCCGACACCTTTGTGGGAAAGTGGGTTTAAATCGTCGCCGAAACCCGACGTCCTACTTGCGTAAAGGTACCTTATCATTATCTGATGGTCAGGCCGTGCGCAGGGCGATTGCGCGTCATGGCGAACACAAATTGCGATCAGTAGCTTGGAATGAATATGGGAAAAAATCTCGCACTGTGGGTTATCATAGCCATCCTTTTGGTGGCTTTGTTTAACCTGTTTCAGTCGCCATCAGGACGGAGCGGCCAGTCAACGCTGGCGTTTTCGGACTTCCTGGCCGAAGTTGACAGCGGCCAGATTTCAGAAGTTACGATCCAGGGCAACACTCTTACAGCGCAAACCCGCGATAACCGGACCGTTAGTGTTTATACCCCTGATTATCCGAGCCTTGTCGAACGTCTGAACGACAAGGGCGTTCGTATTATTGCCCAGCCGGAAGAAAGCCTGTCGCCGCTTATGAGCGCGCTGATCAGCTGGTTCCCGATGCTGCTGATTATTGGTGTGTGGATTTTCTTCATGCGTCAGATGCAGGGCGGCGGCGGCAAGGCCATGGGCTTTGGCAAATCAAAGGCCAAGATGCTGACCGAGAAATCCGGTCGGGTGACCTTTGAAGACGTGGCCGGGATCGAGGAAGCCAAGGGCGAGCTTGAAGAAGTCGTCGACTTCCTGCGCGATCCGCAGAAATTCCAGCGCCTTGGCGGTAAAATTCCCAAAGGCATGCTTCTTGTAGGACCTCCGGGTACTGGTAAGACGCTTCTGGCACGTGCGATTGCCGGTGAAGCCAATGTGCCGTTCTTTACGATTTCGGGTTCCGATTTCGTGGAAATGTTTGTTGGTGTCGGCGCATCGCGTGTGCGTGACATGTTCGAACAGGGCAAAAAGAACGCCCCGTGCATCATCTTCATCGATGAAATCGACGCCGTTGGCCGCCATCGTGGTGCCGGTCTTGGCGGCGGAAACGATGAACGCGAACAGACCCTGAACCAGCTTCTGGTCGAGATGGACGGTTTTGAGGCCAACGAGGGTGTTATCCTTGTGGCAGCAACCAACCGTCCGGATGTTCTGGACCCGGCATTGCTGCGCCCCGGCCGTTTTGACCGTCAGGTTGTTGTACCGAACCCCGATCTTGAAGGTCGTGAACGTATTCTTGGTGTTCACGCCCGCAAGGTTCCGCTGGGACCGGATGTTGACCTGCGCACTGTTGCGCGTGGCACGCCGGGCTTCTCGGGGGCGGATCTGGCAAACCTTGTCAACGAGGCAGCGCTTCTTGCCGCCCGTCTTGGCAAGCGTGTCGTCACCATGGCCGATTTTGAAAACGCCAAGGACAAGGTGATGATGGGGGCGGAACGCCGTTCCATGATCATGACCGACGACGAGAAGAAGCTGACGGCTTATCACGAAGGTGGTCATGCGCTTGTTGCGCTGCATACCCCGGCATCCGATCCGATCCACAAGGCAACCATCATTCCGCGCGGTCGTGCGCTGGGTATGGTGATGCGCCTGCCGGAACGCGATCAGGTTTCCAAATCCTACGAACAGCTGATTTCCGACCTGGCGGTTGCCATGGGTGGCCGCGTTGCCGAGGAAATCATCTTTGGCAAGGACAAGGTCACCACGGGTGCATCTTCGGACATCAATATGGTGACGCAGTATGCGCGCAAGATGGTGACCGAATGGGGCTTTTCGGACAAGCTTGGCAATGTCAAATATGTGGATAATCAGGAAGAAGTGTTCCTGGGTCACAGCGTTGCCCAGCATAAGAATGTTTCGGAAAAAACAGCCCAGCTGATCGATGAGGAAGTCCGTCGTTATTCCGACGAGGCCTATGTTTTCGCCAAGCGGGTTCTGACCGAGCATCTTGACGATCTGCATGTTCTTGCCAAGGGGCTTCTGGAATACGAAACCCTGTCGGGCAAGGAAATCGATGCGCTTCTGCGCGGTGAGGAAATCAACCGTGCGGGCCATTCCAATGGTGGTGGCAAGGACGCGGGCGGCGGACGCCGTTCGACGGTTCCGACCACCGGTGGTGCGCGCAAGGAAAACCCGGGTGAAGGTGGCGGGGATTTGTCCCCGGAGCCACAGCCGGGCAGCTAACTGAAAGAGACTGATGGACAAGATCGAAGGATCGGTCCTGCGAAGCCCCGCCGATGTGCGGGGCTTTGCTGATTTTGACGGACCGTTATATTACGCACCTACCGGTTTCATCGACCATGCCGATGATCCCAATACGTTACCACTTGCCGGATCGCGGCGCGGCTTTTCCGCGCTTGAAATCATTCGCCGTCGCGACGGCGGCGGTGCCGAAAGCATGATCCTGCCGTTGCTGGCCCTTGAAGGCTGGGTCCAGAATTCCGGGCGGGTGGATGAAATCAATGATGTCCTGAACCGTCTGACAACCAAACGCGCCGATTTTGCCGGACTTGATATGGCGTCCTGTCATGTGATGGGCATTGTCAATGTGACGCCGGACAGTTTTTCGGATGGCGGCGATTACAACAGCACCGATCAGGCGATTGCGCGCGCGCGCGCCCTGGCGGCACAGGGGGCATCCATCCTTGATATCGGCGGGGAATCGACCCGGCCGGGGGCGGAAGCCGTGTCCGAAGCCGACGAGATCGCCCGCGTTGTTCCGGTGATCCGGGCCCTGGCCGAAGACGGCCATTGCGTTTCCATCGATACCCGCCATGCAAGCGTGATGGAGGCCGCGATTGAGGCCGGTGCGGCGATCATCAATGACGTGACCGGGCTTGAAGGCGATGAACGGTCGATGGAAGTCGCCGTGGCATCGGGAAGGCCCGTGATGCTGATGCATATGCAGGGCGAACCGGGCACGATGCAGGAAAACCCGCAATATGATTGTGCGGTTCTGGATGTGTATGACTATCTGCTGGACCGGATCGAAAGTTGCGAACGGGCCGGGATTGCGCGCGATCGTATCTGTGTCGATCCGGGCATTGGTTTTGGCAAGTCGCTGTCGCACAATCTGGAACTGTTATCGCGTCTGGCGATTTTTCATGGGTTGGGATGCCCGGTGTTGCTGGGCACGTCGCGCAAATCATTTATCGGCAAGATTGATCCGGCAGCATCCCCGAAAGAGCGGCTGGGCGGATCGATTGCATCGGCGGTCAATGGATGGCGGCACGGTGTTCAGATGATCCGGGTGCATGATGTTCATGACACGGTTCAGTCGATTTCGGTCGCGACTGCGACATCAATGGTATAGCTGTTTTTGGCCTGCAATCTATGGATGTATAGGTTGACCGGTTTGAACAACGAATTATAAAAGGCCCGCCGTTCTGGTGCATTTTCGGGTGCCAGAATTGCGGGTCTTTTTTGGTCCGGTGAATCTGGCAATTTCTGACAGATCGTGCTTGGGGCTTGCGGATTTTACCCAATCGCCACATACCATTAAAGATAAAGAGAATTGCGATCAGGAAGATCGCGCAAATGGTTGGTTTCGTGCAAACAGCGAAGGCGAAGTTGAATGAATGGATACAGCGCGCACGCGCGCGTTGAACAGCCGGAAAAGGCTGCGGGTCAGGAAACGATGGCGACTTGTGTTTTCGTGGTCGAGGACAATGCCGATCTTAATCGGGATTTGTGCGAATACCTCGAGATGTGCGGTTTTGATGTTGTCGGTTGTGAAACCGGCGCAGCGTTTCATCGCGCGCTGCAATCCAAAACACCTGCGGCGGTCATTTTCGATATCATGCTGCCGGATGCCGATGGCTATGAATTGGCCAAATATGCGCGCGCCAACCTTGATTGCGGCATCATGATGCTGACATCCCTTGCGGGGATGGATCATCATCTTACGGGGTACAAATCCGGTGCGGATGTTTACCTGACGAAAGACAGCCCGCTTTCGGTGATCGAGGCGGCCCTGCGCCCGTTGTTGCGCCGGGTTGGCAAAAAAGATGACGATGCGGTTGAATACCCGGAAAAAGACGGGGTCTGGACCCTTGATATGCTGAACTGGACGCTGAGCAATTCGGGCGGCGGTTCTTCGACTTTGACCGCGACGGAACGCACCATCGTGCAATTGCTGGTCGAAGCAAACGGGGCGTGGCTGACACGCCCGGAAATCGTCATGGCGCTGGGCAAGGCCGATACGGCCGAAAATTGCCGTAACCTTGATACGGCGATCCGGCGCGTTCGTCAGAAAGTCCTGCGCGAAACGGGCGATGAATTGCCGGTTCGGACCGCATATGGGCGGGGCTATGCCTTTACTTCGCCCGGTATCATTTTGGGTGCTGGCGAAACCGCCTGATTGACTGTTATCCGTTCAGATGTCGAACGACCCGGTGCTGTCTTCGCATGGCAGCAAGAGGCATAGCTCGATCCCGTCGGTGCCCTTGTCACGCAATTTGATTGATCCGCCATGTGCATCAACGATGCGCTGCGAGATATGAAGCCCCAGCGCATTCTGCATTGCGGTTGGCCCGATATCCTGGCGGAAGAGGGCGTCACTGATGCGCAGAATTTCCTGGCTGTTCAAATCTTTGCCGTGGCAGGGAATATCGATTTCTACCAGCCATTCGCCATTGCGACGGACGGTGATATGGATTGGAGATCCTTGGGCGTAGCGCCGTGCGGTTTCAATCAGGTTGGTGATCGCAAGCCCGACCAGTGTGGCATCGACATAGGTTTCAAGCTGTTCGGTCCCGACGCATTCCAGGGTGATTTCGGCATCGGCGCGCGATGTATCTGCGACAAAGTCTGTCAGCAGACGATTGACCGGCACCAGTTCGCGGGCCAGCGCAAAGTCACCGTCATCGATGCCATCCTTGTTGAGGAAAATATCCACCAGACGCGATAGTTTGCGTGCCTGATCCTGAATGCGCTGCAGGCGGTCGGTGACGTCGCTGCGGGCATCGCGCAGCCGAAGCAGCAGCATTTCGGAAGACCGTTGAATAACCGCAAGCGGTGTGCGGAATTCGTGCGAGAGCATGGAAATCAGTTTTCGCTGTTCCCCGACAAGCGATGTTGTTGCCGCGGTGACCCTGAGCATGTTCATGCGTTCCTTTTCGATCTGCGAAAGGCGGAAACCCATGAGGATGCCCATCGCGCACATATGGAAAAACAGTGTGAACTGATGCAGGCCAAGCCGGAACGGCGTGGCGGCAATCAACCCGGCATGGGTCAGTTGCAATAGCACGGCCCCGCCGATCGGGATCACAATGACAACCAGATAGACCCACAAAAGCCACTGCCTTGGTGCCCGGATGATCCGGTAGGCAACAATCAGGGACAGTGTCGTGAGTAACGCGGCATGCAGCGGCACGATATATGTGCCGTAAAGCGCATAAAAATCGGTGGTCACGGTTAGAGCGCAGGCAACCGAAAGCCCGCAATAGACTTTAGCGATCCGCGTGATCACAACATTCTGTTTGCCAAGATCAAGAATATAGAACCAGAGAAAAATGGAGGCAGCCGAGCCGACGACATTGGTCACCCCGACAATCAGATCATTGGCATAGGGCCATTCGGGTTGAATGACCGCGAGCACAAGCCCGTTGACCGCGGATGCCAGTGTGCCAATCAAAATAACGCAGACACCATATGTCGCAATCGCACGATCCCGGACGAGAGAGCCCAGAACGGTGTAAACCACGCCGAGCATCAGGATGACACCGAAATAGATGCTCATTGCCCCGTCGCGGAGCGTCAGACTGGAAATAAGCTGATCGGTTGGCCAAAGTTTGGCGATCAATAACTGGGTGCTGTTCGATTTGGTGCGGATGAAAAGAGTATAATCACCTGGTTCGAGTGGCGGGAAGCGGTCGACATGCTGACTGCCGCGGGTGGGGCGCAGGCCTGCCGAGACATGATCGCCCATATGGCTTTGCCACAGATGGCGCGATGTTCCCTGCCTGATCAGATAGGCATCGATGAAATTCATGTAGTTTGGCTGAATTTCAAGTTGCAGGGATTGTGTCAGGCCCTGCGGAACAGACAGTTGCAGCCGGTACCAGACGCTATCGCCCGTATAGCCAAAACTTGGCACGCCGGTACTTGGGGTGAAATCATCGATTGGCAGGTTCAAAACGTCATTGAGTGTCAGATCGTTTGTCCGGTCTTCAAGCCACAGAACGTGATCATGCAAATTCACAGGGGCCGCGATGCCCGGCAGAAGGGTCAGTTTGCCGACCTCCGTTGCCGTTGCCGTTGCTGTGGCCGGGGACAGCGGGGCCGTGACCGACAGCATGGTCAGTAGCGCCAGCAGGAGCCGGAAACAGAAAAGCATCGGTCTGTTTTTCGGATGGCTCATGACGCATTTTCCGGGTCGGAGGCCGGTGCCGTCGGGGGATCAAGATTGGTCGTGCGTGCCGCTTCAATGTTGTTTTTGGTCAGTTCGCGGTCATAGGGCAGGCGGATCAGGATGGTGGTGCCACCGTTTTCGCCGACGCTGACTGTCATGCGGCCCATATGCCCGATGATGATCCGGTTGGTGATATGCAGACCCAGACCGACGCCATGGGTGCTGCCCGATCTGTTGCCACGGTAAAATGCGTCGGCAACAAGCGACAGATCATCGGGCGAAATTCCCGGCCCATTGTCGGTGACGCGGATATAGACATTTCCATCGCTGCGGTGGGTGAATCCGATGCGAACACTGGCATCCGGGGCATATTTAAGCGCGTTTTCAATCAGATTGCATATCGCGCGTTCGATCAGGGTTCTGTCGATGCTTGCGACGGTAAAATCCACCTCTTCCAGCTCAATGTCATGATCGGGCGTCTCGCGCTGACGTCGGAGGACAAGGTCGCGCAGGAACGGTGCCAGAACGGTTGGTCTGGGGGAAATACGGAAATTGGTGCTATCAAGTGTTTCCTTTGTCAGGAACACATTCACCAGTTCAGACAGTTGGGTCGCATTTCTGCGAATGGTTGCTATACGGTTGGTTATGGCTTCCGGGGCGTCGCGAACATGAAGCGAAACCATTTCGGCGGCGCGCTGGATAATGGCCAGTGGCGTTCGGAATTCATGGGATAGCATGGTGATGAATTCGCGCTGCTCGTCGGCGAGCTGATTGGCGCGCGTACTGTTTTGAACGGCTGTGACGCGCTGGCTGGCAAGTGCGTATGTCCGGCCTGCCATGGCAATGCCGAGCAATAGCAGGTGCACAAGTGATGCCACCTGATAGCAGTTGCTGGTAAATCTGTTGGCCGGAACAAGGCCCATCAGCATCAGCAGATGCACGATTGCCGCAGCGGCGGGCAATCCCAATGCGACGAAATAGATCCGAAGCTTTCGCGCATCGGGCTTGGTCGCACCAAAATAGAACAGATAGCCATAGAGGATCAGCAGCACACCGATATGGAACAGGAAAAAGCTGCGCGCAAAATGGATGTACAGGTCGCTGACCGATGTCAGGGAACACAGGCTTGCAAGTGCCGCGTAAACCGCAAGAGCGGTGAATACGGTGCGCTTGTATTTGTCCAGTTCAATGATGTAGGCCCACATCATCACACTGGTCGCAAGCGAGAAGGCCGTGCCGGCACCGGTGATGGCATCACTGGCAAATTGCCATGTGCCGGACAGAAGAAGCTGGGCATAGCCAGAAATGCCCGCCGTTCCGGCAAACAGGGCCAGAACATAAAGCCCGTACCAGACAATCGCCCGGTCGCGGATCAGCAGACCCAGCGTGAAATAAACCATGAAGCCGATTAAAAGGATGCCAAGATAAAGCCCGTACAGAAACGTATCCTGCACGTTTTCGGTGATCAGGGATGTATCGGATTTTATAGACGCATTCAAAAGCTGGGCGCTGTTGCTTGAAACACCGATCACCAGCCAGTATTTTCCTGCCGGAAGGTTGGGCCATTCGCTTAGATGCTGGCGACCCCGGGCTTCGGATGGGTTCGGGGGGATATGATCCCCAACGACATCGTTCCAGACGGTTATCCGTGTATCGGCATCAAGGATCGCAAGCCTTATCCGGTTCAGATAAGGCGGTGAAATTTCAAGATAGCGTTTGAGTTCAAGCGGTTTTTCACCGTCTTTTGTGACAAGAATCTGCATCCGGTACCAGACGGCTTCAAGCGTGTAACCGGGGCCGGTTGATCCCATAAGCGGTGTGAAATTGTCTGCCGGGAGCATGGCGACATCGGCGGCTGTTCGAACCTGCCGTTTGGTTGACAGACGTTCGATCAGCGGTGCGAGGTCAATATCATCCTGATCGGCGGAATAGGATCCGATGACAAGTTCATGAGGGCCCATATTGGCAAGGGCAGGGCGGGGCATGAAAATCATCGCGATGATGACCTGCAATATGATCCCTGTGATATAACCCTTGCGGTAACCGGTTTTCCGCAAAATGCCCCCGATTTCGGAATATTCAAACGCTTCGTATCCTAGATACCGGGTTTTAAAAGCAAGGTCATGGCTTTTATAAGCGAAGGGTAAAGGACGCGATTAACGGATCGGTTGCTTATGAAAGGTATAATCGGTCACTTGCCGGTAGCATTGCGCGGACACTTTGATATAACCGGCAGTCAGGAAAAATAACCCGCACGCCGATGTGCCGGGATGGAAGCAGAGAAGACGAGCATGAGCCGTAAATATTTCGGGACCGACGGTATCCGCGGAACCGCCAACACCGCCCCCATGACAGCCGAAGTTGCGCTTAAGGTCGGGATGGCTGCAGGCCATTATTTCACGCGGGGCGATCATCGTCATCGTGTGGTGATTGGCAAGGATACTCGTTTGTCGGGCTATATGCTTGAGCCAGCCCTTGTTGCCGGTTTCACATCCATGGGGATGGATGTGATGCTGGTCGGGCCGATGCCGACCCCGGCCGTTGCCATGCTGACCAAATCGATGCGTGCCGATATCGGTGTGATGATTTCGGCTTCGCACAATCCCTATCAGGATAACGGGATCAAGCTTTTTGGCCCGGATGGTTTCAAACTGTCTGACGAGGTCGAGCTTGAGATCGAAGCCATGATGGATAGCGACATGTCCGCATTGCTTGTACCTGCGAACAAACTTGGCCGGGCGCAACGCATTGATGATGCGCCGGGACGCTATATCGAGGCGGTCAAATCATCGCTGCCGTCTTCGGTGACGCTTGAAGGGCTCAAGATCGTTCTGGATTGCGCCAATGGTGCGGCCTATTCCGTCGCCCCCAAGGTGTTGCGGGAATTGGGCGCGGATGTCATTGAAATCGGCACCAAGCCGAATGGCCTTAACATCAATGCCGAATGTGGATCGACTCACACCCAGACCATGTGTGACCGGGTGTTGGCCGAAAAGGCCGATGTCGGGATTGCCTTGGATGGCGATGCCGACCGCGTTCAGATGTGCGACGAAAAAGGCCAGTTGATTGATGGCGATCAGTTGATGGGCCTTGTCACCACGCACTGGAAACGCACCGGGCAGTTGCGCGGCAATGCGCTGGTTGCGACTGTGATGTCAAACCTTGGCCTTGAACGTTACCTTGAAAGCAATGGCCTGCGCCTGATCCGTACCAAGGTCGGGGATCGTTACGTTGTGGAACAGATGCGCGCCCTTGATTGCAATGTTGGCGGGGAGCAGTCCGGTCATATCGTTCTGTCGGATTTTGCGTCCACCGGTGATGGTTTGCTGGCATCCTTGCAGGTTCTGGCGGTTCTGGCTGATCGTGAAGGTCCGGTTTCGGAAATGAGCCGCGTGTTTGATCCGTTGCCGCAGATCCTTAAAAACGTGCGGTATGCGGCGGGTTCCGATCCGCTGTCACACAGCAGTGTGGTTGATGCGATTTCCAGTGCCGAACGGGCCTTTAACGGGGATGGTCGCGTCCTGATCCGCAAATCGGGAACCGAACCACTGATCCGTGTGATGGCCGAAGGCGATGACGCGATCAAGGTCGAACGGATCGTGGATGGCATTGTTGCCGAAATCATGGCTGTTGCGGGTTAAGGCAGCAGGACTATCTTGAGGCGAATATCAGAAGTGCTTGGAGGTCGATCATGAAAGGTCGCGTATTGATCATTGCCGGCTCTGATTGTTCCGGCGGGGCCGGAATTCAGGCCGACATCAAAACCGTGACTGTTCTGGGTGGATATGCCGCAACCGCGATCACGGCGCTGACGGTGCAAAATACCACCGGTGTTTTTGATGTTCTGGGCATTGATCCGAAACTGATCGTCCATCAGGCCGAAGTCACGATTGATGATATAGGGGCCGATGCGATCAAGACTGGTATGCTGCATAGTGTGCCGGTGATCGAAGCGGTTGCAAAATTCATCCGGGACAAAGCCGCTGATATTCCGATTGTTGTTGATCCGGTGATGATATCGCAAAGCGGATCGCGTCTTTTGAACGAAGACGCGGTTGATGCGCTGATCAAAAACATGGTGCCGCTGGCGACCGTCCTGACACCCAATATTCCAGAGGCCGAAGTGCTTTCGGGGAGGAAGATTTTGACCGAGGGTGACATGATCGAAGCCGCCCGCAAGATCGGTGAACTGGGGGCCAAGGCGGTGCTGGTCAAGGGCGGCCATGCCGACGGCGAGCGGATTGTTGATATCCTGTGGCGGCATGATGGTGATATCGAAGGGTTTGAGGCGGATCGTATTCCATCGGAAAACAACCATGGGACGGGTTGTTCGCTTGCCAGTGCGATTGCGACGGGGCTTTCGCAGGGCATGGGGCTTAGCGATGCGGTGGCGCGCGCGCGGGCGTTTGTGCGTGAAGCGATCCGCACGGCCCCTGATTTTGGCAAGGGCAATGGCCCGTTGAACCACGCGCATCCTGTTACTGGTGAATAGTCAGAATACAACCTCCGTCGGGATTTCTAATGGCTTTTAACATTTCGCACCGTACGAAGCGCCGGTTGTTCCTGATTGCGATCATCGCATTGGTTGCCGCAACCGTGGCAGAAGAATCACGGCGTTTCATTGCCGATCAGATCTGGACGGATGATGCCGCACCCTGGGAAAAGGTGACGGCGGTTTATTATCCCGATACGCAGAAACAAACCGATATCCGTATTTCGGATGCAAGGTTTGATGACGTTGCACAATGCCGAGAACATATTGCCAAGCTGGCAACTGAAAACGGGGATGCGGACCTGCAAAAGGGACGGTCAGAATGTGCCGTCGGGTTTTACCGCGATGGCACGGGCGAGGGCAGCTATCGCCTGATCATCGAATAGGACGCCGGACCTAAAGCACGTACCACAATAGGCCGGGCAGGGCGATGGCGGCAAGGAAGCTTGAACTGATGACCACACCGGCGACTTCTTCAGGTTCGCGGTTGTAAAGCTGGGCAAACAGATAGCAGAACACCGCAACCGGCATCGAACATTGCAGGATGACGACCCCGCGTTCGATCCCGGTAAGCCCCATGGCTTCGGAAAGGCCGACGCCAACCGCAAAGCCCATCACAAGGCGCAGCATGCTAAGTGCGGTGCTGCGCGCGAGGCTGACCGGGCGGAGGCGGGCAAGTGACACACCCAATGTAAACAGCATTAACGGAATGGTCAGCTGTCCGATCAGGTTGGTCGTGTTGTAAAGCCATGCCGGGACTTCGGTATTGGTCGCAAGGAAGCCGGTTGCAATCAGGGTTGCCGGGATGATCGGCATTTTGATGATCGATTTAAGCGAGAAACTGCCCGAAACGAACGCCACCCCAATGGTGAGCTGTAAAACTACGTAAACCGCAAAGAACGCGACCGACAGTGCCAGACCATCCTGCCCGTATGCCAGCATGCAAAGCGGCAGACCGACATTGCCGACATTCGGCCAGGTCAGCGATTGCAGATAGGTCCGCGGGGCCAGTTTGAAAACTTTCAGGATCGGCCAGCCGATCAGAACGAAAATGATGTTCGCGGCAAGGGCGGCAGTTCCCATCGATACCAGCGCATCCGCACCAAGATCAACCGTGGCAAGGGCGGCAAAGGTCAGGCAGGGGGTGGCAAAATAGGTGACGATGGATGTCACCAGTCCCGTATCGAAATGTCTGCCGGACCGTGCCCAGATATAACCAAGACCCGTGGTTATGAAAACCGGCGCAAGAATGGCAAAGATATCGGCAAACATGAAATTCAGTATCCCCAGATGGCTTGGCCCCGATGGCCCCCGGGTGAAATTGTCATGACCGATAGTCGCGGGGCAAGCGAATAATGGTAATACCAGTTGGTTTTCCGCATCGCGATAAGTCGACGCAAACCTGCGTCGTGAAAACTTGTCATTCCGGATGTTGATGGTGCATGTTAGCCCGTCCATCAGCCCCAGAGACAAAAAGACAGGGTCAGGCATGAGCCCCAGAAAATACGATTTCGTTCACCGCCATTTCATTGATCCGGCTCCGCGCTGGCGCGATCAGCGCCATCCTGTGCCTGCGGTTTTTCTTGATCGTGATGGGGTGGTGAATGAAGAAGTCCATTATCTGTCAAAGATTGACGATCTTGCCCTGATTCCCGGAACCGCCGCAGCCATCAAACAGCTTAATGATGCCGGTATTCCGGTGATGATCGTGACCAACCAGTCGGCGGTGGCGCGGGGCTATCTGACCGAGGCGGGCCTTCGTGACCTGCATGAGGCGATGCTTGCGATGCTGGCGCGTGCGGGGGCATCGGTGCAGGGGATTTATTATTCGCCCTATCATCCCGACGGGGTTGAGGGATATCGCCGCGAAAGCGAATGCCGCAAACCGGGCCCGGCCATGATCCTTGCCGCGGCCGAGGATTTTGTGATTTCGCTGGGCGATAGTGTTCTGATCGGGGATCGGATCAACGATATTCGTGCCGGACGTGCGGCGGGCACCCATGCGGTGATCGTTAAGACCGGGCACGGGGCAAAGGAAACAACCTGGCCCGAGGCGGCAGAGGCGGACTTTATCGCCGATGATTTGCAGGCCGCAGTGACCGAACTGTTCGCGCGCGGTGTTCTGGCGCGCTAGGGCTGCCAGGTGATCATAACGCACACCAGGTTTTCCACATATCCCGGCAGGATTCTTCAAGTTCGCGCGCGGTGGCTGCACCGTTCATGGCCTTGCTGTTTTTCATCCGGTCGCGCATGCCGGCCCGAATGGTGGTAAGGGCGTTGATGTCCTGTGTCAGAAGCACGGCCTTTTCGACGTAACCCTTTTGCGTTTCCGCCGCCAGCGCATCGAGCCCGATATCGGATAACAGGCAAAGCCCTGCGCGTGATGCCGGTGTTTCACCCGCCATTGTGACAAACGGAATACCATGCCACAGCATATCGAAATAGCGCGCGATATCGATCATCGGGAAGGGCGACAGTCCGATATCGATCCGGGCGTAAAGATCGGGTTTATCTTCGGGGCTGACCGCACCAATCAGATTGACACGATCCGTATGAAGCCCGGCCTGGCGCAGACGATCCAGCATCGTCTTTCTGGCAAAGGCATCGCCCAGAACATCATCCTGAACGACAAGGCGACTGTTCCTGACCTTGTTTAATATGCGCGCAAAGCAGTTCAGGCTGGCGTCACTGATGTTTGATAACCGGTCAAAGCAGCCAAAGGTCACGGCTTCGTCAATTGCGGCTGGAAGCAGGCTGAGCATGGCGGCATCATCCGAGCCGACATAGGCAAAAGGCCCCGATCCCAGATGCTGCACATTTTCACAAAAAAGCTTGTTTTCGGCCGGTTTGGCCGGGATCGCGCGATGATGGACAAGGATGTAATCCATCTGACTGATGCCCGTCGTCATTGGTGCGATGCTGGCCTGAACCGGGGCGGCGCGATGGGCGAATACCGTGATCGGCTGATCCGTCACCGGGCCGGTCAGGTCAAACAGGATATCGACCCGGTCCTTGCGGATGCGCTCAGCAATCTGAAGCGGGCTTTGGCCGTAAACCTCGCGCCAGCCATCGGCCATGACCTGCCATGAACGGGTGGTCTGATCCGGGCGCGGGGTGGCCGAATACAGAAACAGTTCGACCTCGTTGCGGTTCAGGTGCCGGGCGACCCCCGCCAGCAGGGCAAAGGAGGCATGTTCGCAAAAATGCGGTGACAGCCAGCCGATGCGAAGCCGTTTATCAATCTGTTTGCTGTTGATGAATTTCGGTTCGGGCATTGTCGGCATGTGGCTTCGTGCCCATTGGCGGGCCTGTTTAAGATATTCGACCCCGCCGATATCAGGCAGCCTGGCAACCGCTGCCAGAAGGGCTGTGTGGGCATCCGCATTTGCCGGGTGTTTTTCCACAAGCACGGTCAGTTCGGCAATCGCACTTGCGATATCGCCGCACCGCAATTCGATATCGGCAATTTCAAGATCGACTTCGATCCTGCCTTTGGCAAGGCGCTTGGCGGTTTTAAGGATCGCAATCGCCTTGGCATATTCGCCTTGTGCCGATAGGGCCCGCCCCAGCCCGTGCAAGGCGGGGACATGACGGGGATCGATGCTGAGCGCGCGTTGATAAAGGTTTTGTGCCATACCGGGATATCCAAGGCGCAGCGACACATCACCAACACGGCAAATCATATCTGGGGTGATCCCGGCGGCCTCGGCAGCGCGGTCAAGGGATGCGAGTGCTGCTTCTTCCTGCCCCAGTGCGTGCAATGCCTCGCCAAACAGCAAAAGTCCGTCAAAGTGATCGGGTTTCAGACCCAGCAACCGCCCCAGAAGGTCTACCGTCTGTCCGATATGTCCACGCGGCATTTCAAGGCGTGCCAGATGATAAAGGGCGGTCGGGAAATCGCCATGATAGCTGATGGCCTGACGGAATTCGTCAATCGCCTTTTCGATCTGCCCGGCCCGTTCCAGTGCAATCGCGAAATTGCACCGCACTGCCGGGTTGGCACCAAGTCGCGGCAGACAACTATCAAACAGTTCAAGGGCTTCGCGGTGGCGATCAAGGCTGGTCAGAAGAGTCGCCAGAAGATGTTCGACTTCGGGGTTGCCGGGCGAAAGCGACAGCGCGCGACGGTAAATCTTCTCGGCCTCGTCAGGACGGTTGCCTTCATGCGCGCTTAGTCCACGCCTGAGCAGGGTCTTGAGATCGGCCGACATCGATATGCTTTACCTCGTAAGCTGGACAGTCCTGATTGCTGTCATATCAATCAGCATGCAGAAAAAGGAACGTTCTGTCATTGCTTTAAAGCATTTCGTTCTTTGATCAAAAGGAATGATCGGGCCGGAAAAAGCATAAAAAAAACCCCGGGCCTGCGACGCAGGCCGGGGCGAGAATGGGAGTGGGAGAATCGCCTGGCGGCGATAATCACCTGTTAAGATATGGATTATGGTCGAGGTCGTCGCCTATCTAATGGGATAGGATTGCGGGTCTTTGGTGTAGGTTCGCCCCCGAGAGGTGATGGAATTCCCGAAACTTAACCCGATGAGTGAAAGTGCTGCCTTGGAAATGGTGGTTATCTTTCAGGTAGCATTCGTTCCATATGGCGCAAAAACACGAAATTTTCGGGCAAAAAACTGTCATTGGGCGCGAAGACTGTGCTAGAACCCCTAAATATGTAACAATGATAAACACCCCGCGAAGATAGAGAGGTTCGACCATGCCGGAATATCGGTCCCGTACAACCACCCATGGCCGCAATATGGCCGGTGCGCGCGGCCTTTGGCGCGCCACGGGCATGAAGGATGAAGACTTTGACAAGCCGATCATTGCGGTCGTCAACAGCTTTACCCAGTTCGTGCCTGGTCACGTTCACCTGAAAGACCTTGGTCAGATGGTGGCCCGCGAAATCGAAGCCGCCGGTGGTGTTGCCAAGGAATTCAATACCATTGCGGTCGATGACGGTATCGCGATGGGCCATGACGGCATGCTTTACAGCCTGCCGTCGCGTGAAATCATTGCGGATTCCGTCGAATATATGGTCAATGCCCATTGCGCGGATGCGATGGTCTGCATTTCCAATTGTGACAAGATCACGCCGGGCATGTTGATGGCCGCGATGCGCCTTAACGTTCCGGCGGTGTTCGTTTCCGGTGGCCCGATGGAGGCCGGGAAGGTCACCATTGATGGCAAGGAACGTCATCTTGACCTTGTTGATGCGATGGTCGAAGCCGCCGATCCGAAAATCTCGGACGAACAGGTTGCGGTTGTCGAACGGTCGGCATGCCCGACCTGCGGTTCGTGCTCCGGCATGTTTACCGCCAATTCGATGAATTGCCTGGCCGAGGCGCTTGGCCTTGCACTGCCGGGGAATGGTTCGGTGCTGGCGACGCATGCCGCGCGTCAGGAACTGTTCCTTGAGGCGGCGCGCACATCCGTCAAGCTGGCGCGCCGTTATTACGAGGAAGAAGACGTTACCGCGACCCCGCGGGGCATCGCGACGTTCAAGGCCTTTGAAAACGCCATGGCGCTTGATATCGCGATGGGTGGTTCGACCAATACGGTCCTGCATCTGCTGGCAATTGCGCGCGAGGCCGAGGTCAACTTTACCATGGCCGACATGGATCGTCTGTCGCGCCAGATCCCGCATCTGTCGAAGGTTGCGCCCTCGCATCCGTTATATCACATGGAAGACGTCCATCGTGCCGGCGGCATCATGCGTATTCTGGGCGAGCTGGAACGCGGTGGGTTGCTGCATACCGATGTGCCGACGGTTCATAGCAAAACCATGGCCGATGCCCTTGAAAAATGGGACATCCGGCGCACCAAGAACGAAGCGGTGCATAAATTCTTCCGCGCCATGCCGGGGGGCATCCCGACCCAGACCGCGTTCAGTCAGGAACGGTATTGGGATGATCTTGACCTTGACGAAAAAGAAGGCTGTATCCGCGATATCGAACATGCCTACAGCAAGGATGGCGGTCTGGCGGTTCTGTTTGGCAATATGGCGGTCAATGGCTGTATCGTTAAAACCGCCGGTGTCGATGCCAGCATCCTGAAATTTACTGGTCCGGCCGTGATCTGCGAAAGCCAGGACGAGGCGGTTGCCAAGGTTCTGGGGGGCGAGGTCAAGGAAGGCGATGTTGTCGTCATCCGTTATGAAGGCCCCAAAGGTGGCCCGGGCATGCAGGAAATGCTGTATCCGACCAGCTATCTGAAATCGATGGGGCTGGGCAAGGCCTGTGCGCTTGTCACCGATGGGCGTTTTTCGGGCGGGACGTCGGGTCTTTCGATTGGCCACGTATCGCCGGAAGCCGCGGCAGGCGGGGATATCGCATTGATCGAGCCGGGCGATATCATTGAAATCGATATTCCGAACCGGTCGATCAGGATTGCGGTTGATGATGCGGTTCTGGCGGCGCGCCGTCAGGAAATGGAAGCCAAGGGCAAGGATGCCTGGAAACCGGCCAAGCCGCGCAAACGCAAGGTTACAACGGCCCTTCGTGCCTATGCCGCGCTTGCAACCAGTGCCGATCAGGGTGCGGTTCGCGATGTGACGCAGGTCGAATTTTAAGTCGTCCAAACCATAACAGCCAAAAAGCCGCCCGGTTCGCCGGGCGGCTTTTTGTTCGGGGTATCAAGAATGATCAGGGTTTGCGCAGCGTGCTGAACCCATGCGCAAGGCTGTGGCCAAGGTTGGGCAGGGCATTGGCAATCGCCTGCACGGCAAAACCGATAAACAGAATTCCGGTGGCGCGCACGATCCAGATTTCATGGCGCTGATAGGCCCGGCGCAAAATGCCAAGCCCGACAATCCAGATCAGGATCAGATCGGCAATCAGAAACCCGACGGCAGAGGCCAGCAACAGCCCCGTCATGCTGTCCCAGCCAAGCGATGCGGCATCCTGTGCCAGAAGGGCTGTGAACATCGCGACCGCGACCGGATATCCCTTGGGATTGGTGATCCCGAAGATAAAGCCGCGTCGCCACGGACGGCGCACGGTAATATTGACCGCACCGTCGACCTTGCGCTTTGCGGTAACCGCACGGATGCCAAGCCAGAACAGATAGACCCCGCAAATCATCGCCAGAATATCAAACACCATCGGATCAAGGACGCGTGACCCGATGATCGCCACCAGCGCCAGACTGGCCCACATGATGTCCCCGGCAAAATGCCCGAACAGGAAACCGGCACTTGCCTTTCGCCCCTGTGCGGCACCAATGCCCAGCATCGCCAAAAAGGCCGGACCGGGTGTCAGGGTATAGATGGCGGCCGCGACCATCGCCCCGATCAGCATCGATATTTCCATGATCTTCTCCCCAATGCTCAGGACAAGATTAGCGTAGATGAATTTGTTTCGGCAAAGTGATTTCCGTTATACCGCCTGAAAAAAGGCCGGGTCATGAGACCCGGCCAAGTGAAAGACAGCAATATGCTCTGGAGGCTGTCTTTTTTGTCTGGCCTAAGGGAGATTTGCCAGACAGGTGGAGTTTGGTTCAATCCGATGTTGAAAGACGCAGGGCGGCGTTGGCGATCACGCGAACGGCGGTTGCGATGCAGGTTTCATCAAGATCGAAATTGCTGCGATGAAGCATGGTGGCGCGATCCGTTGCTTTGGAGCCGATGCGCAGATGTGCGCTTGGAATACGCGACGAAAATTCGGCAAAATCCTCGCTACCCATAGAGCCTTGCGGCAGGCAGATGACCTGTTCATCGCCAAGGATGTCGCGTGCGGTTGCGACAACCTGTTCAAGGATCGCCGGATCGCTTTTGACCACACCAACACCTTGCAGGAATTCGACATTGATCTTTGTCCGGGTGGCGGTGCCGACACCTTCGGCGATGCGTGTGATGGCATCCTTGGATGCGGTGCGGACGTCTTCGGAATGGGTGCGGATCGCGCCCTGAAGGATCACCGCATCGGGGATCTGGTTGCGTGCGGTGCCGCCTTCGATTTTTCCGATCGTGACCACCGCTGCGTTAAGGGGGGCGATTTCCCGGGAAACAATATTCTGAACCTGAGAAATGAATTGTGCCGCGGCAACAATAGGGTCAACGGAAAGATGCGGATGTGCCCCGTGCCCGGAAAGACCGGAAACCGTCACATCAAAAGGATCAGAGGACGCAAAGGAGACTTCGGGGTGCCAGCCGACCGAACCGCCGGGAAGCAGCGGCCAGTTGTGATAGCCCAGCATGATATCTGGCTTGTGTTTGTCAAAGACACCATCGGCAAGCATCGCCCGTGCGCCGCCAAGGCCTTCTTCTGCTGGCTGGAACAGGACCATGGCTCGGCCTTTGAAATTGTCGCCAAGTCTTGCCAGAACTGTTGCAACACCAAGGGCGATTGCAGTGTGGGCATCATGTCCGCAAGCGTGCATGACCCCCTTGTTTTCCGAAGCAAAGGGAAGCCCGGATTCTTCGGTGATGGGGAGCGCGTCGATATCGCCGCGAATACCGATAAGGCGGCCCGCCGCCGCAGGATTGATGATGGCAGCGACACCGGTTTTTCCAAAGCCGCTGCTATAGCTGATGCCAAGATCGTCAAGGTGGCTCTGAATTTTTGCAGAAGTTCTCTGTTCCTGAAAACCCAGTTCCGGATGGCGATGCAAATCCCGACGAATATCGATCAACTGATCGTTGATATCATCGACAATGGCATCGATCTTTCTTGCGATTTCGCTGGTGGCGCTTGGGGACATTCTTCAATCAATCCTTTTGGTGGCGGGCCGTGGTTTTAAGGGATCTCGGGGTTAGTCGAGGTCCTTCTGGCCGATTTCGGCAACTTTCTTGTAGACTTCCTCGCCCCACATTTTGGTGCCGAGTTCGTCACGAACCGACTGGGTCGCTTCGATGAAAGGTGCGATATCCGGGTGGGTGAAAACGATGCCGGCAGCTTCCATATCGGCGATCATTTTTTTTGTCTGCTCGGGCAGCATTTTTTCAATGACGGCATTGGATGCATCATTAGCCCGTTTCAGCAGTGCCTGATCTTCTGCATTCAGACCTTCCCAGAAGCCGTTTCCGATCATCACGTAAGCCGGTTTTTTGATGTAATCGACCATCGCGATGGATTTCTGGACTTCATAGAATTTCGCGGCATAGATGGTTTCGATCGGATTTTCCTGACCATCGACAACGCCAGCCTGCAGGCCGGTATAAACCTCGGCAAAGGCCATCGGGGTCGGGTTGGCACCAAGGGCGCTTAGGGATTCGACATAGTAATCACGCTCTGGTGCACGCAGTTTCAGACCTTTGAGGTCGTCAATGCTATTGATTTCGACATTCGCGCTAATCTGGCGCGGGTTGCGCGGCATGAAACCAAGAAGGCGGATTTCGCGTTCATCGATCAGCTTCTTGTTCCATTCCGCGCCGAAGTCGGTTTCAAGAACGGCGTTGTAGTTTTTCAGGTCCTTCATCAGGAAGGGGATCGCCAGATATTCAATGTCCTTGATCCCGGGATCGCCGCTGGCTGAAATCTGGGTGATACCGAGCGCAAGCTGGGTGAAAAGTTCACGCGGGGTGCCAAGTTGTTCACCGCCGTAAATCGTGACGTTGTAGCGACCGTTGGATTCTTCTTCTACGACACGTTTGAACTCAAGAGCGCCTTCATACTGGGCTTCGCCGGGATTGGCCCAGATGGAATAACGGATTTCTTCGGCCGCATTTGCATGGCCAAGGCCAAGAGTTGCCAGACCTGCTGCAAACAGCGTTGTTGTGAGTGTTTTACGCATATTCAAAACTCCCTGATGAAGGTTAAGTGCTGACTTTTGGGTTCTGATCGGAGAAGTGACGGATAAAGTCCGCGCAATATTCGACGAGGTAACTGACGATTTTTTCGCCTTTCCCGGCGCTCGATTGCGCCGGATCGCCCCCGGCAATGCCATTGCCGCAGCGATCGGTAACATCCACGGCAAGAGCGATTTCAACATCGCGGAAACGGACACCCGCCAGGCCGGCGGTTGGCAAACCAAGCATTTCGCCCTTGCTGTCCTCTTTGGATAAAAGGTCCATGCGCATCAGTTCGGGGAACAGATGCAGATAAACAGAGGTCAGCGGATCGCCTCCATGACCGAGTGCCTTAGCCCCCATTTCCGGATGCAGTTCTTTCCACATTTCGGCCGGGATCAGACGCCACATATTGAGGCAGGGAATCAGTAGGCCTTTTTCGCGTTTAATTTTGCGAATGACCTGATCGATCAGCGGATAGTTGCCGCTGTGGCCGTTCAGGATCACGATTTTATTGATGCCGTGATCGGTGAAGTTTTCGATCATGTCGGTCAGAATGGCGCTGAAGGTTTCCGGGCGCAGCTGGATGCCACCGGGCACCGTACGGAAATAGTCGGCATAGCCAAACGGCATGATCGGGGCGGCAATCGCACCTGATTTTTCGGCAATTTTACCGGCCAGAACATCGGTGAGCATGTAGTCACCCATCGGGGCGACCGGCCCCTGTTCTTCCTGGGATCCCAGTGAAATCAGAATTACGGGATCTTCGCTGAGGCGTTCGCGAAATTCGATGAACGTCATGTCTTTGAGCAAGTGCTTGCGCACAGCTTTAATGGCCGTCATTTGGGGCTCCGGTATCGATTGATGGCTATCAGGAACCGAACACGATGTTCGGCAGGAACAGGGTGATCTGCGGGAATGCCGCAAGCAAAATCACCGCGAAAAAGAGAGGGATGTAAAACGGGATCATCGCGCGTACCATTTGCGCATGCGAGATTTTGGCAATGTCCTGAGCGATGAACATCAGGATGCCAACCGGTGGCGTAGCCCCCCCGATGATGAGGGTGAAGACCATCAGAACACCGAAATGAACCGGATCGATTCCAAATTGCATGACAACGGGAACAAGGATCGGGGTCAGCACGATTTCAGCCGAAGAGGCCACCATGAACAGCCCGACAAGCACCAGAACCAGCAGAATGATCGCAAGAACAATGATCGGTTCGCTGGAAATGGTCGAAATGCCGATGCCGATGCTTTGGGGAACGTTTTCGCGTACCATGACCCAGCTGAAAGCCGCCGATGCAGCAACAATCAGCAAGATGCGACAACTGCCCAGACCAACATCTACAAGAACCTTGCCAAGCTGGCGCAAATTCATGTGACGATACAGAAGGCCAAGTACCAGACCGTAAAGCACGGCAACTGCCGCGGCCTCGGTCGGAGAGAACATACCCAGCAGGATGCCGCCGACAATAATGACTGGAAACAGCAGGGCAGGGCCACCCTCGACAATCGAGTTTCCGATTTCACGTATGCTGGCGCGTTCATAACGGGGATAGCCGCGTTTGCGGGCAATGAAATAGGTGAATACCATCTGGCTCAGGATGATTACCACACCGGGAATGATACCGGCCACCAGCAGGCGCCCGATGGAAACATTTGCAAGGGTGCCGTAAATCACCAGTGCGACGCTTGGGGGAATCATTGGGCCGACAAGCGCCGATGCAACGGTTACAGCGGCCGAAAAAGGTGCGGGGTAGCCTTCCTTTTTCATCGCCGGGATAAGAACCGAACCAAGGGCGGTGGTGTCAGCGGTTGCCGAGCCGGACATGCCCGAGAAAATCATGCTGGCAAAAATATTGACCTGTGCCAGGCCACCGTGAATGTGACCCACCAGCGCACGCGACATATTGATGATCCTGTCGGTCAGGCGGCAGGCATTCATCAACTCGCCCGCAAGATAGAAAAACGGGATCGCCAGAATAAGGAAGCTGTCGATTGACGCCGTCATGCGCTGTGTCAGCATCCCGGCATCGATGCCGGTCAAGTAAAGATAGGCAGTGGTGGTGACGCCCATTGCAAAAGCCAGTGGCATACCGGCCAACAGCAAAACAACGAGGAGGGCGAGAATAATTGCGATTGTCATTTCTGGCCCTTACAGCATCGAGTTTTCGTCATTTTCGGTTCGCACATTGCGAAGCCGATCAGACAGGAAAAGACGGGCAAGGATGACAACAAGCATCAGTATTCCGCCAACGGTCGCGGCAAGACGCACCGTACCGGCAGGCAAGGGAAGGATGCTCATTTCCTGAAAGTTTTCGAGTTTTACAATACGAAAGCTTTTCCAGGTCATCACGCCAAGGAAGGCCAGTGCCAGAATCTGATTGGAAATGCGGATTATCTTTCTGACTTTTTCCGGCATCAGATTTACGAAAACATCGACGGAAAGATGACGTCCCTGCCAGCACACAACGGCAGCACCGATAAATGTCATCCAAACCACGAGTAATCGGCTTAGTTCGTCGCTCCATAAAAGCGGACTGTCAAAGAAGTATCGAAAGACAACCTGTGCAAGGGTCAGTATCACAATGATTGCCAGCGTGGCGCCGGTCAGGATTTTTAGCGGAAGCGCAAGGTCGAGCCTTCGCTTCGGCAATGCCGGTTCAGTTGATTGCATCTCTAGCCTCTCCATCATGGCCCTGCGAGCTTCTTGTTCGGCTTTTTGGCAGGGCGCCTCCTGAGACTATAAAATCAGCCGGACATTAATCTTGTCAAATATATAAATGGCGTATATTTATATCTGATGAGTATCAATAATCGCGTTGAATTACGCCATCTGCGTTATTTTATTTGTGTGGCTGACGAAATGCATTTCGGGCGGGCCGCCGAACGTCTTGGCATCGCGCAGGCCCCGCTTAGCCAGCAAATCAAGCAGCTTGAGGAACGGGTTGGCGGGCAACTTTTTGAACGCACGACCCGAAGTGTTCGCCTGACGCCGGCGGGAGAAGTTTTCCGTGAAAAGGCGTTGCTGGCGTTATCAAGTGTCGAGGAGGGAGTCGAGGCCGCCCGTTTCGTGATGGGGCAGGCAAATCGCAAGCTGACGATTGGTTGTGTTTCACCTGCGATTTTTACATGTCTGCCGGAAATCCTCCGGATGTTTCATGCCAAATGCCCGGATACGCGGATTGATATCAAAATACTGACGACCAACGAGCTGCTTGATGCGATGATAGAGGGGCAGGTGGATGTTGCCTTTATTCGCCCGCCAAGGGCCAAGGCCAACCTCAATATCATGAATTTGTTCAGCGAGGCCTTTGTTGGGCTTGTTCCGGCGGATCATGTGCTTTCCGGAAATAAAACGCTGTCGCTAAGCGATTTTACGGGGCTGCCATACATTGCCTATGCGCCGATTTTGGGGGTCAGTTACCAGAACGTGGTCATCCAGCATGCACGTGATGTCGGGGTATCTTTGGACATCGTTGAAGAAGTTGGTCACACATTGGGAATCGTGGCACTTGTTGCCGCGGGAATGGGGGTTGGCGTGGCGCCGAGCTGGGTTACCCATACACCCCATGTCGGCGTTGCCTATATTCCAATGCCGGAATTACCAGCCGATGCGGTCAATCTTGCATTGGCATGGCCCGAAGACACAATGTCGCGGGTCATTGATGAATTTGTGCAATGCGCACGTGCCTTTGTTCGCGATCTGAACGGCTTGTAAAATGGCCGCCCCGGCAAACGAGGCGGCCATTTGTGTATGATGCAACGCCGCTTGGTCAGGTGAGGACTTTTTGCAGCGGAATGTACTCGTACCCAAGATCACGTGCGACGGCCTCATAGGTGATGCGGCCTTCGTGAACGTTTAGTCCTGCGGCCAGATGGGGATCTTCCTGGCAGGCTTTTTTCCAGCCCTTGTCAGCAAGGGCAAGGGTGAAGGGCAGGGTTGCGTTGTTGAGCGCAAAGGTCGATGTGCGGGCGACCGCACCGGGCATGTTGGCAACACAGTAATGCACCACGTCATCGACGATATAGGTCGGATCGGCATGGGTGGTGGCTTTGGATGTTTCAAAGCAGCCGCCCTGATCAATCGCGACATCGACAATCACCGAACCCGGCTTCATTGTTGAAAGCTGGTTCTTATGGATCAGTTTCGGTGCCGCGGCACCGGGGATCAGGACGGCACCGACAACCATGTCGGCATCATAGACCAGTGCCTCGGTATCATCGATGGTGGCATATTGCGTTTTGATGCGCGGGCCAAACACATCGTCAATATAGGTCAGGCGTTTGACATTCTTGTCGAGAATGATGACGTCCGCGCCCATGCCCGCGGCAATGCGGGCGGCATTGGTGCCGACAACGCCGCCGCCGATTACAACGACCTTGGCCGGGGCAACACCGGGCACACCGCCTAGCAACATGCCACGCCCGCCATTGGCCTTTTGCAGGGCCGCTGCACCGACCTGCGGTGCCATGCGCCCGGCAACTTCGGACATCGGGGCCAGTAATGGCAGGCCACCATTTTTATCGGTAACGGTTTCATAGGCAATCGCCGTCACCCCGGATTTGATCAGACCGGCGGTCTGTTCCGGATCGGGCGCCAGATGAAGGTAGGTAAACAGAAGCTGCCCTTCGCGGAGCTGCTCGTATTCGACTTTCTGCGGTTCCTTGACCTTTACGATCATTTCGGATTTGGCAAAGATTTCGGCCGCGGTATCGACGATTTTTGCGCCGGCGGCGACGTAATCATCGTTGCTGCAACCGATACCGGCACCAGCATTGGTTTCGATGATGACGTCATGCCCGTGGGCCGTGGCTTCACGCACGGAACTCGGGGTCAGGCCGACGCGATATTCATGGTTTTTGATTTCTTTCGGAATGCCAATCAGCATTGTTTCTCTCCCGGACAAACGTGGCGATGATAACGGTTTTCCCGTTTTTAGTTATCTATGCAGGATACCCGAAAATTGTGGCAATTTCCCTTCAATCATCGGTGAGTTTGATGGTATTAATGCTATATAATTTTAAAAAATCCGCTTCAGGCAGGGAGAATATTCGAAATGCAGATGGACGAACGTGACCGGATGATCCTGCGGCTGCTTCAGCGCGACGGTCGTATCAGCAACGCCGAACTGGCCGAAAAGGTCAATTTATCGGCGTCGGCCTGCTTGCGCCGTGTCAGGCTTCTGGAAGAAGCCGGTCTGATTGATCGTTACACGATGCTGCTTAATCCGGCCCGCATCGGCAAACCGGGCAATGCATTCGTCAATATCTCGATTGCACGCCAGACCCGTGAGGCGCTTGAAACCTTTGAAAAGGAAATCCAGTCGGTCCCGGAAGTCGTGGAATGTTACCTTCTCGCGGGGCAGAGCGACTATCTGGTGCATGTGGTTTACAGCAATACCGCCGACTATGAACGCATCCACAGCGAAGTCCTGACCCAGCTTCCGGGGGTGGAGCGGGTCCAGACCATCATCACCCTGCGCGAAGTCAAACGCACGACCGAATTGCCGGTCTGATCCACTCAAGCGAGGCGGGCAGGTTTATGGCCTGTCCGGTTCCAACGTGATTAGTCGCAGACCGTTTGCAAGGCTTTCCAGTCCTGCGGATTGATATCAAGCGTACCTGTGATGTCGCTTTGTTCAAACAGGTCGATCCGACCGGTCATTTCCGGGTGCGAGCTTAGGATTTCCGGCAGGAAACTGGCAATTTCGGCATATCTGCTTTCGGTGGAGATTGTGCGAAACAGCTTTGCCGTGCTTTGGGTTTCGATGCTGGCGTCACCCATCAGTTCAAGGGCAAAGTGATCGGCATCGGTTTCCATGTCCCGGGAATAGCTTTGTTCCATGACAAAGCCGACCGGAAGGTCGGCCCCGCCGGTCATCAATCGGACAAGCTGGCCAAGCGCGATACCTGAAAACAGTTTTTGAAGGCCATGCTGCATTTCCGTATGGCCGATTTCATGGGCCAGAACGCCAGCCAGAGCTTCGGGATTTTCCGCCTTTTTTATCAGTTCGGAAAATACAATGATCTGCCCGCCGGGCAGGGCAAGGGCGTTTTCGATATCGCTGCGCAGTACGGTGGTTTGGTAGTCATATGTCAGTGCGCCGGTTTGTTCAAAGCGGCCCAGAATGGTGGTGATGACCTTTTGTGCGGGATCGTTGATCGCACACGCACTTGTCCCGTCGCGGTCTTCGCCCATGATCGCCACGATCTGTTCGCGCGCATTGCGTCCCATATCCATTTCCATGGAACGTGGATACACCGCGATGACCAGATCAATCATCAATGGCATGCCCTGCCAGATCAGCAGGGCGATTGCCGCGGAGAAACCGATGATACCAGACGCAAGCAGGACTTTTGCCCTTGTGGCCCCTTCGTCCACGGCAAGTCCGGGCAGGTTTTCGACAATGAAGGCCTTGGAGTGCGGATCGTCAAAAATCAGGCGAAATCCATCATCCTTGCGCTTTCGCAAACGAAGCGGTTTTCTCTTTTCGATCTTTTCACACAGATAAACACTGTCTTTTGACAGCACCTGTTCCCCGCCGTCTGCCAGATACAGGGTAATGTAACGGTCGGATATGCCGACCGTTACATTCGTTGCCAACGATGTTTTACCGTCAAAAAGACGGGCATTGGGCAAGCTGTTCATCAAAATGCCTTGTTAAATCCCGCCCAGATCAAAGGCTTCTGCAAGACCTTCGCCGGTGCGCGGGACGTTCTGTGCATCCGTGTTCTGATGCAGTTCTGCGATGTCACCGTCATATACCAGCGATGAAACATGCAGTGCCAGCATCGGATGGGTCAGCCCGACAAATGTCAGGATGCCGAAGACAGGTGTTGCAAGCAGCATCAGGATAAAGAACGGTGCCAGGATCGCCAGAACCTGTTCCGGTGGCATATAGGATGCCGCGTTATTTGCAAGGATCGAGAATGCGGCAAAACCACCGGTGACCGACAGCAGGGCAACAAAGACAATCCCCGCCAAAACCATCAACAGCAGGAAGCGTAGCAACAGTTTGATATATTGCCCGGTCGCGAGCGTGCTGCCAAATTGCAGGCCTGCAAGGGTGGTGTTTTCGCTTTGATACCGGAAGCACCATACATGGTACCAGGCCATCCCGAAGACGATCACGAGATACGGAATAAAGGCCAGCGGCACGATATAAAACGGGGAGTGCGTAAAGTTAACCGCCGCCGCAATAATGCCGCCCGATATGGCAATCGCGACCAGACACAGGAGCCAGGTCAGGATCCACTTTTTGAAGGCAGGGCCGAATGTACCGGTAAAGCGTGCCTGATGGTCGCCGATCCAGGTGTTGTTGGTTTCATAGCGGGTCAGCGTGATAAAGCTGAGCGGCATCAGAATGCCCAGCGACAGGATGGCTGCCAAAAAGCTGCCAAAGCCGATCAAGGCATATTTGAAGGACGAACCGCCCAGTTTTCCGCGAATGCCGCGCCAGAAGGTGCGGCTCATGCGATAGCGCGTGGCGCGATAGATCGCGACAAAAATCAGAAACAGAATGACGGCATACATCACGATAATCTGCAATCCCTGCATGGCCGGGGGCAGTTGGGCCGAGATAAAGCCCAGCAGCAGGGACGCGGGGATAAAGATGACCGAGATAATCAGGAAGCCAAGGAAAAGTTCCAACCCGCGACCGGTATATTCCAACGCATCACCATCAATGACGATGTTGCTCCAGATATCGCGGCGCATCCGGGTTTTGGCCCAGAAACGGAATATGCCCAATGTCAGGATGGTCCAAAGCGTGTTCCAGCAGCAAAGTTTCAGAACGTCCTGCCAGCGACCGTGATATTGAATCTGGCCGTTATGGTATTCGGCGTTTTCGCTGTTTTCAGCAATATCTGCCGCCGCCTGAGAGCCATTATTGGCTTCAGGAAGTTCATTTTCGTCGTGTGTGCTCATAGTCCCCTCGGTTCTAAGACCAGTTTCAGGATCAGTGGTGAAAAATGACACCGCTTGTTTTCGCGGATTTTAATCTTCCCCAAGTTTGATTTAACGTGGTTTATCAACAAGATCACCCACTCAAAAGGTTAGGGACGCCCAATCAGGGCCATTTTTGTTACCCGAAGGAACGGGTGGTTGAATGGTTTTGGTATGAAGGCTACCCATCAGGTATTTCGCGCTTGCCGCAAGCGGGACTTCGCAGCCGCAGCGAATCAAATCTGTACAGATTCGCGATTTTTGTTCGCAAATACGTTTCTCGATTGCTGTGTGGTGACTATTGTTCATCTAACGCGCGCTTAAAAAATGCAGGCGAACTGTTTGTTACATCGACGTTTCTTTGATTTTATCTATCGAAAGTCACCGCGCGATTTGACTTTTGAATGAATTAATAGGCATTAATATAAGTTCAGGGAGAATGTTGGGGGAATAATTCTCTATGGAAAACGAATGTCTTGTTCGTGCGCGTAGCCACGAGCAAAAACTGAAACGTAGAAACGATATACTTGTCGCAGCCGAGGCGCTTTATCTTGAGGGGGACGGACAACTGCCATCGGCAGCCGAAGTCGCCAAAAAGGCCAGTCTCGCCAAAGGCACGCTGTATCTTTATTTTTCAAGCAAGGAAGCCCTTTTTCTGGAAGTCCTGCGCGGGTTCCTGAAGGGGTGGTTTGAAAACAACCTTGAAGTGATTGAACAGGAAGCGTTGCGCCGTCCCGAAGAACGGGATTCAGCACGCGTTGCACAACAATTCGTGCAGTATCTTGTCAAACGGAAGCAATTCCTGCATCTGGCGTCCCTGTCACAAGGGGTTCTTGAGCAGGGGACGGACGATGAAGCGGTTCTAAGCCATCGAAGATTTATTTCTTCCATGGTGAAACGGACGGCAGATGCCCTGTCCGAGCTGTATGCCATCACGCCAGAGAATGCCAACAAGCTGATGCGGACATCCTATGCATTGGTGATTGGCATGTGGCAGATGTCACAGATTCCGGAACGTGTTGCCGAACTGATGCGTCAGAACGCGCTTGATAATCTGATTATCGATTTCAGTGTGGCAACCGAAGAAGCGGTGGTGTCGTACTGGCGTGTTCTTGCGCCGGGTATGAAATGTCGTGAATTCCTGCGTCAGATGGAAGAACAGAACCGGGCCTGATTTCGGTTTTGCCATCGGCTTTTCAATCAGCATCATAAAAAAAGCAGCACCCGCGAAGGTGCTGCTTTTTTGCATTGGGCGACATGACATCAGGTATCGATTGTCGTCTGGTTCATGGATCGGGTCCGCGCCCGTTCTGACCGCAGGATCAGCAGGCTGGAAATCACGATCATCACCGATACGGCAAGGATGATCAGTGTCGCGAGCGCGTTGATTTCCGGCGAAACACCCAGTCGCACGGATGAGAAAACCTTCATCGGCAGGGTGGTGGAGCCCGGACCGGCGACGAAGCTTGCAATCACCAGATCGTCCAGCGATAGGGTGAAGGAAAGCAACCAACCGGCCAGAAGGGCCGGCAGGATCATGGGCAGGGTAATGACAAAGAAAATCTTTGCCGGTTTGGCGCCAAGGTCCATCGCGGCTTCTTCGACCGAGGTATCCATGCCCGCCAGTCGCGATTGCACAACAACCGCGACATAGGCCGCACAGAAGGTCGTATGTGCGATCACAATCGTGGTTACACCACGCCCGGCTGGCCATCCGATCAACTGTTCAAGGGTGACAAACAGCAATAGCAGGGACAGGCCGGTGATGACTTCGGGCATCACAAGCGGGGCGGCAACCATGCCCGAAAACAGGGTGCGGCTTTTGAACCGTCCGAAACGGGACATGACAAGCCCGGCCGGTGTGCCAACCGCAAGGGCCAGCGTTGCCGACATCACCCCGATCCGAAGGCTGTTCCAGGCGGCATCGATCATGCCGTCATTGGAAAACAGCGATACATACCATTTGAACGAGAAACCGGTCCAGACGGTGACCAGCTTGCCCTCGTTAAACGAGTAAATGATCACAAGCAGGATCGGCACATACAGAAATGCAAAGCCGAACACCAAGGCGCTTAGAAGGAAAGTCGAACGTTTGCCGGTCATTGTCCGTTTTCCTCCTGCTTGGTCTGGATATGCTGGAACCACATGATCGGTACGACAAGGAACAGCAGCATCGCAATCGCGACCGAGGATGCAATCGGCCAGTCACGGTTGGCAAAGAATTCGTTCCAAAGCGTTCGACCGATCATCAGGGTATTCGGCCCGCCCAGAAGTTCCGGGATGACAAACTCGCCGACGGACGGAATGAACACCAGAAGCGATCCGGCCAGAATGCCAGGCATCGATAGGGGCAGGGTCACCTTCATGAAGGCTTTCCATGGCTTGCAGCCAAGATCAAGGGCGGCCTCGATCAGGCTGACATCCATTTTTTCCAGCGTGGAATAAAGCGGCAGGATCATGAAGGGCAGGTAAGTATAGACAATGCCGATATAGACCGCGAATTCGGTCTGACGCATGATCAATGGCTCGGAAATAATGCCAAGGTTCAGCAACAGCGCATTGATCAGCCCCTCGCGGTCCAGAATGCCGATCCAGGCATAAACGCGGATCAGGAAGCTGGTCCAGAACGGCAGGATCACCATCATCAGCAGCACACTGCGAAGCGATCCTTGCGCGCGTGCAATGCCATAGGCCATCGGATAACCGATCAGAAGCGTGATCACGGTTGAAATCGCAGCAATCCGGATCGAATTCAGATAGGCCGATATATAAAGACTGTCGCTAAGCAGAAACAGGTAATTGCCGAAATTGATCGTGATATTGACCCCTTCGTCAATCCACGTGAACAGCGCGCTATAGGGCGGCTGGGCATATTCGGCGGTGGCGAAGCTGATTTTCAGAACGATCAGGAACGGGATCAGGAAGAACAGCATCAGCCAGAGATAGGGCAGGCCGATCACAAGGACCCGGCCATGCTTGAGCATCAGGCGATCATAACGTTGTTTCAGGGTTGGCTTGTCACTGCTCATTGATTCAGAACCGAAGCAGCCCCGGCCTCCCACGTTACCCAGACGCGATCTTCCCACGTGTAACGTGGTTCGATATGGCGGCTGGAATTGGGTTCGGTGACCTTGATGCGGAAACCGCTATCAAGGCGTACGTGATAGGTCGAAAGCCCGCCAAGATAACCGATTTCTTCGACCTTGCCAGACAGGCAATTATATTTCGTATCGGTCGGTTTTTCGGTCAGCAGGCGCAAGCGTTCCGGGCGAAGCGCGATCCAAAGTGTCGCCCCTTCGTGGCCCTGAACGGCGTGGTCGATATAAATTTCACCACCGGCATCGTCGGAATGAATGACGGCGTATTTTTCGTCATCATCGACAAGCGTTCCTTCGATCAGGTTGACCTGACCGAGGAAGTTCGCGGTAAAGCGGCTGTTGGGATATTCGTAAAGTTCGAACGGGGTGCCAAGCTGACGGATCACACCTTCATTCATCACCGCAATGCGCGATGCCATTGTCATGGCTTCTTCCTGATCATGGGTGACCATGACAAAGGTGGTGCCGACCTTTTCCTGAATGTTGACCAGTTCGAACTGTGTCTGTTCGCGCAGCTTTTTATCAAGTGCGCCAAGCGGTTCGTCGAGCAGAAGAACCTTTGGCTTTTTGACAAGGGATCGCGCCAGAGCAACACGCTGGCGCTGCCCGCCGGAAAGCTGATGGGGTTTGCGTTTGGCAAACTTGGTCATTTGCACAAGGGCCAGCATATCGGAAACCAGCGTGCGGATTTCCGATTTCGGCAATCCGTCCTGATGCAGGCCAAAGGCCACATTCTGTTCAACTGTCATGTGCGGGAACAGGGCATAGGACTGGAACATCATGTTGGTCGGGCGTTCATAGGCCGGGACGCCTGCCATATCGACACCATCGATGAAGATTTTGCCCGCTGTCGGTTCCTCGAACCCGGCCAGCATCCGCAAAAGGGTTGTTTTGCCGCAGCCCGATCCGCCCAGAAGGGCAAATAATTCATGCCGGTAAATATCAAGCGACACATCATCGACGGCATAAAAGTCGCCGAACTTCTTGGTCACATTCTCGAAACGGATAAACGGGACCGCTTCGGGATTGTTCCAAGGCTGAGTCTTGTGCACATCCTCGTGTGCTTTCTGCAAAGCCCCCTGCGACACCAAGCTTCTCCCCTTGTTTGTTGTCGAGATATACCCAAAACATCGGGCGACATGCCCGGCTATGCATTCGAGCGCGGTTGGCCGAAGCTTGCCGTCCGATGTTTTGGTTCTGCCTGATTAACAGGATGAAGCAATTCCACAATCTGTAAAGAGGGGTGTGCGATATTTCGAACGTTTCGTGGTTGAAATTGCGATAAATGGCGGAAAAGTCAGCAGAGGTGTTCAGAAAATGTGCATTGTTGGCGGTTTCATCTTCGTTTAGCGCGGCTTTGGCACCCTGCGCAATTTCAAGCACGTCATCACGAGTCACAATTCGCAATGTCACAAAAAAGGGGCGCTGCGAACTGTGCAGCGCCCCTTTGGGCATGTCTGATATTAACCGGACCGATTTACTTGATCGATCAATGGATCAATTACTGACCGGTTTTAAGCTTGGTCCACAGACGGGTACGGGTCCGAAGTTCTTTCGAGCCCGGCTCGATCTTGGAACGCAGGCGTTCCTTGACTTCCTGCGACGGGTAAACACCCGGATCGGCTTTCAGATCTTCGTCGATGAATTCCATGGCAGCCTCGTTCGGGCTGGCATATTCGACATAGTTGGCAAGATCGGCACCGACATCGGCGCGCAGGATGTAATCAATGAATTTGTGGGCCAGATCCGGGTTCGGCGCATCGGCCGGAATCATCATCACGTCAAACCAGATCAGGGTACCTTCCTTCGGAATCACGTATTTGATCTCGTTGCCATTGCCGGCTTCTTCGGCGCGAAGGGCGGCCTGGCCAACGTCACCCGACCAGCCGATCGATACGCAGACGTTACCATTGGCAAGGTCGTTGATATATTGCGAGCTGTGGAAATAGGTGATGTAGGGACGGATTTTTTCGAGTTCGGCCATTGCGGCTTCGATATCCGCGGTCGACTGTTTGGAATCCGGCTTATCAAGATAGAAGTTGACGAGCGGCACGATTTCGCCCGGATCGTCAAGCATGGTCAGACCGCATTTTGACAGTTTTTCGGCATATTGCGGATCAAAAACCAGCGCCCAGCTATCGAGCGGGGCATCGTCACCCAGAGCTTCCTGAACCTTGGCAACGTTATAGCCAATGCCGTTGGTGCCCCAAAGGTACGGAACAGCGTAATCGTTGTTCGGGTCGTATTTGGCGGTCTGGTTCAGGATCACCTTGTCCAGATTGCCAAAGTTTTCCAGTTTGGATTTGTCGACTTTCTGGAAGATGCCTGCCTGGATCAGGCGCTGTGCATCGGCCAGAGTCGGAACGACAAGGTCATAACCCGAATTGCCAGCCAGCAGTTTGGCTTCGACAACCTGGTTGCTGTCATAGACGTCGTAATTGACCTTTACGCCATATTCCTTTTCGAAATTGGCGACGGTTTCTTCGCCGATATAGTCAGACCAGTTATAAACGTTAAGGACTTCCTGTGCCGATGCGCTTGCGGCAAAGCCCGAAAGGGCTGCGGCAAGGACAACCAGGCTGGAAGATTTAAGAAGTGATTTCATTTCGCTGAGCCTCCCATGTGGCAGCGTTTGAAAATTTGAAGGTCCTGTTATTGCTTTCTCCAAGACCCTCATATCCTTCGAATGCCTCAGGTTTTTGTCAAATACAAGATGGATTTTTGGGCATTTTTCGCATCAAGTGAAAAATTAGGCATTCATCATGCAACATTCTTGCGCCAGAGATGATGCCCTGGCGCAAGAATTCAATCAAACGTTCAGCAGAAGGTGTTCACGCTCCCACGCGCTGATCACCGTCTGATAGGCATCCCATTCGGCTTCCTTGACGGCGAGAACGGCGGCCGAAAATTCTTCGCCCAACAGGTCTTTTAGCGGTTTGCACCGATGGAATTTGGCCAGTGCTTCGTGGATGTGACGGGGCAGGGAATGCGCCCGGTCATAACCCGACCCTTCGATCTGGGCGGTCGGATCGACTTCCTCGATAATACCCAGCAGGCCACAGGCAAGCGATGCCGCAATCGCCAGATACGGGTTGGCATCGGCCCCCGGAATGCGGTTTTCGATACGGCGTGCATTGGCCGGGCCGTTCGGCTGACGCAGGCCGACAGTCCGGTTATCAAGTGACCAGTGCATGTTGATCGGGGCATCCGACCAGGGCTGCAAACGGCGATAGCTGTTCATGTTCGGAGCCAGAAGCGGCATGGCAGCAGGCAGATAACGCTGCAAGCCGCCGACATAGTTCAGGAACATCTGCGAGTTATCGCCATTGTCATCGGCAAACAGGTTTTTGCCTGTCTTGATGTCGACGACGCTTTGATGGATATGCATGGCACTGCCCGGATGGTTGCCCATCGGTTTGGCCATGAATGTGCCATAGACCCCGTGCTTGAGCGCGGTTTCACGCAGCGTGCGTTTGAACAGGAAGGCCTGGTCGGCCAGTTCAAGCGGCGCGCCGTGATTGAAGTTCATTTCAAGCTGGGCGGGGCCCGACTCGTGGCTCATGGTATCTGCGTCGATATTCATGGCCTCGCAATAGTCGTAAAGGTCTTCGATCAGTGGATCGAATTCGTTGATCGCATCGATGCCAAAGGCGTTCGATGCCCGTTCCGGTCGGCCCGAACGTCCGATTGGCGGTTCAAGCGGGTTGTCCGGGTCGGTGTTTTTTGCCACCAGATAAAATTCAAGTTCCGGGGCAATGATCGGTTTCATGCCGCGTTCTTCAAAGGCCGCCAGGACACGTTTCAGAACGTGGCGCGGTGAGATCGACACCTCGTCGCCACAAAAATGATAACAGTCGCAAATAATCTGTGCTGTCGGTTCTTCGTACCACGGCACGACGCGAATGGTTTCCGGATCGGGGACCATGACAACGTCTTTTTCCGCCGGGTCGAGAAACGCGTCGGTTTCTTCCGGGTAGCCCCCGGTGACCGTCATGGAAAAAATTGCCTCGGGGATGGCAAGGCTTTTGGCTTCAAGCCCGCGCAAAAACTTTTGCGTTGGCAGAACCTTGCCGCGTGCCACCCCGGACATATCTGGGACAATACATTCGACTTCTTCAATTTTGCGGTCAGAAAGCCACTTTTTGAGATCGGTACTCATGTGTAGTCGGACGCTTTCGCGCCAGTCCTTCAAAATTGCATTTTCTTGCTTTTTCCGGGCGTTTCCCGGTCAAATTCACAAGAAAGGAGGTTTGTCTTCGATGAATTCAGAATGTTTTTTTGTTATTTGCTTCGATATTCGAATTTTGTGCGAGTATTTCGGTGGATAGTCGAAGATATCAATTCATATATCTGGATGGCTCCCACCAAGTTGCGTTATAGTCGCGTCAGATTATAAGGGCAGCGGTTGGACGCTGGTCAAGGAGGTAAAATGAAAATCGAACATCCGTATCTTATGTTTCTTGGTGATGCACCCGACGAACTGGCGGCAAAAACCGCGATTGGCATCAAGCAGTGGCGCCCCGAATGGTGTGTCGCACAGCTAAGCCTTCCGGGCTGTCAGGCCGATCTTGGCCTGCCGGAAATGTCGATTGCCGAAGCCAAAGCCGCCGGTGTCAAAACCATCGTTCTGGGCGTTGCCAACCGTGGCGGTATTATCGGACCGGCATGGATGGAAACCCTTCTGGCAGCGATTGATGCCGGGATGGATATCGCCAACGGTCTGCATACGCGCCTGTCGACGATTCCCGAACTGGTCGAAGCGGCCAATGCTAAAGGCGTGAAACTTTTCGACGTTCGTCACTTTGATGGCAAGCTGCCGGTCGGTAACGGTGAAAAACGTCCGGGCAAACGCGTTCTGGCGGTTGGGACTGATTGCTCGGTCGGGAAAATGTACACCGCCCTTGCGCTTGATGCGGAAATGAAAAAGCGCGGCATGAAGTCGACTTTCCGTGCCACCGGCCAGACCGGTATTTTCATCGCGGGCGAAGGCATTTCGGTTGATGCCGTGATTTCGGACTTTATTTCCGGCGCGGTTGAAACCATTGCGCCGGCCAACGAGCCGGACCATTGGGACGTTGTCGAAGGGCAGGGCAGCCTGTTCCATGCCTCGTTCGCCGGTGTATCCATGGGGCTGATCCATGGTTCGCAGCCCGATGCCATCATCGTTTGTCACGAACCGACCCGTACCCACATGCGTGGTCTGCCGGGCTATAAGTTGCCGGACCTGAAAACCACGATGGACGTCAACCTGATGCATGCGCGCCTGACCAACCCCGATTGTGTGGTTGCCGGTTTTGCGATCAACACCAAGTCGCTTGACGATGCGGCGGCCAAAAAGCTTCTGGCCGAGGTCGAAGCCGAATTTGGCCTGCCATGTGTGGACCCGGTTCGGACCGGTGTTGCATCGATCGTCGACAAATTGCAGGAGATCTGATGTGCCGCGCATAAGTGTCACATCTGAAGTCTGGCCGCTGCGCGGGGCGTTCAAAATCTCGCGCGGGGCCAAGACCGAGGCCCATGTCGTCAAGGTCGCCCTGACCGACGGTGAATATACCGGATATGGGGAATGCGTTCCCTATGCCCGTTATAACGAAACCGTCGAAGGCGTCATAGCCGATATCGAGGCCCAGGCTGATGCCCTTTCGCGTGGTATGACGCGAAAGGAATTGCAGGACGCGATGAAGGCCGGTGCGGCGCGCAACGCGGTTGACTGTGCCTATTGGGACCTTGAGGCAAAGCGATTTGGGCGTCGTGCCTGGGAACTTGCCGAACGCAAGGCACCCGAAGGCCTGATTACGGCTGAAACGCTTAGCCTTGATACGCCTGATGCGATGCGTGAAGCCGCGCGCAAGGCGGCGTCTGCACCGTTGCTCAAGCTTAAGCTTAACGGCGAAAACGTTCTCGAATCTGTTCGTGCGGTTCGTGAAGGCGCGCCGACATCGCGTTTGATTGTTGATGCCAACGAGGCATGGTCGATTGCGCTGCTTGAGGATATCGGTGCGGAGCTTGACGCGCTTGGTGTGGAAATGATCGAGCAACCGCTGCCCGCCGGGCAGGATGACGGTCTGATTGATCTTGATTGTCTGGTGCTGCTTTGTGCCGATGAATCGATCCATACCGTTGCCGATATTCCGCGTTTGTCGCAGCTTTACGACATGATCAATATCAAGCTTGATAAAACCGGCGGTCTGACCGGCGCGCTTGAGCTTGCCGATGCTGCCGCCAAGGTTGGCATGCAGATCATGGTCGGCTGCATGGTAGGGACATCGCTTGCGATGGCACCGGCGATGATCGTTGCCGCCGATGCCCGCATTGTTGATCTTGACGGTCCGCTATGGATGGCAAAAGACCGTGAAAACGGTCTGGTGTTTGACAAGGGCGTCATGGGGCTTCCTGATCGCGCCCTTTGGGGCTGATTTCCCAGGGCTAAGCCTGAAATTCTTTTGATTTTTGCCGCCATACCGGTTTTTCGGTGTGGCGGTTTCTTTTTGGTGCGGCTTATGATTTCGGGATGATGCGAGTCGCGACCATTTTGCAATTCGCGTTACGGTTTTAAGGGTGCTGTTGTTGTGAAAAACAACTTAGGGGCGCGAAAATACGTTAATTATTGTGTTAAAACAGGTGGTTGTTTTTATTTTTTCTCTCTTAATTAGTTAAAAATTAATTCAAAAACAGCGTGCCACCTCTTCTGGATAGTTGAATTGCCGGTTAAATCAGGGAACGATCATGCAGTTATTCGGGGCTGCAGTGGCTCCTTCGCATTGATGAGTTGGAGCTGACCCGCGTGCTATCCGGTCCCCGAAGAGATAGTCGACGCTTCGCAGGGCCCTTGCGATGTCGATATCGTGATTTTCTTTATACGCCCCGGCATGCAGAACTTCTGCATCTGCGGCGTAAGGAATCGGTACAGCTAACCGCGCGCTTCGCGGCCTTTTTCATCCTCGTTCTGCTGGCGCTTGTCCCGATCTGGGATGGGGCTTATGGTAATGGCTTCTGGCAATCGCAAGCCGTGATCATGCGCCTCCTTGTCATGGGGATTGCGGTTGTGGTGCTGCTTAATCGGGCGGTCAGTTCGAAATGGCGTCGCCGTGCGCCTTATCTGCCGATGCTGTTTCTTGTGATTGCCGCCGCCCTGCTGTGCGGTTTTTCGGGGCTTGATCTTGCGGCGTCGCCAAAGATGCTGACCTCGCACAGTTTCCTGCTTCTTGGCATTGTTGTCCTGATTGCCATCATGCCGCTGACACTGGCCGAGGCGGGAATAATGGTTTCTCCGATCATTGTGTTGCTGTTCTTTGGTGCGCAGGGGCCCGTTGCAGGCGGTTATGTGCCGGTTGAAATGATTTTGCCCGTCTTGCTGCCGCTTGCGGTGATGGCTGCCATGGTTCAGCTTTATCGAACGATTGTTGCCGCGCAGGAAATTGCGATTGATCCGCTGACGGGGGTCTATACCCGTGCCTTTGGCATGGAAATGCTGCGTCTTAATTTTGAAGCCGCCTATCGCAAGCGAAGCCCGCTTACCGTGGCCTTTGTCGATCTTGATGACTTCAAGAAAATCAATGATCAGTTCGGCCATGATTACGGTGACCGCATTCTTGAAGAAGCCGGGCGCAATCTGGCGCATCGGTTCCGGAGCACGGATTTGGTGATCCGCTGGGGCGGGGAGGAATTCCTTGTTATTCTGCCTGACCTGACATTGGCGCGTGCCAATGAAGTCATGCATCGCGTCATGGCGCCGGGTCTTGCCGATCTTGCCAATGGTTTGACCCAGCAGGCAAGCTACGGACTGGCCGAGCGTATCGAAGATGTCATTTCCCAGCCGCATAACCTGATCGACCTTGCCGATCAGCGCATGTATGACGCCAAAAAACGCCATGACCGCGAACAGATAGTTGCTGATGGTCTGTCGGGTCGCAAGATTTCCGGGGCTGCTGCCAACACGTCATCGGCGCGTGCGGCCGATGCCAGCAAGGTCGTCAATCAGACCCTGAATTAACCCCGCGACCTTTGCGGCCTTTTTGAAGGTCCGGCATAAGGTTCTTCTTCTTGTTCTGCTTATTCCTGGATTTTGACAGTCGCCGCTTTTGGGGGCGTCTTTTTTGCGAATCTGCTCCAATTGGTCATGTTGCGGGGCAATTTTACCCGATTGTATTTTTCGGGATTCCGCGATGTTGATGGGTACGAGACCGCGTAAATGAGATTTTCTGCGGGTTTGGAGCAGATTCTCATGATGGGAATCGAAAGCCGAATTTTCGACTCTGCTGATGGAATCGCAGTGTTTCCGCCATTCCTGATTACAACTTTTGATCAGATTTGCCGATTTTTCGGAAATGAACCGTGGTGCGGAAAAATGGGGATGCTGAAAAAATGACCGCATCTGGCCGGGATTCAGTTCGAAAAAGTGTCAGTTTGGTGAAATTTTGATCAAAAAAAGTGCATTAATTTTTTTGATAAAAAAATAGTCAAAAACGTGTTGCGTTCGCCCGATCTAATGGGTAATGTCTATTTGTGCGCTGCGGTAGGACGCAGTGCATTCCGGCGAGCGACTTGTCGCTCGTTTCTTGGACGTTTCCTCCCTAGACTTGGGCCGCTGTCACAGGCGGCCTTCTTTTTTGCCTGAATTCCAGGGTTTTACAGGTTTTCCCGGGGTGCGGGAATTCGCGCCGGAAATATCATTATGTCGCCTGCGCGGGATTGTGCGGTGCAACTCGCGCCATGGTGAAGGGTGAATGCCATTCCCCATCGGCATCAAAAAGAAAAGGCACCGTCTGTCTGACTGGTGCCTTTGTTCGCGTGTCCCAAGGTTTTGGCGATAGGGGTTATTTCTCCCGCCCTGGATCGCGTTCCGGGAAGTTGCCATCCCCGTCACCAAGGCCGCGCTGCATGATCACGCTATCGACCCAGCGGCCAAGTTTGAATCCTGCCGACTGCAATGTGCCCGCCACTCGGAAGCCCAGGCGCGCGTGCAACCCGATAGAGGCGACATTGGCGCTATCGCCGATCACGGCGACCATCTGGCGATAGCCAAGGGCCGTACAGCGTTTGATCAGTTCGGAAAGAAGCGCGCGACCGGCCCCCTTGCCGACCACATCGGGCGCGATATAGATCGTGTCCTCGACCGTAAAGCGGTACGCCGGGCGCGGACGATAGGCCCCGGCATAGGCAAAGCCTTCGACGCGGCCATCAATTTCCGCCACCAGATAGGGCAGGCCGCGTTCGCGGACATGCTGCCAGCGGGTTGTCAGTTCGGCGATTTCAGGCGCACGTTCCTCGAACGAGGCCAGGCCATGCAGGACATGGTGGCCGTAAATTTCGGTAATGCGGCCAAAATCCTCTGGCTCGGCATCGCGGATCACAAGATCCTCCAAGGGCGCGGCACCATTTGGCATCGGTTTTCCTGATGGCGTGGAAGAAACGGGGCTGGATGTCATCAGAAGGGATTCCCGTCAAGATCGTGGAAGCACGATATCAGATGCGTCATCTGTTCGCGCAGGGTGTCAAATCCGCGATGGGGCGTGATCGTGTCTTCGTCCATGTAAAGCGAGCGTGAAAGCTCGATCTGCAGGCTGTGCACGTTGTTTTCCGGTTGCCCGTAATGTCGCGTGCAAAAACCGCCTGCATATGGATCATTGTGCGACGGGGTAAAGCCCAGATCGCGGACACGATCTTCGACAAAGCGCGTCAAAGACGGATGGCAGGAACTTCCATAGCAATCGCCCAGAACCAGATCAACGCGGTTTTTGCTGCTGTCGACAGAATCACCGGGCATGGAATGGCAGTCAATCAGGATGCAATAGCCAAACTGATCGCGCGTTGCATCGATCAGCTTGCGAAGCGCACTGTGATAGGGGTGATAAAAGGTATCGATCCGGTGCATCGCCTCGGCGACCGGCAGGCGGGTTTTGTAAATTTCGATCCCGCCGCTGACGACGCGCGGGATGGATCCCAGTCCCGAGAGGGCGCGCATCGAATGAATGTCGGCGTCCGAGGGCAGGGGGCCGTCAAACATGCGCGGGTCAAGTTCCAGCGCCCCGCGATTGACATCGACAAAGGCACGCGGAAATGTCGCGCACAGCAGGGGGGCGCCCAGTTTGGGCGCACTGGCAAACAATTGATCGACAAAGGCATCCTCAGACGCGCGCAGCGCAAACGAATCAATGCGCGCAATCTCGATCAATTCCTGCGGATAATGGCGCCCGGAATGGGGCGATGCAAACACCACCGGCAGGGTTTGCCGGGATGGCAGGATGACGGTTGCCGGTCCATTGCCGGTAAGATCCGATGGCAACTGGTTCATTGTCGTTTGTTATGTCTTCCCTAAACTGGATGATGATCATAGCAACAGCGATCCATCCCGTCCCCCATAGATGAAGATTTTTTGTCAAAAATCCAATTGAGGGGTTGCACCTTTCACGGCCTTGGGCTAAATACCGCCTCGCCGTCACAAACGGTGCTGGCCAAGCCTTCTGCCTTGAAGGCCGGTCAGATGAAAGATGGGTAAGAGGGCCTATAGCTCAGTTGGTTAGAGCGTTCGCTTGACATGCGAGAGGTCACAAGTTCGAGTCTTGTTAGGCCCACCATCTTTCCCCAAATACAGGGGCCTATAGCTCAGTTGGTTAGAGCGTTCGCTTGACATGCGAGAGGTCACAAGTTCGAGTCTTGTTAGGCCCACCATTTCCTCCCCGCCGGTTTCCGAGCGGGGTTTTGTGTTTCTGGCCCCAGAAACCGTTCATTTCCCAAGGTTATCAAGGCTTCCAGCGCATCATGATCGGCCCGGATATTTCCCGCTTGAAGTCGTGTGCAATATGTGTTGAATGCATTCAAACGAGCGTTCTGTTTCGGTCTGATGCCTTGTCATTCGGCCCGATGATCTGACGGAGGCCTGCCATGATCATGTCTTTTGAAACCGCCCTTGGCCTTCTTGCCGGATCACTGACCACGATTGCCTTCCTGCCGCAGGTCATCCGCACCTGGCGCACCCGCTCGACCGCTGATATCTCGCTTGTGATGTTTCTGATCCTGTGCACCGGGATCGCGCTTTGGCTGGTTTATGGTCTGGTCCGTGGCGACTGGCCGGTGATCATTGCCAACGGCTTTACCCTTGTCCTGGCCTCGACCATCCTGTTCTTCAAGCTGCGCCACGGATAATCGGGGCTTCCGGCGCTATCGCATTGCCGCGATGCTTTTGCGGAACCTGATTGCGCTGAAGGCGAAGAACAGGGCGGCGATCACGAAGACGATCAGAAATTCCTGCCAGACGACATCTATCCCGGCATCGCGATACAGGATCGCCTGTGCGAAGCTGACAAAGTGGCTGGACGGGACGAATTGCATGATGTTCTGAAGCGTTTCAGGCATGCTTTCAAGCGGCGTATTCCCGCCTGACAACATCCGCATCGGCAATACGACAAGGATGAAGAGAAGCCCGAATTGCGGCATTGATTTCGTCATGGTCGCAAGGAAAATGCCAAGGGCGGTGGCAAAAAACAGATACAGCATGGTTCCGGCAAAGAACAGCAGCTTGGAACCGATGATCGGCACGCCAAGCATCAGTTCGACGACAAAGAACAGCGATACCGCACTGGCGATCAGGATCACAAGACCGTTGGCCCAGACCTTTGCCAGCATGATTTCAAACGGATCAAGCGGCATCACCAGCAGATGTTCAATCGTGCCATGTTCGCGTTCACGTATAAGCGCCGCCCCCGAGAGGATGATCGACAGCATGGTGATGTTGTTGATGATCTCCATCGCGCTGGTGAACCATGAACTGGTGGCGTTTTCGTTATAGGCATAACGTGTCACAAGTGTCGCCGGTGGTTCGTGATTTGCCGCGACATAGGCTGAAACCCCGCCCATGAAGGTCCGGACTTCCTGGGCGATGATATTGCTGACATAGCCTTGGCCGATCCCGGCCTGCATCATGGCGGTGGCATCGATGTTAAGCTGAATTTCCGGTTGATGACCGGCAATCAGATTCTTTTCAAAATCGGGCGGGATCACCAGAACAAAGGTGTATTCGCCGCCATCCATGGCCGCGTCAATGTCACCTTCGCTGATTTCCCCGGGTATCTTGAAAAATGGTTGCAGAAATGCATCACCGATCTGGCGCGACAATTTGGATTTATCCAGATCGGCAATCGCGATCGATGCGTTTTTAAGGTCATGGGAAAAGCCGGTGGCGGCATTGTAAATCGCAAATGAAAACGCCCAGCAGATCAGGATCAGCAACACGACATCGCGACGGAGGCTGAAAAGCTCCTTGATGCCCAGGCGATAGATATTTTCAATCCGTTTGCCATACATCGCGGTCATGCCTCCTGCTTTTTAAGCAGCAGCATCGAAAGTACGGTCAATGCCGGGAAGAAAATCACCAGGGTCAGGATTTGGGGATAAAGTTCGGCAAAGCCAAGCGCCTTGGTAAAGACCCCGACACTGATCGACATGAAATGCGATGTCGGCATGATGGTCGAGAGCACGGCGGGCGCCCCTTCAAGCGAGGATATCGGCTGCATCATTCCGGAAAACATGACCGAGGGCACCATCGTCGCAATCGCGGTTCCGAACAGGGCGGCGATCTGGGTCTTGGTAAAGGACGATATCAAAAGCCCCAAACCGGTTGTGGCAAAAACAAACAGGAAGGCCCCGACAATAAGGGTAAGCGGATTTCCCTGCATCGGGACTTCGAACCAGAACAGCGCCATTGCGACCATCAGAACGAAATTGATCAGGCCTAACCCGACATAGGGCAATTGTTTGCCAATCAGGAATTCGATCCGCGTGACCGGCGTGACGTAAAGGTTGGTGATCGATCCCAGTTCCTTTTCACGTACCACGCCGACCGCCATCAGAACGGCGGGGATAAACATCAGCAGCAGCGCAATCACGGATGGCACCATGGCATAGATGCTTTTGAAATCCTGATTATAGCGATAGCGTGTCTCAATGCTTACCGGCAGAGTTTGCGCGGGCAAACCGGTCCGGCGCATGCTGCGTTCGTTCAGATATTTGCTGTGAATGCCTTCGACATAGCCATGGATGGTTTCGGCGCGAAACGGCATGGTGCCGTCGATGGTTGCGGCGACTTCGGGGCTGCGTCCGGCTTCAAGGTCGCGGCCAAATCCCGGCGGAATTTCAATCGCCAGCGTGATATCGCCCGACAGCAACCGTTGTTCAAGCTCGTCATTGCTGTTTAACGGCGGCTGTTCGCTGAAATATCGCGACCCTGCAAGGTTTTCAAGATAGGTGCGACTGGTTTCCGTCCTGTCGCGGTCGAGTGCGGCATATGTCAGATTTTCAACGTCAAAGGTAATGCCAAGCCCGAAAACCGGCATCAGAATCGCCGTACCCAGCAAGGCAAACATCAACCGGATCGGATCGCGGATCAGTTCCATGGTTTCGCGCAGTGAATAGGCCCACAAACGGCGCAAACTGAAAATTGATGCCTTGGCCGGTTTCCATTTCATCGCACCGGTTTCATCGTCCCCGTTCATGGCCGATGCATCCGGGGCAGGGGCGTTGTCATCAATGCCGCTGGCTTCTTCCAGATGGCTGATGAAGGCTTCTTCAAGCGTTTCGCAACCGCGTTTCTGCGTAATTTCATGCGGGGTGTCGCTAATCAATACCTTGCCCGCATGCATCAGCGATATGCGATCACAGCGTTCCGCCTCGTTCATGAAATGGGTAGAGATAAAAATCGTCACCCCCTGATCGCGCGAAAGCTCGACCAGTAATTGCCAGAACGCGTCACGTGCCACCGGATCGACGCCCGATGTCGGTTCGTCCAGTATCAGGATTTCCGGGCTGTGAATGATCGCAACCGCAAGCGATAAACGTTGCCGCACGCCAAGCGGCAGGCTTTCAGCCATGTCATCGTGATATTCGCTCAGGCCGAACCGTTCGGAAAGCTCGTCAATCCGCGGCTTAATCCGATCTGACGGCAGATGAAACAGCCGCGCGTGAAGCTCAAGGTTCTGATAGACGCTCAGCTCGGCATAAAGCGAAAAGGCCTGGCTCATATAGCCGACCCGTTTGCGAAGTTCGGTATCCTGCCCATCGACCGGTTTGCCGAAAAGCTCTGCCGTGCCTTCGGTCGCGGGCAAAAGCCCGGTCAGCATCTTCATGGTTGTCGTCTTGCCGCACCCGTTCGAGCCGAGAAACCCGAAAATCTCGCCTTTTTCGATGCGGAAACTGACATTATCGACCGCGGTGAAATCGCCAAACCGCATGGTCAGGCCGTCCGCGACGATGGCCGGAACATCGCCATGTGTGGTGCGCGGCGGAATGACAAGGTCCTTATGGCCCTTGCGTTCTTCTTCGGGCAGAAGCCTTACAAACGCGGTTTCAAGGTTATCTGCCCCGGTGCGCTCCAAAATCTCGTCCGCTGTGCCGCTTGCCAGCACCTTGCCGTCATTCATCGCAATCAGTTGGTCGAAACGGGCGGCTTCATCCATATAGGCGGTTGCGACCAGCACGGTCATGCCGCTTTGGGTTTTGCGGATCTGGTCGATCAGTTCCCAGAACTGTCGACGTGACAGGGGATCGACGCCGGTTGTCGGCTCGTCCAGTATCAATATTTCCGGATCATGGATCAGGGCGCAACACAGGCCAAGCTTCTGCTTCATCCCGCCGGAAAGCTTGCCGGCTGCGCGCTCGGTAAAGGGTTCAAGCCCGGTCGCCTTTACCAGCTTTTCAATCCGGTCATTGCGTTCGCGCGCCGACTGGCCAAACAAACGGCCAAAGAATTCAAGGTTCTCGCGGATCGTCAGGTCCATATAAAGGTTCTTGCCCAGTCCCTGGGGCATATAGGCGATTTTGGGCAGAACGCTGTTTCGGTGGCGCGTGTCGTCCATCGGCCCGCCCAGCGTCTCGACCACGCCATCCTGCAATTTGCGCGCACCCGATATCAGGGCAAGGGCGGTGGATTTACCCACACCATCGGGCCCGATAAAGCCGATGGTCCGGCCTGTGGGGATATCAAGGCTGATATCGTCAAGCGCATGAACATGGCCGTATCGGTGGCGGACATGGTCCAGCCGCGCGGCAAGATTTGCGCCATTTGCAGGAGCATTACTCATTCCTGAAGGCTCTGGTTCAGTGTCGCGTCATCGGGAACATTGGGGGTAAAGCGTTCCGGCCAGTTTTTATGATCGGCCAGCATGACATAGGCCTCGCCGGGCAGGCCGGTTTTGACCCGTTTGCTATGCTCTTCAAGCAATTCGCGCGCGATGCGGATTTTAACCCGGAACATCAGCTTGTCGCGTTCGCTTCTGGTTTCGACCTCGCGCGGGGTGAATTGTGCATCATCAGCAACGAATGATACATAGGCCGGGATCACAAAATTCGGTGCGGCATCCAGAACAATGCGCGCCTCGTTGCCGACAAAGGCCAAACCGGCCTGCCGGGTCGGAAGGAAGATCGTCATGTAAACATCGGTGAGGTCCAGAACCGTTACCACCGGGTCGCCACCCGCAAGAACTTCGCCCGGTTCGGCAAGGCGATATTGCACCCGCCCGCCGCGCGGTGCCTTAAGCACGGAATCATTGATCTGCACCTGAATGCGGTCAAGTTCGGCCTGGGCGGCTTCGACATTACGTTCGCTGCTTGTCAGGCGCGATTTTGCCGCCGCAAGGGCGGCCTCGGCCACGTCGCGTTCCGATTTGCGCTGATCGACCTGTTCACGCGCGATATTGTTGTTTTTGACAAGCTCGTTGGCGCGTTCAAGCTGTCGCTGCGCGAGCGAAAGCTGGCTTTCTTTCTGAGCGATATCGGCCCTGGCTTCGAAAATGCCTTGTTGCGCACTCGCAACTTCGGCGCGGGCCTTGGCAAGGCTGGCCTGAAGTTCGGCCGTATCCATCCGCGCCAGAACCTGACCGGCTTGGACCACATCGCCCTCATCGACCAGAACCTCGTCGACCCGGCCGGCATATTTGGTTGCCACCCGGACTTCTTCGGCCTCGATCCGGCCATTGCCGCTGGCGATGAATTCGGGAAGGGTTTCCTGATTTTGCTGCCAGTAGTAGTAACCGCCCCCGGCAATCGCGATGATCACGACAAGGATCGCCAAAGGCACGCGCAGTTTGCTCATTCCGCCCTCCAAGACAGGATTGCCGGGTTTGTGGCCACGGATGTGCCATCGGCATATAGGGGTTATCGCAAGCAGGTTATAGCTTTAACGCGATAAAGTCTGGAATGATCCTGACCTGAACGGCAAGGTAAATCTTTGATCTTACGCAATTTAGAAAAGTATCAGGAAGGTAGCGAAAGGTATTGTGATCCAACGCGCTTAGATATCGATGTCAGCCCAGATCAGGTGATGATCCGATGCTGCCTGATGTTTCCTGATCAGGTCGGGATAGGTTTCCCAACGCGGCGGGCGTGATCCTGGCCAGATGCCCTTGCGGTAAATGCCGCCCTTGGTGACGCGGTCAAACAGGGCAGGCGATAACAAAAGATAATCGATTTTATCATCATCATTGCCAAGGCCATGCGTGCCGGTCCCACGGTCGCCATTACCGGCATTGAATTCGAACTCGGTAAAACTCGGGTGGGTCGACACATCCCGAAGGGCCGTACCATGCAGCAACGGATCAAGTTCGGGACTGTCGGGGGTATCGTTAAGATCGCCCAGAACCACGATATTTTCGAACCCCTCGGCGATCAGACGATTGTAATAGGCGGCAACCGCCAATGATTGCGCCAGTCGCTTGGCGCGGCTTGCCGGATCATTGCCGCCATATTTGCTTTTGAAATGGTTGGGCAGGACCATGATCTGTGCGCCCGATGGTGTGATGATTTCATATTCCGGGCAATCGCGGCTGAAAATCGGGGCACCGTCGGGTTTCAGGTCATCAACGTGGCTTCGCATTTCGCCAATCGGGTAACCTTCGTGGGTAGCAAGGCCGACATCAATGCCGCGCCCGTCATTGCCATCAATGATCATCATATGGCGATAGGGCACCGGCAAAACGCCCTTTTCGCGCATGAAATCCTGAAACGCCAACAATACCGGGCGGCTTTCGATCTCGACCAGTGCCAGAACATCCGCCCCGATATCACCGATCATGCGCGCGGTGTTTAACATTGCCGCTTCGTCCACCGGCCCCATGCGAAGTTCACACCAGCCAACCCAGTCATCGCGGCCATCGGCCTTGATATAGGGTTGTTTTGGCGGGCGCGGGCGTGAAATAAGCTGGCCACGGATTTTGCGAATGCGGGTAAAGGGGCCTTCGTCGCCGCGCAACATGCCCATTTTTGTTATCAGCGTTAACATCTGTGCCTTGTCGGCATCGCTGTAAACCGGCTTTTCAAACAGCTTGTTCAGTTCTGCATGGGCATCCAGCACATCGCGATGGGCTTCGGGGTTTTCATCGTTAAAGACTTTTGCCCGGTCAAACAGGTTTTCGACGTTAAACGCAGCAATCCGCATGACGTGCCCCGATGCTCATGTCGCCGTGGCGTGGTGAAGGATGAAATTCTACCACAGGTATTATGCGGGCATGGCGTCAAATATGAAGTGTCATGTTTGTGACGATATCGGGAAGGACGGACGATTTAGTCCCCATATGGGGATGTTTTGAAATCCCGACCCGCCATAGGGTCCGGCATGTAACGGGCGATCAGCTGTGTGAAGCACTGCGGGATCGCGTTCTGCTTCATCGGGAAGGCTTTGCAAATATGAACAACGTTAACCCCTTCAAACCGACCGTCGTTTTTGTCGATGATGACGAAAATCTGCTGCGTGGCGTTGCGCGTGCCCTGGGGCAGCGTTACAACGTGGTTTCCTTCTCCGATCCGGTCGAGGCTCTTTCATGGCTTCGCGATAATCATCGAAAAGTTGACGTGATTGTTTCGGATCTGGCCATGCCGGGCTTTTCCGGCATGCGGTTGTTACGCGAAATGGTCGGTATTGCGCCGAATATCCCGCGTGTTCTGCTATCGGGGCATCTTGATAATTCTGCAATGAACAAGGCCATCAACACGGCTTTTGTATCGTGCATATTATCCAAGCCCGCATCGATTGAACTGATCCGCAAATCCATCGAACAGGCGCTGAGTTCGCGGGCGATTGATCTGGCCGGGACCCTGATTACACCGGGGCTGGTCATGCGGGCGATCAAAAATAACGGTTATTCTATTGTCTTTCAGCCACGCATCGAGACAAAGACCGGCCTGGCCTGCGGGCTTGAAGTCCTGATCCGTTTTCCGAACCTTCAGAAACGTTTCCTTCTTGAGGAAATCATTCTGGCCTGCGAAGGGCATCCGGCCATCAATCTGCTGACCACAGCGGTGATGAATGAAGTGCGCAGGCAGGCCAAGGATATCCGGTCCCGGTTCGATTTTTCGCCGACCGTCTCGATCAACTGTTCGCCCTATTCCATTCGCAATAATTGCTTTCTCGAAGAAATCCTTCATTTCAGAAGCGACATGCTGCTTCGCGATATCAGGATCGAAGTCGAAATCACCGAACATAGCGACATCGTCAAAGACCCGGCATTTCTTGCCAATGCCAAAATGCTTAAAAAGCGGGGTGTTGCGATTTACATTGATGACTTCGGCTCGGGCAGCAATTCGGTGGAGCTTCTGGAAACCGGTGTTTTCGCCGGGGTCAAGATTGATCGCGAATTTATCGCAACAGCAAACGGGGATTGTCTCAAATCATCATTTGCCGCGTGGGTTGTGAAAGCTTCGCATGATCTGGGCCTGCGCGTTGTTGCCGAAGGTGTCGAAGACGCCAATGTTGCGCAAAGGATGCAGGCGCTTGGTGTTGAAGAAATGCAGGGCTTCTTTTTCGCAAGGCCGGCAGCGCTTGATAAAATACCGACCGGTGCTTTTGCCCTTTGCTGAAAGCTGTTTTACCTTTGAACGGCTAAGCCTGATTCTTACATCTTCAGATCAAATACAATCAGCCCGGAAATCTCGCCATCGGCGGCTTTGACCAGCTCGGCACCCAGCGCCTGATGTGTCGGATGCGCAAGATAGGCATCGCGCGCCCTGGCATCGTCAAAATCGATGCAGAAACCGTTCGTGAAACCCTGTTCGAGTTTTTCCGGGCTGACCGATACGCCGCCATCAAATCCGCGCATCCCTGCGATCTGGTTGCCAAGTTCTGCCAGTGCATCAAACAGGCTGGTGATCGCCGCCTCGTCAATACCGGGTTTGAATTTGATCAGGACGATATGACGGATCATGGCGGGGCCTTTCACTTGGCTGCGGAAACGCTTGATTGAACCGGTATATCGCGTTGGGTGTCAATAGAGGGGATCAGACTATTATGCGTAATGGCATAATGGCTTATCCAAAAGTTTTGGTTGAAATAATGTGACATACCGCACTTCCGTAAATTTTTCCTCTTGAAATATAGCATCAAATACATACTTTAGGATAGGTTTGGTTGCGTGGTATAGGTGTTTTTCCCTTGCGCAGTCGTAATCGGGTGAAAAGGGGATAGGTGATATGGCTTTCAATATTTTCGGGAACAATGGATCTTCACAAGGACAGCAGATCTATGAAGCCCTTGGCAGATCGATGGCGGTGATCGAATTTTCGCTGGATGGCAAAATCCTGACGGCCAATGCCAATTTCCTTTCGACGATGGGCTATGAGCTTGGCGATATCGTCGGCAAGCAGCATGCGATTTTCGTCACAACCGATTACGCAAAAAGCCCGGAATACAAGCAATTCTGGAAAACCCTTTCGGATGGAAAATTCGTAGCCGATGCATTCCAGCGTGTGCGCAAGGACGGGGATATAGTCTGGCTTGAAGCGACCTATAACCCGATCCTGAATGCGGCAGGAAAGCCGGTAAAGGTCATCAAGTTTGCGACCGATATCACCGCACGACGCAAAGAACGTGCGCTTAACGAGGGCGTTCTGACCGCGATTGACCGATCCCAGGCGATGATCGAATTTGATCTGACGGGCAAAATCCTTAAGGCCAACGCGAACTTCCTGAAAACCATGGGCTATTCCGAAGGGGAGGTTGTCGGCAAGCATCACAGCATGTTTGTCGCCCCGGGCTATGCCCAATCAACCGAGTACAAGGATTTTTGGGCCAGCCTGCGCCGGGGTGATGTGCAGGCCGCACAGTTCAAGCGGATTGCAAAAGGCGGCAGGGAAGTCTGGCTTGAGGCGACCTATAATCCGATTTTTGATCAGAATGGCAAACCTGAAAGGGTGATCAAGCTCGCTACCGATATTACCGAGCAGGTGCAGCTTCTGATCGACCTGAAAGCGATGATTGACAACAATTTCACCGAAATTGACAGCAATATCGCAAGTCTTGACGAGGCCGCCCTGAGCGGCACATCCGCCGCGGCGCAAAGCTCCAACTCGGTCCAGACCGTTGCCGCCAGTGCAGAGGAATTATCCGCCTCGATTGCGGAAATCTCGCGCAGCATGGCGCAAAGCCGCGATGAAACCGAACGTGCGTTCTCGCAAACCGTCAACGCCAACCAGTCGACCCAGAAAATGGCCGATGTGGTTGCCGCGATGACCGGCATTGTTGAAGTCATTCAGGGCATTGCCGGGCAGATCAACCTGCTGGCGCTTAACGCAACCATTGAATCGGCACGTGCGGGCGAGGCTGGCAAAGGCTTTGCCGTCGTCGCCAACGAGGTCAAAAACCTTGCCAATCAGGCTGCCAAGGCCACCGATCAGATTTCAGCCGAAATCAGCGGGGTTCAGGAAATTTCAAACGAGGTTGTCAATTCGCTTGAAACCATTCGTGGGTCCATCGAAACGGCGCGCGATAGCGTGACCAATATTTCGTCCTCGGTCGAAGAACAGAGTGCAGTGACCGAAAGCGTGTCGCAAAACATGCAGACAATGGCCGTATCGGTCGATGAGCTTGTCCGGCGGCTTGACGAAATCCGCACGATTTCAAGCGGGGTTGGCGGATCGGTCAAACGCACCCGCGAAGCTGCCGAAGTCCTGACGCGCTAGTTCCGGCGATATCCGATACGATAAAAGCCCGGCTGGTTAAGCGATTAGCCGGGCTTTTGTCTTTTTTGGCGGGGTGAGGAGGGGGCGATTAGCGGTCCGACAATGCGCCTTCAATCGATTTGGCGATGATCGACAGGCCAAGGTCGAGCTCCGCGTCGCTAATCGTCAGCGGCGGGGCAATGCGGAACACACCGCCCATGCCGGGCAGCTTGACGATATTCATGCTAAGCCCGTTTTTGAACGCCTCGGTCGCAATCGCGGCCCCCAGATCATGATCGGGTTCCCGGAACTGGCCATCCGCGCCACGTTTGACGATCTCCACACCCAGCATAAGCCCCCGCCCGCGCACATCGCCGACGCAATCATACCGGTCTTTGAGCCTTGATAATCCATCAAACAGCTTCTGACCCGATGTCCGGGCGCGGTCGACAAGTTTCTCGTCGCGTACTACGTCAAGCACGGTCACACCGACCGCGGCGGGCAGGGGATCGGACACATGGGTGGTGTAAAACAGGAAGCCCTTTTCATGGGCGGCATCCTCGATTTCAGCCGTGGTCATGACAGCCGCCAGTGGCAGGCCAGCACCGATGGTTTTGGACAGGGTCATGATATCGGGTGTCACGCCATCGCGTTCAAAGGCGAACATATCGCCGGTGCGGCCCACGCCCGTCTGGGCCTCGTCCAGGATCAGCAACATGCCGCGTTCAACGCATTTCTGTTTAAGCGCGGCCAGATATCCCTTGGGCAGCGGCAACATGCCGCCCGATGACAGGATCGGTTCGGCAATAAAGGCGGCAAGATTGCCGGTCGACTGGCTATCGACCAGATTAAACGCATCATCAAGCTCCGTCTGCCAGTCAAGCGACCCGTCGGCATGTTTGAAGCGCGGGCGAAAGGCATTGGGGGCGGGAATGGCGAATGATCCGACGGCCGCCGGGCCATATCCCTTGCGCCCGGCACTATAGGTTGCCGATGCGGCAACGCCGGTCATCCCGTGCCAGCTTTTGGAAAAGGCGACGATTTCATGCTTGCCGGTGACAAGCTTTGCCATGCGGATCGCGGCCTCGTTGGACTCTGCCCCGGTGGAGAGCAACAAAACCCGATCCAGCCCCGGTGCCAGTTCCGCCAGACGTTCGGCCAATGTCACCACCGGGCGGGACAGCATGCCGCTAAACAGATGGGCGACTTTTTCGACCTGGCTTTGCACGGTTTCGACGATTTTCGGGTGTCCGTGACCCAAAAGGGCGCTCATTTGACCGGATGTGAAATCCAGAATGGGACGGTCATCGGCGTCATAAACGAACGATCCCTTGGCGCGTTCGATGATGGCGGGTTCGAACGTGCCGCCATAGCGGATCAGGTGTTTTTTGGCGGCGTCCCAGAATTTCGGATCGGCGTTGCGTGACATGATCGGCTCCCTGCAAGCATGTGTCTTTGATTGATCCAGATGGTATCTGCTGGCAGGCAACCCGTAAAATTGATAGTTATGGCATTCTGGTATTGGAAAAATTGATATGGTGCTGGGGCGGCGATGCAGACTTTGCTTGATCTCAAATTGCTTGCGACCTTCGTGCGGGCCGCGCATTCCGGCACGCTCAGCGCCACCGCCATTCAGGTGGGCCGCACGCAATCAACCGTGACCATGCAAATCCAGCGTCTTGAAGAAACGCTGGGCCAAAGCCTGTTTCACCGAAGCGGCAGCGGGGTGAGCCTGACCGGGGCGGGGGAGCGGTTTCTGGGCTATGCCGAGCGGATTTTACGCCTGCATGACGAGGCGGTTTCGGCCTTTTCCGACAAGGGTTTGCATGGCTCGATGGTGTTTGGCTGTCCGGAGGATTACCTGATCACGTTTTTCCCGGCTTTGCTTAAAAGCTTTGGCACCATCCACCCGGATGTCGAGATCAAGGTGGTATCGGCGCCAAGCCCGGAATTGAACCGCCTGCTGCATGCCAGCCAGATCGATATGGCCATCACCTCGACCCCGGAAATCCATGACCGGCACAAGATCGTGCGCACCGAACAGCTCGCCTGGGTCGGAAGCAAACCGGCGCTGGAACTCCATGATTTCCCCGATGGCGCCATTCCGCTTGCGATGCCGGCCTCAAACGCCATGGATCACAAGGCGGCCTGTGATGCGATGGATGAGGCGGGGATGCGCTATAAAATATCCTATGCCAGCAATAGCCTGACCGGCCTGATCGCGGTGGCACGGTCCGGCCTTGCGATCAGTGTCATGATGCAAAAGGCCGTCCCGGCGGACCTTTACATCCTCAAATCCCCGATGCCTGCCTTGCCGCAACTGGGTTTGCAGGTCGTGACATCAAGCACCGCGCGCAGCCCGGCGATTAGCGCGTTTGGGGATCACATCCGCAATTTGTTGCCGTTTTTGTGATTATGAAAATAACATTCTAGGTTTTGTTTGTATATTTTTTTGAGTTTAGGTTGTTTCGTTTGATTGTATTTCTTTTATTATTTCTTTGCATAATTTTTCTTCAATATCTATTTTTCCATATTCTTCTAATCCCTCTTCGTGGTTTTCAATTTTTATTTTTATGTTAATCTCCTTTTTTATTTCATCTTCGATTTCAGAAAAGAAGCTTAACTGTCCGATTTTTGTTGCTCTTGTGTACGGTTTAAATTTCTCAAAGAATCCTAAAGGTCGTGACGTGGGCATGCTTTTAAAGTGTGGTGTATATTTTTCGCCGTACTGATTTGATTTTTTTGAAATTTCCGAAGATATTTCTTTGTTTCTGAAGTTAAACAAATCAATTTCCATTGATTTTTCTAGTTCTTCTTTTTTTATAAGTTTCTTTATGGAGTTTTTTTTGTTTATTTCCATTTCAACTATTTTTGATTCATAATCTTTTTTGGTCGTTATAGATATAAATCTACCAAAAAATTTCACGTTTTTATTTTTGTCTGTGTGTCGAAATTCTGCTTCGAATGTTCCGAATAAAGTAAATGTTCCATCTATGTCAAATTCAATTATTGAGTGATCTGTGAAAGGGATTGACATTGGCGAAATGTTTTTAAATATTTTTGATTTATCTATTCCTGCATCGTCAGCTATTCGTGCAATTTCAGTTGACTGACTTGAGAAGATTCGTTGTATGGCTGGGATATTCCATTCTTTATCATCACTCATCTTCCCATTCCTCTTCGATCATAGGGGCCGTAGACAGATCGCATAGCGTGAACGTGCTATGATTTGCTCCGCTTTTGTCGAAAGAGAGGCCAGTTTCCATAAGCTTGTTCCTCAGAAACTGTTCTGCCAGAAATAGTTTTTTGGGATCAGACTTTTTTGTATCTTTCCATTCAAGGTTCTCTGCCTTGTAACGGATATCGCTAATATGGATATCTTCTCTTTTGCACCGAATGGTAAGCTGTACTTCCGGTTCTAAAGCTTTGGAATCTTTGCCTCTCTCATCGCGTATCGTCATTAGAGGCTGTTCTTTAGGATCCCATCCGCTACCCTCTAAAAAAGCCTCTTGGCTATTTCCTGCTTGTAGTTCATGTGCGGGTGACAACAACCATATTGGATTGCCATCGTTGCCGTAAGTTGTTGTGATTTTTATCTCAAATAAATCGCGATTATTTGTAAGCTGTCGCTCGTGCTGCTTTGTGGTATTGGCTTCGGCAACGAGGCTTGCATCTGCGAGGATTCCGCTGGTTTTGGCTATTAATGCAAGCCCTCCACCAACCTTGGATGACTTCTGTTCCTTAATGCTTTCTGTGTGATTCACTGTTTTGACGCGAGAAAGATCAAGTGTTTTCTCGGGGTTGATTTTAACATCACCAACTGGTCGAGCTAATATTTCTGCTGCTTTTAACCTGACTGCGAATTCGACATTGTCGTTGTCGCCTCCACCGAGCCTTCCTTTATGAAAATGTACGCGCGCATGGATTGTCATTATTTTTGATGATCGATTTTTCTTCTTGTGCCATGCGTCCACCCCAAGCAGAGCATCAAGATGTCGTATTCTGTTACCTGCCATCGTAGGGGGCTCTCCACGTTCTTTTGGGGGACAGAAAATGTTAATACGGCTTGGTTTTAGCTAAAACCGAAAGATTATAACTCAGTATTTGTATGCTTTGAATGCGCTCAAAGCTGATGATGCCTAATTGAAGGCAAATTTTAATAAAACTTTGAAATAAACTCTCTCACGAAGCAAGAAGAAATCCTTTCTCTCGAAAATGAACTATGTATTTCAAAGTCATAGATTTTTAGCGGAGATAATTTTTCCGTTGATGGGGCTTAGACCAACTCCGCCAGATATTCCACGGGATGCTTGGGCTTCGCCCCTTCAAATCGTGCGACCTGACAGCGGCAGGAATAGCCGGTGACGAGCATGTTATCCAAGCCCGTCTGATCGACTTTCTTTTTCCAGCTTTGGTCATAAAGGGCGCGGGAGGTTTCCTGATGGCGGGTTTCGTGGCCGTAAACGCCGGCCATGCCGCAGCATCCGGTTTTCCCGGTCGCGAGTTTGATGCCAAAGGCCTCGAAAATCTTTTGCCATTTGATGCTGACATCGGGGATTGATGTTTTTTCCGTGCAATGCGGGAAGAGCGTTGCCGGGGATGACGCAGACGCAGGGTTTGCGCCGGTTGCGGGCAGGGTGAGGCGGTTTTCCGTGATCTCGCCCGCCAGCCATTCATGGAACAGATGCACGCGGTAATCCGGGCGGTCCGTGCCAAGGCGCTGGGCGTATTCCTGCCGATAGGTGAGCGTCACACTGGCCTCAATCCCGATCAGGGGGACGCCGGTTTTCGCCATTCGGCCATAGACAATATCGTTTTGCTTTGCCTGATAATCAAAGCGTTTGAGGAAGCCCTTCACATGCAATGCCTTGCCATTCGGGCGATAGGGCGGCACGAAAACGCGGTAACCAAGCTTTTGCAGCAGGTCGATATGGGCGGTGAAAACATCGATGTCATAGTGGCTGGTGAAGCAATCTTGCAAAAGCACCACGGATTTGGCACGATCCGCAGCGGAAAGCGCTTCGAGCTCGGCGAGCCTGAATTTGCCGATGCCGCGTTTGCGAAGGGCCGAACGCACGCTTTGGCGGCTGAGTTTTGGCAAATCGGTCAGGCCGATCAGGCTTTTGAAAATCCACGGCAGCGGCGGGATGGATTGCAAGCTATTGAAAAGCAACGGTGCCTTGGCCATCAGGGGCGCAATGCTTTCAAGCTGTGCGATCACGTAATCCTTCACCGGGCGTTTGTAACGGGTGTGATAGGCCTCCAGGAAGCGTGATTTCATTTCCGGGATATCGACCTTGACCGGGCATTGCCCCGCACAGGCCTTGCACGACAGGCAACCGGCCATCGCATCATAGACATCGTGCGAGAAATCGCGCGCATTGATCACGGCGAGGTCCTGATTGCGCGGATCGGTGCCGACCGAAAGCTGCCTTATCCATTCACGGACAAGGCCTGCCCGGCCCTTGGGCGAATGAACGCGGTCGCGTGTGACTTTGTAGGACGGGCACATCGCATCCATCAGGTCCCAGTTAAAGCAGGCCCCATTGCCGTTGCACCGCGTCGCGTTAAGGTATTCATCACGCAGCCTGTCTTCGATCTGGCGGTCAAGCTGGCCACGCATCGGGGCTTCGTCAATTGCGGTGATCGGGGTGTTTTTCGAATAGGGGGAGGCGATCTTGCCGGGGTTTAATTGTCCTTCCGGATCAAAGGCTTCCTTGATGCGCTTGAGCACATCATAAAGCTCCGGCCCGAAATAGGTGGGCGAATATTCACCGCGGAAACCCTTGCCATGTTCGCCCCAGATCAGGCCGTTATATTTTTTGGTCAGGTCCACAACCCTGTCCGATACACGGCGCAGGCGCGCTTCGTCCTGCTCGTCACACATGTCAAGCAACGGGCGGACATGCAGACAGCCGACATCGACATGGCCAAACATGCCGTAATCAAGGCCTTCGGCGTCGAGCAAAGCGCGGAATTCCGCGATAAAATCGGCAAGGTTTTCGGGCGGGACGGCGGTATCTTCGACAAAGGGGGTCGCGCGGCGCTTGCCCTCCAGATTGCCAAGCAGGCCAACCGATTTCGCCCGGATTGACCAGATGGCGGCGATTTGGGTGGGGTCGGTGGCCTGCACAAAGCCGATGGGGGCGTGATCTGCATTCGGATGGGCATCAAGATGGGCGCGAAGTTCGGCCTGTTTTGCCGCGACTTCCTCGGGTGTTTCGCCAACAAATTCAACGACATTGAAGCCGCGTGTCTGGACCGTGCTGCCCTCTGTGCCCAGCAATTTGCCCAGCAGATGCCAGCTTTCATCCTGCTTTGCCAGCTCCATGACCTTGTCATCGATGCTCTCAATCGCGACCGGGTCAAACTGCACAAGGGTGCCGACATGGCGAAGCGCACTGTCGAAGCTGTCATAACGCACCACCGTGACCGCCTTGTGCTTTGGCAGGGGAATGACACGCAGCGTGATTTCCTTGACCATGCCAAGGCTGCCCTCCGCCCCGGCGATCAGGAAGCTTAAATTCATATCCCCTTGATCCGAAACGGCTTCCTTGATGTTATAGCCCGTAAGCCCCCGGTTCATTTCCGGGAAAATCGCGTTGATCTGATCGCGGCGCGGCATGATTTCGTCGTGGATTTTGCGATAAAGCCGACCGGTGCGGTCATTGCGGTTCATGATTTCGGCGGCGTCCGTGGCACTCATCGCATGGGTGCGGAAATCGGTGCCGTCGATCAGAACGGTGGTCATGTCATTGATATAATGGCTTGTTTTGCCATAAATCCGCGATCCCTTGCCGGAGCTATCGGACCCGATCATGCCGCCAATGGTCGCCCGGCTGGCGGTGGAAACGGCGGGCGGGAAGAAGAAACCGTGCGGTTTGAGCCAAGCATTCAGCTGATCAAGCACCACGCCCGGTTCGACATGGACCAGCCCCTTTTCGGCATCAAAACCCAGTATGTTATTGAGATGCTTGGATGTATCGAGCGTGATGGTGGTGTTGAGAGACTGGCCATTGGTGCCCGTCCCGCCGCCGCGCGGGGTGATTTTGACCTCGCTAAATTCCTCGCGCCCGGCAAGTTCCATCACAACGTTGATATCATTGCGGTTTTTGGGTTGCAGGACAGCGGTTGGCATCACCTGATAGACGCTGTTGTCGGTGGCATTGATCAGGCGGGACGGGAAATCGGCATGGATTTCACCGGCAAATTTGCCTTCTTTTTCAAGGGTTTTGAGGAAACCAAGTGTCAGACTGTCAAGCGACCGGTCCGGGGTCAGAACCGGCAGGCGATTGAAGCGCGAAAAGCTGCGGCGGGCGGGTTTTGGCGCGGGTGTCGGCTTGGCGATTGGGGCGGGCGCGGTCATGATGTCTCTCTGGGCTTTTTTGCGGCGCGGGCGGCATTATTTTCCCCATTTGACAGGAGGCCGATTAAATAGACAAATTTAAAATTCCGAACGATTATTCATTTTTAGTGAATAATCCGATTTTTCAACCCGGTCGGTGGCCCTATGCCGAACGTGCCGAGGGGGCAAAAAAGGGCTCCGGCGTCGGTTTTGTTAAAGTCGTATTATATGATTATAATGAATTTTGTATAAATTATACTATCACTTTGGCGCGCAAATGGTCCCGATCCATCAGTAAAACGGCGGTGTTCAGCGCTTTGAGGCACCGCCAACGTGGGAAATTATAAAAGTCTTATCATATGATTTTTTTTTGATGCTGTTTGAGCCTCATTTCCGCCCCGGTATTCGCCTGGGTCACGCCAATACCGGTTCCGGCGTATCGGCCCGCACCGATTCATCATGCATCAGCGACAGGATGGTTTTTTTGTAATGCATGAATTCGGACGAGGTCAGGGCATCGATGCTGCGCGGGCGGGGAATGTCGATGGCAAGCGACTGTTTGATTTTGCCGGGACGCGCGGTCATGACATGGACCTCGTCGCCCAGGAAGATCGCCTCGTCAATGTCATGGGTGATGAACAGCACGGTTTTGCGGCGGCTTTGCCAGACATCAAGCAGTAGTTCCTGCATCAGCTGGCGGGTCTGGCTATCAAGCGCGCCAAAGGGTTCATCCATCAGAAGAATGCGCGGATCGTTGGCAAGGGCACGGGCCAGTGCCACGCGCTGGCGCATCCCGCCGGAAAGTTCCTTGGGGTATGATCCCTCGAACCCGGTCAGGTGCACCGCCCGGATCAGATCATCGGCAATGTCCTCGCATTCGGATTTCGGCAGTTTTTTAAGCTGCGGCCCGAACATGATGTTTTCGCGCACGGTCAGCCACGGAAACAGGGTGTAGCTTTGAAACACCATACCCCGGTCGGCCGACGGCCCGGCAATTGGCTGCCCATCAAGCGCCATCGTGCCCGACGTCGGGATCTCCAGCCCCGCCACCAGTCGCAACAGCGTTGATTTGCCACAGCCCGACGGGCCGACAATCACCGAAAACGTATCATGGGCAACCGAAAGTGACACATCATCAAGGGCCAGAACCGGCGGCTTTCCCTTGGGCTCGAAACGGACCGTGATATCGGAAAGGGTGAGCATGCTCATGATGTTATCCTTGATGTGTTCGGGAAGCGGGCACCCGGTTGCACGGGGCAGGGTAAAGGGGGGCTGTCGCGTCGACCTTGCAGGAGGCAGCGTATGGATGCCGACGGAGGTTTGGGGTTTGCGGACTGGGTCGCCGGGCGGAGGTTGTCGTTCGGGGCTTGCAAGAGGCAGCGTAGAACCGACGGCCAAGGTTCGGGCGCGGGTTGGGTCGCGAAGGTGGCATGTGCCGTCCTGTTGGTGCCGTCGATGCCTTCGTCTTTGCCGTTTCTGCCGCTGCCATTTTCGCGGCTATCGTGGTCGCGCGGGGCGTTGGAGCCGTGCGCGGAGCAGCATGGATCGGGGCCTGATTTTTCGTGCGGGCCTTGCGGGAGGCAGCGTAGAACGGGCCGCCGAGGTTTGGGCGTTGCGGGTTTGGTTGCCGGGCAGGGAGTGCTGGCTTCGCCCTGCAATCGGCAGCGTAGAACGTTCGGCCAAGCTTTGGACCTTGCGGGATTTCTGGTGTTGCCGTTCCTGCCCGTGCAGTGGCCGCGTGGGGCGTTGGAACGGTGCGCGGGGCAGCGTATATCCGGGGTGTGTTTGTTGCGCGGGCTTTGCGGGAGGCAGCGTAGAACTCGTGGCCAAGGTTTGGGCGCTGCGGGTTCGATTGTGAGGGTGGCAGGTGCATGTGCCGTTCTGTTGCTGCTGTCGCTGCCTTTGTCTTTGCCGTTCCCGCCACTGCCCGCGGCTACCGTCACCGCGTGGGGCGTTGGAGCGGTGCGCGGAGCAGCATGGATCGGGGCCGGGTTGGTCGTTCGGGGCTTGCAAGAGGCAGCGTAGAACCGACGGCCAAGGTTCGGGCGCGGGTTGGGTCGCCGGGCAGGGAGTGCTGCCTTCGCCCTGCAATCGGCAGCGTATATCCGGGGTGTGTTTGTTGCGCGGGCTTTGCAGGAGGCAGCGTATAGCTCTTGGTCAAGGCTTGGGCGTTGCCGTGCTGCGGGGGGGGGCTGATGCCGTTTTGGGGGCATCTGCTGTGTGCGTTGCTGCTTGTGCTTCTGATGGGGCATGTCACGGTGCATGTGAGCGTATCCGTCTTGCATGGCCTTAGAAATCCGCAGACCAGGGCAGGAGCTTTTTGCGCAGCACCTTGAAGATGAAATCGGTGATCAGGCCCAAGATGCCGATGGTAAACACACCCAGCAGGATGACGTCGGTAAACAGGCCGCGCATGGCATTGAGGATCATATAGCCAAGGCCGGTATCGGCGGCGACCAGTTCTGCCACCACCAGATAGGTCCAGGCCCAGCCCATGGTAACGCGCAGGTTATCCATGACACCGGGCATGCAGGCCGGAACCAGAATGCGAAGGGCCACCTGTTTGCGGTTGGCACCGAGCGTATAGGCGCAATCAATCAGATCCTTGGACACACGGGCCGAGACATCGGAAATCAGGATAAGCTGCTGAAAGAAGGTGCCCAGAAAAATCACCATGATTTTCTGTTCGATGCCGATCCCGACCCAGAGGATCAGAAGCGGGATCAGGGCCGATACCGGGATATAGCGCATGAAGCCGGTCAGCGGTTCAACCAAGGCCTGAACGGCGCGAAAGCTTCCCATCAGGATGCCGATCGGAACGGCGAAGATGGAAGCAAGGATAAAGCCCGACAGAATGACCGAGAGGCTGGCCCCGATATGATGAAACAGCGAGAGATTGCCGATGCGCTTGATCGCGGCTTCGATTACCTCGTGCGGGGCGGCAAGGAAGTCCTTTGGCGTGATGCCGCCATAGGTGAGCAGGCACCAGAGACCGAGGACAAGAGAAACCGAACAGAGCGACAATCCGATAAAGGCGGATTTCGGTATTTCGGTCTTGGGCGAAAACAGCGATCTGGTCCACATGGTGCTTGCTCTTTTATGGTCGTCGGAAGGTGGCGATTTAGATGAAATGCAGCTTACTTCACGATGTCAGCGGCAATCAGGCTTGCCGGTTCGGCATCAATGGTAAACAGGCCGCCTTCTTCGCCAAGGGTCTTGGCGTTTTTGATCGTGCCCAGAATGCCGCCTTCGTTGGACGGGTCCATGAAGGTCTTGTTCATCGCATCGTCATAGAAAACGATACCGGCACGGGTTTCGGCAAACACCGCCGGGTCTTCAAGCCAGCCGCCAACACCCTTTGCCATGATTTCATCGGCTTCTTCGACATTGTCCTTCTGCCATGCAATCGCCTTGGACCATGCCCGGTACAGGCCTTCCATTGCCGGGCGGTTTTTTTCCAGCATGTCATTGGTGGTGACCATGATGTCGGTGATCAGGCCCGGGGTTTTGGTGCTGTCGACCAGAACATGCCCATGATCGGTATCCTTGCCGCGCGTCAGCCACGGTTCCCACGTCACCGCCGCATCGACCTTCTGCGCGACAAAGGCCGCACCGGCATCGCCGGCCGACATGTTAAGCGCGTTAACATCCGAAAGCTTCATCCCGGCGTCTTTCAGAAGGACGCTCAGGAAAAACTGCGAAACCGAGCCCTCGGTAAAGGCGATGGATTTGCCCTTGAGGTCGGCAATGGTTTTGATGTCCTTGCCCGCGACAATGCCATCGCCGCCGCGTGAATCATCGAGCGCGAACAGGTAGGATAACGGGTGTTCGGGGCTGTAGAAGGCCAGCACCGTATCAATGGTGGTGACGGCAACGTCAATCCGGCCAGCGGCCAGGGCCGGCATGCGGGTTTTGACGTCTTCCATCACGACGAGTTCTACATCAAGGCCTTCTTCTTCGAAGAATCCCTTGTCGCGTGCGATGTAAAGCGGGCCATACCCGACCCATGTGGAATGGGCGATGGTAAGTTCCTGATTGGCCGATGCCGGGGCCGACAGGCCCCAAACCGTGCCAAGGGCGATGGCCGACAGGCACAGTCCTTTGAACAGATGTTTCATTTCAAGTCTCCGCTGTGAAGTTCACTGATGATGTTTTTATGGATGGGGGCTTTGGCCCCCTTTATGGACGTCATTTATGGGCGTTATTTGTTGTTGGGGTTGCGTGTAGCTGGTGACGTGGCCAGAACACAAAGCAGTTCAAACATGATCGAAATGCCAAGCCATGCGGTGCCGCCCGATGGATCAAAGGGCGGGGAAACCTCGACCAGATCGGCCCCGATCAGGTTAAGGCCATCCAGCGCGCGCACCATGCGCTGTGCCTCCCGGCTGGTGAAGCCGCCGATTTCGGGCGTGCCGGTGCCGGGTGCAAAGGCGGGATCGATGCTGTCGATGTCAAAGCTGACATAGGTGGGCTGATTGCCGACGATCTTGCGGGCTTCCGCCATCACGGCATCAATGCCGCGATCCTCGACTTCTTCCATGCGGATGATGCGCACCCCTTGGGCAAGGCCCCATTCGACATCCTCGCCATCATACATGGTGCCGCGAATGCCGATCTGAACGACGCGTTTGGGATCAAGATAGCCGTCCTCAATCGCGCGGCGGAAGGGCGTTCCGTGGGTATAGCGATAGCCGTTGAAATAGCTGTCAAACAGGTCGGTATGGGCATCAAAATGCACCATGCCAAGCGGCTGATCCGCCCCCAGTGCCTTCAGGATCGGATAGGACACCAGATGATCACCCCCCGCCGAAAGGGGTGCTATGTTTCTGGCCTTGAGCGCGCCGATGAAAGCACAGACCTTATCAAGTGTATCCATGATGTCGGCCGGGTTGACCGGGCTATCGCCGAGATCGGCGACATTGCGCACGGCAAAGGGATTTAACCCCGTTACCGGATGGCGCGGGCGGATCATGGTCGACAGATCGCGCAACTGGCGCGGGCCGTGACGCGGACCGGGGCGGTTGGTGGTGCCGCCATCCCATGGCACGCCCAGAATGGCGATATCGACCTGTTCAAGGGCGGTGTCGGACAGGCCCAGCAGCGGCAGGCGCATGAAGGTCGGCACACCGGCAAAACGCGGGATTTCCATGGCCGATGGCGGCTCGAACGATTTGACAACCGGGCCGGTATGGGGCTTTGGGATGCTTGTGGTGTCGCTTGGCATGTTTTTTCTCCGTGAAGTCCTTGCATTCACGTTGCCATAGGGTGACGTGTCCAATAATATCGAACTTCAAGAGTAAACGTCGGAAATTTCCAACCTATCATGGCACCCAATGTTCCCCCGTTAAGCGATGTTGATCTGCGGCAATTGCGGATTTTTCGCGCCATTGTCGAAAGCAACGGCTTTAGTGCTGCGCAGGAACAGCTTGGCCTGTCGCGTTCGACCATCAGTGCGCAGATGTCCGCCCTTGAAACCCGGCTTGGCGTTTCGCTGTGTCGGCGCGGGCGGTCGGGCTTTGCCTTAACCGAACATGGGCAGAAGATTTATAACGAGGCGATCAAGCTTTTTGCCGCCGAGGACAGCTTTCGCGCCGAGGTTGGCGCGATCCGTGGCAGCCTTGTCGGGGAATTGCGGATTGGCGTTGTTGATGCGGTGGTGGAAAATCCCAATTGCGCGCTTGATCTCGCACTGGCGGCGTTTAACGAACGCGCACCCGATGTGCATGTCACGCTTCTGATCGTGTCACCCAACCAGATTGAAAATGCGTTGCTTAGCCGACAGATGGAAGTGGCGATTGTGCCCAACCAGCCGATGAACAGTGCGGTGCAGATGCAGCAACTGTTTTACGAGGAACAGCGGCTTTATTGCGGCATGCGCCACCCGCTTTTTGAGCGCGATACCGCGAAAATGCCGATGGAAGATGTGGCGGAGCTTACCTTTGCCAGGCGCGGCTATTCGGTGGCAACCGCGTTTCAATCGCTTTTCAAACATCCGCCGAGTGCGACGGCCTATGACATGGAAGGGCTGGCGCACCTGATTTTAAGCGGCCGGTTCGTCAGTTTCCTTCCGACCCATTTTGCCGCCCGGTGGGAAGAGCGCGGGGAAATGAAGGCGCTTCGCCCCGATTTCCTCAGCTTCAAGATCGGCATGTGCATGGCGCATTTCCCCAATACCGTGCTGTCGCGCATGGCACGCGAATTTTGCGACTGCCTGAGGGCGGTGCATCCGGTTTATGGCGGGGCGAAGAAGCGGGCGGGGTAGGTGGCGGCCTCGTTGATTTTGCTGCCTCCTTTCGTCCCTTCCGCCGCTCATGAGCACGGGCGATACCCCCCCCCATTTTCGCCCCTCCCGCGCAGGCGGGAGTCCATCGGGCTGCGGGCCCGGTGGCGATTTTGGTCGATGCGGCACAAAGGACTGGATTCCCGCCTTCGCGGGAATGACGGGGTGGGGCGATTGACCGTGCCGCGCTTTACAGGCGGAACCGGTTGCGCAGGCCAAGGCCGATCAGGAACAGGAAGACGAAACTGAGCACGCCTTGGGTGATCATGAGGATATCGACGCATAGGCCGGGGTCCGTGCCGTAAAGCGCCGTTAGTGCATCTTCACGTAAATCGCGTGATTGCGGGAGGAAGGGGAGGCTGTTGCTGGCTGACAAGACTGCACCTTGCGCCCATCCCGTCCACCCGTCGGCGGATGTTTCTGTTGCAAGTGTTCTATACAGTCCCATGCTGGCGGCGGTGAGGACGATAAGGGCGACAAAGGGCCGCAGGATATTCTGGCCGTAATCGCTAAAGGCACTAAAGGCCATATCGAGAACCGAGCCAAACCACGAGGTTTCGATCCATCGTTTCGCCCGGTTTTCATCGGCGGAAAAGCGCAGGGCGGCCTGATGATCCTTGTTGGTTTCGGCAATTTCTTTGAGGCGGCGTAGTCTTGCTGCGTCTTTCGGATCCTTTGCCAAGCGTGATAGTTTCGGTGGCCAACCAAGTTTTGGAGATATTCGCGGGAGTTTGACATTGAGGTCGCTAAGATCAACCTGATGCGAGTACCGGGTGGCGCGAATATCCGGGATGATTGAAAGATCGCCCCTAAGAGTGAGCGGTCCTTCAAAAGAAGCGCTATGTACATTCAAGGATTTTAATTTAGCAGCAGAGGGCGGGAGAACGAAAATAGTCCGGCCTTTGATTGATAATTGCTCAGCTTGAATGCGGCTCGATCCAATCGCTTTAGGAGTAAAGTGTAATTCTCGGATCTTTGCCTGACGGAAGTTTATATTCCCGTCACCCAAAATAGCACCGTCGAAGTTTACGTCGCCATTTTTAAAAGTAGCTCCATAAAAATTCGTATTTCCGTTACCAAATGTGGTGGCTTCAGTGAAGAGTAAGCTACCATCGTCAAAAGTAGATCCTCCGAAGTCTAGTTTGGCATTCTCGAATGTGGTGCTTGAGAAGTTCAAATTGCCTTGTTCGAAAGTGGCATGAGAAAACATCAACTCGACTTTATCGAAGGTTGCTCCATAGAAAGCCACTTCGCCATTGAAAGTAGATTCAGAGAAGGTCACCTTTCCGTCTGCGAATCTGGCTCCTGAAAAGTCGACCTTACCTTTACCGAATTTAGCTTTTGAGAAGTCCACCTTTTCGTTCTCGAAAGTGGCTTTATTGAAGAGCACTCCACCGCCGAATCTGGCCTCGGAGAAGATCAACTTGCCTCTACCGAAGTTACTTCTGGAGAAGTCTGTCCCACCACCAAAAGTAGCTCTGTGGAATATTTTATCCCCGTCTCCAAATTGATAGCCGACGAAGTATTTTAGTCCAAAATCATCCTCTTCAAATGAGAAGTCGATGCCGGAAAAATCAACATTCCAACCTGAATGTTGATCAACCCAACTATTCCATGCTTCTCTCCCTCGTCGCCATAGGTCCAAGGCTTCTTTGCCTTTTAACGTTGGTGCTTTCGAAGATAGATCTTTCATGAATTCATTCTCTATTTCGCGCGGGTGTGATTGCGTATCAGAATGCCCTTTAAAGTAGCGTTTGGCGATATAAAACCGGTGGGGGCGGGAGAGGTTTTGCCGTCGGCAAGCTTATCCCCTATCCGTCATTCCGGGCGAAGACCCGGAATCCATATCGCCACGGGTACGGTTTTTGACATGACCGGGTGAAGTGGATGCGGCGCGGAGGACTGGATTCCCGCGGGCGCGGGAATGACAGGGTGTGGGTGGTTTGATGCGGCGGGGCCGTGTGTTGCCCGGTGGGGTCGGGGGCGCGTGGTTTGGGCTTTTGGGGCGGTTTGGCGACGGGATGAGCGGGCGCATGCAGGAATATCTGCACAACCGTCAATTTACCCGTTAGTGTTGCAGTCTGGTCAATCAGTTAGCGGATGAAACATGCTGTCTTCCATCAGTTTGCGCCATATGCGGGTTTTTGTTGCGGTCGCCGATCATGGCACTTTTACCGCTGCGGCGGAGGTTTTGGGGCTGACGCCGTCGGGATTGACGGCGACGATCCGGCAGTTCGAGGATGTGGCGGGAACGCCGCTTTTTGATCGCACGACGCGACAGGTGACGTTAAGCGCCACGGGCGCACGGTTTTTGCCCACCGCACGCCGGTTGATCAGCGAGTTTGAAGAGGCGCTTGGCGATCTTGATGCGCTGTCCAAGGGCATTGGCGGGACGATCCGCATTGCGGCTGCGCCCTCGGTCCTGACGCGCATTCTGCCCGGCGTGATCAGCCGGTTTGTCGATGAACATCCCGATGCGCGGCTTCGCCTGGACGAGTTGAACGCGGGCGAGGTGCATGAGGCGGTGGCGCGCAACGAGGCGGATTTTGGCATTGCCGGGGAATGGCATGCCCTGCCCGATATTGCGTTCAGCCCGCTGTTTTCCGACCGGTTCGGGGTGCTGTGCCGCCCGACCCATGCCTTTGCCACGCGCAGTGCGATTGCGTGGTCGGAACTGGCCGATCAGGCCTTTGTCGGGCTGGGCCCGGAATCGGGCACGCGCGCGATGATGGCGGCACAGGGAAGCTGGGCCGGTGGCGCTGGTGGCGCTGGTAGCACTGCCGGTTCTGGTGGGGGCGGCGCGGGAGAGGTGCCGGTGGACCCGGCGGAGGTCGGGGCCTCCGACGTGCTGAAACGCGCCGCCGCCCTTGGCCTGCCTGAGGCGCAAATGGCCCTGCGCCGGGCGAATGCCAGCGAACGGGCGATTGAACGGGTGGCGAAAATGGCGAAACCCCGCCAATCGGATGCGGTCCAGAACGGCAACGGCGGCGGGGCCAAGGACGGGCCGGGCAGTGCGATGATCGACCCGGTCGCGCAATTGCGCCCGATTGTCGAAACATCCAATACGCTGACACTGGCCGCGATGGTGGCCGAAGGGGTGGGGATCACGGTGCTGCCGGAACTGGCAGCAAGGGTTGCTGACCTTGCAGCACCCGGAAAACTGGCCTTCGTGCCGCTATGCGAGCCGGTGCGCAAACGCCCGATTGGCATCATCACGCGGCAAAGCAGAAGCCTGTCACCGATTGCGCGGATCTTCCTTGCGATGGTGATGGAACAGGCCCCCAAAATGGATCTGCCTGCGGCGATTGAGTGGGGGTGAGGGGCGGTGTTACTCGCAAAGAGAATGCCGCACCAGAAGGCGGGCGTGGTGTGGCCTTCTGGTGCGTTTTGACTTTGGTAAGTGCCGGTATCCCGACCCTAGGGTCTGACCCTGGGGTCTGAACCTGGGGCCTGATCCTAGAAGCGTTTGATCAGGCCAATGCGGATATTATGGGATTGGAAATCCGAGTCATATTTGAAATCGTCGGTGTTTGCATTGTCCAGATTGTCGCTGCCATCGGTGATGTCGGGATAGTAGCTGAAGACATAATCGCCGCGCAGGACCCAGCCATCGTCAAGCATATAACCCGCACCAATCGCCGATGAAACGCCGATGGCGGTTTTGGTATCGGAGAAGGTCATGCTGTTCGGGGCTGCGTCGCTGAACCGGTGTGTGGTTTTAAACCGGCTGATGGACGGGCCCAAAGAGGCGTAAAGCTGAACCCTGTCCTGCACATATCCGATTTTTGGCCGCAGGCTTAGCGAGAAGTTTGTTTCAATGGTTGTGCTGCTGCTAAAGGCGTTGGTATTTGTATTGTAGTTTCCGCTGAAATTCTCGGTTTCAGAGAAATCCATCACGCTGACATCGCCTTCAAGCCCGTAGGTGATGTTGCCAGTTTGCCAGTCATACCCTGCCAGTAACGAGCCGGTGACATCCCATCCGTCGATCTTCCGTTGCAGCAACGGGTCAAGCTGTGTCTTGTCCCCCGCGAAGAAATAGGGCGACACGATAGCGTTTGAGTCCGGATTTGCGGCACTATAGGCACCGCCCAGTGCCAGACCGCCATAGAGGCCCTGCCAGTTTTGGGTGGATTTTGCATCTTCGGCAAATGCCGGAGTGATCCCCGAAATCATTGCCGTCATTGTGCCAAGCATCAAGGCCGCAGCCATTCTGCGTGTGTTCATTTCCCCACCCCTATATGTGAATATCGCACTGAAACTGTTCCTGAACTTTTGGGGAAAATCGTTGAGGGAAGCAAGCATATTCGTGTTTTTATATATTTGGAAAAGCTTGATAAATTGACAGTGGGATGTATCTGGCGGTGTGCCATTGGTTTGCACCGCGTGGGGTGGAGGGCAAACTGATCCGGTTCCTGGCCAATTTTAACCCTTCCAAACTGGCAATTCTTCGCATGTGCAACATATCATGAGGGTGGGCGTGGCCCGCGAGTGATGTGACGCAGGAGTTGGCATGAGCGAGAGTGCGAAGAAACCGACCGTGAAGAGCAAGGCGAACGGGCGCGGGAACGCGAACGGCAAAACCAACGGCAAGGCCAATGGCAACGGCAAGGCCAGAAAGCCGCGCAAGCATATCAGTCTGGCATTGCAGGGCGGCGGGTCTCATGGGGCGTTTACGTGGGGGGTGCTTGACCGGTTGCTGGAGGATGAGGAAATCACGGTTGAGGCGATTTCGGGGACCTCGGCCGGGGCGATGAATGCCGCGGTGGTGACGTCGGGCTTTGCCAAGGGTGGTTATGAGGGGGCCCGGATCGACCTTGAGACATTCTGGCGCGCGGTATCGGAAGCGGCCCGGTTCAGCCCGCTTCAGCGCAGCCCGATTGATATTCTGTTTGGCAACTGGTCGCTTGAAAACTCGCTGGCTTATATGTGGCTGGATATGAGTGCGAAGATGTTTTCGCCCTATGACCTGAACCCGGCGGGGGATAATCCGTTAGCCGCGATTTTGAACGAGGTTGTCGATTTCAGGGCGATCAATGAAAGCCCGGCCAAGCTTTTTGTCACCGCGACCAATGTGGAAACCGGGCAGGGGCGGGTGTTTCGCAACCCCGATATCACGGTCGATGTGCTGCTGGCGTCGGCCTGTCTGCCGACGATTTACAAGGCGATTGAAATTGACGGGGTGCCGTACTGGGACGGCGGATATTCCGGCAATCCGAGCCTGGGGCCGCTGGTGCGCGAATGCGGATCGGATGATACGGTTCTGGTACAGATCAACCCGGTCAAACGGCCCGGCGTGCCGAAAACATCGCGCGAGATTGCCAATCGGCTCAACGAGGTATCGTTTAATAGCAGCCTGATGAAAGAGCTTCGGATGATTGCGGTCCTGCGCCACGATGCGCCGACCCATGCGTGCGAGGCCAGCAAATGGGGGGCGATGCGGATGCATTGCATCGCAAGCGATGTGATGCTGGAGCTTGATCAATCCTCCAAACTCAATGCCGAATGGGATTTCATGACCATGCTGCGCGACAAGGGGCGCGAGGCGGCAGCGAAGTTTTTGCGCAAACATCGCGGCGATATTGGCGAGCGACCGACACTGGACCTTGATCTGTTTGCGCCGGATTGACGGGTGAGGGCTTGCGGGTTTGGTGGCGGGGTTTGAGGCTGCGGCACGAAGGGCTGGATTCCCGCGTGCGCGGGAATGACGGTTTTTGGGGGTGTTGCTTTTCCATCCGTTCGTCACTCCCGCGCAGGCGGGAGTCCATGGGGCTTGCGGGCTCGGTGGCGGGGGTGTGTGGTTTGGCGGGGGCGGTGGGGTCCTCTCGCGCGGCTCTCCAAGCTGTGATCGGGGCTTGATTTCCGGTTTCGGGCAAAGGCGGGTACACCGGATGGAAAGATCAATCCGGAGATAAGCAGATGTTGAAATCGGTTGTTATGGGTGGCGGGATTGCGATGGCGATGCTGGCAGGGTTTGCCGCCCCGTCGCAGGCCGCCCCGCAGGTTATCGAAATCACGCAGGTGCCCTGCCAGTTTCTGGAGCCAGAGGGCACCAACCATCATTATACCAGCACCAAGAAAGCCGATTGCGTTGCGATCAATAACGAAAGCGGTGATCAGCGCGTGGCAAAGGCCGGTGAAATGACGCTGGCACCCGGTGATTACATTTTCCGGGTCGCCAACGATGGCGTGTCCTATGAGGTCGGTTTCTGGCTGCGCGACAAGGATTATGACTGGACCGACAAGATATTGAGCCAGAAGATTTCGGTGTCGGGCGGCGGGTTGCTTAAGGGCAAGACCAAGGATTATGCCGTGACGCTTACGCCCGGTGAGTATCTTTATAGCTGCCCGCTTAATACCACGCCCAATTACAGGCTTGTGGTGAAGTAAGCTTTTTTCTGCCGCCTCCCTGACGACCCGACTGGCAGGTTTGAAGACGTCTCCCCCCTGATCTGACCTGCCGTAAAACCCGCATATGCCCCCACATATGCGGGTTTCTTTTATTTGCGCGAGGTGCGGGCGGGGCGTAATCTGGGCCCCGCCATCCTTAACAACGCCCCGGATCGATATGCCCCAAAGCGAGTTTGAAAAAATGAAGGAAGGGCAGTGGTATAGCTGCCTTGACCCGGAACTTGATGCCATGCGCGCACGTGCCCATGAGGCGGTGCATGAACACAGCATCCTGCCGCCATCTGATCGTGGCAATATCGCGTCAAAGCTGCGCGCGCTGTTTGCGCAATGTGCCGAAGATGTTCGGATCGAAACGCGGTTTCATTGTGCCTATGGGATCAATATCCGCCTTGGGCGCGATGTGTTCATCAATGTCGGCTGCACGATCCTTGATACGGCTTCGGTGATCATCGGTGATCATTCAATGCTGGGCCCGAATGTGCAGATTTATTGCGCGCAGCATCACAAGGACCCGGAGCTTCGAAAGCAGCATCTTGAAATCGCGCTGCCGGTGACGATTGGCAGGAATGTCTGGATCGGCGGCGGGGCGATCATCCTGCCGGGGGTTTGCATCGGCGATGATGCGATTGTCGGGGCCGGTTCGGTGGTGACAAAAAATGTCGCGCCCGGTGTCACGGTGGTCGGCAATCCGGCACGCGTGATGGGCGGATAGGGGCAGCAGCCCCCGATGTCCGCACACAAAAAACGGGCGGGGATAAACCCGCCCGCAAGTTTCGGCTTCGTATCCGGCAAGAAATTCGAGGGAAAATTTCAAAGGATTTTTCAGGCCGTTTGGGAGATCGCGTTCGTCGATCAGGAAATATCGTCAGACCCGGCAACCCGTTTGCGGCCATTGATCATGGCGCGGACAAGGTTTTCGTGGTGACGCAGGCTTGCCAGCAGCACCCCGCCGATATGGACCAGCACAAGGGCAAGCAGCGCATTGGCAAGGAATTCGTGGGTTTCTTCGACCCAGTCCACACCCCAGAAGGCGTCGGTTGTGTACATCCAACCCGTGAGCGCACAGCCGATCATGCCGATGATCAGGGCGACAATCATCGCAGCCCCGGCCGGGTTATGGCCGATATAGCGGTTTTCGCGGCCGGTGATGACATCGCCAAGATAGGCCATCACGACCGACGGGCGGCGGATGAATTGCGAGAAACGGGCATAGCGCGAGCCGATCAGACCCCAGATCAGGCGAAAGGCAATCAGGCCGCCGGCGGCATAACCGGCCCAGTGATGCAGGGCATCCCATTCATCAGCGGTGATCCAGGCGAGGGCGAAACTTGCCGCCAGGCCCCAGTGAAAAATACGGACCAGCGGGTCCCAGACTTTAACCTGCATTGATCGGGTTCCTTTTTTAGGCGGATGCTCCGGTGATGGGCGGGTGAGGGAGCGTCACATCACCGGAGCGGGGGCAACGGGTGCGGTTCGAGAAGATCGGATTGGAAAGAGTGGGATCAGTCTTCCTTGGTTTTGACGGCTTCGAAGGTTTTCGGGTTGAAATAGGCCTCGACCCGCTTGCCATCCGGCGTCTTGGCGTAAACTTCGTAGCAGCCGTCTTCGGTTTTGATTTTCCTGATGGTCCAGCCATCGGCCGTCAGCTTGGCCTCAAGGTTTTCCATCGGCTGCCATTCGGCTTTGGGGGCGTTGCAAAGATCATCGCTGGCGCGTGCCGGGGCGGATTGCAGGGTCAGGGCGGCACCCGCCAGAAGGGCGAAAGTCAGTGCGGTTGCGGAGGCAGTCGGGAAAAGCGTTCTTTTCATTGTCGGGGTCCTTTAAGATCAATTTGAAACAGTCAAGGTTGGCGTATCGAATGGGGTGATTCTGACGCGGTTTGCTGACAGGAAGCTGAACGGGGGTTGGTCCGGCCTTCAGGTTGTTGTCAGCTTTGCACGGCATATCTGCCGGTTTGGGATCGTATTCGAACGGGAAACGGGGACGCGGGGCGCGATGCGGATTTTGCTGGTGGAAGATGAACGTTATCTGGCCGAGGCGGTGCGCGACCATTTGCTGGCGTCGGGGGATGCGGTTGACATGACCGAAAGTGTGGTCGAGGCCGAGATCATGTTGCGCGGCACACCTTATGATGTGCTGCTGCTTGACCTGAACCTGCCCGATGGCAGGGGGATTGATCTTTTGCGCGCCCTGCGCCGGGCGGGCAGTGTGACGCCGTGCATCATCCTGACCGCGCAGGACCAGATTTCAGACCGGATTGCCGGGCTGAATGCCGGGGCGGATGATTATCTGGTCAAGCCGTTTGATTTGCATGAGCTTTCGGCACGGTTGCTTGCAGTCGCCCGGCGTTATTCGGGCAATCCGAACCCGTTGATCCGGCTTTCGGGGGATAACGGCGGTGCGGTCGAGGTTGATCTTGCCAGCCGGTCGGTTGTGATTGACGGGCAGCAGACCGATCTGACATCGCGGGAATGGGCGTTGCTGGATCAATTGCTGCGCCGTCCGGGCGCGACATTATCCAAGGCACAGCTTGAAGAAGCGCTTTATGAATTTGGCGCGGAAATCGAAAGCAACACGGTCGAGGTTTATGTCAGCCGCCTGCGGCGCAAGCTGGGCAAGGCGGTGATCCATACCGTGCGCGGCGTTGGTTATCGCATTGAAGGATGATCCGAGCTTATGAGCAAGATGGCCAAAAACAGCCTGCAATTCATGCTGGCCCGGCGATTGACGGTGACGGTCAGTGTTTTCTGGCTGGCGGGGTCGGTTCTGGCCGGTTACAGCATGTATCACGAAATGCAGGAAGCGTTCGATAACAGCCTTGTCACCACGGCCTATCGCTATGCGCCGCTGATTGATGATTATCTGCAACGCCATGATGGCGGCAGTGCGCAGGAAGTGCTGCCAAGCCCGGCCAAGGGCGAAATCCGCACCGAAGATCACGGGGATGGCGACGGGGACGAGGAACTTGGCGAGGATTACCTGATGTATCAGGTGCGCGAGGGCGGGGGCGGGCTTTTGCTGCGGTCCTATAATGCGCAGGAAAATCCGTTTGAAGCCCCCCTGATCGAAGGATTTTATAACGAGCAGGATTTCCGCATTTATACCGCCGTCCTTCTGGGGGGCACGCGGATCATTCAGGTGGCAGAGCCGCTTGAACACCGGCGCGAGGCGCTTTTTGAAAGCGTGATGGCGCAGTTCCTGCCGATTGTGCTGCTGATCCCGGCGGTGATTATCGGGGTGATCGTAGCACTCCGGCGGGGGTTAAGCCCGGTGCTGCGCGTCCGCGATGCGATCGAGGAACGCGGCGAGGGCAATCTGCAACCCCTTGAACTCGACGATGCGCCCGAGGAAATCAGCACCATCGTCACCGCCGTCAACCGGCTGATGGAAAAGCTTGATGCGGCATTGAGTGCCGAGCGGACCTTTACCGCGCATAGCGCGCATGAATTGCGCACCCCGATTGCCGCCGCATTGGCGCAGACGCAAAGGCTTGTGCTCGAACTGCCCGAAGACCATCCGGGGCGCATACGGGCCCGGCAGACCGAGGAAAGCCTGAAACGGCTGTCGCGGCTATCAGAAAAGCTTTTGCAACTGGCCCGCGCCGAGGCCGGGGTCGGCACCAGCCCGACCGGGGAAAACCAGAAACTGGGCGCGACACTGGGGCTTGTGATTGATGATCTGGAACGGGTGGCCGATGGCGCGGGGCGCATCGCCTTTGACGCCAGATCGGCAACCGCGCTTTCGGCCAATATCGATCACGATGCCTTTGCGATCTGCATGCGCAACCTGATTGAAAACGCGCTTAAACATGGCAGCGATCAGGAAAAGGTGATGGTGGAAGTGATTGGCAGCGACACGGTCAGGGTTTCGAACGCGGGCGATGCGGTGCGGCCCGAAGACCTTGATGACCTGACATCGCGGTTCAAACGATCCAATACCAAGGCCAGCGGGGCGGGGCTTGGCCTTTCGATTGTCAAAACCATCGTTGGCAATATCAATGGGGAATTAACGCTCCATTCCCCGCGCCCCGGCAAGCCGGATGGTTTTATGGCGGAGTTGCGGTTGCATCAGAGTTGAGGGTGGGGAGAGAGTTTCTTTCAAGCAGATTTGCGCGGATTTTCCCGCAGCGATTAAGTATAGTTAAGGTCAGGCTGACTTCTGTCTTTAATTATAAGTGATTAGCTTTGGAGCCTGATTTAGCAAGTGCTTCAAGGTCATCAAAGCTTTTTTCAATTATTTTATCACTTACGTTTTCGGCTTTTAACCCCTCCTCCTTACAGAAGAAGGCGAAGGCTATGATAACACGAGCCGCCAGTTCGTCCGGTTGTAAGCCATTGATATTATAAAATGATTTTGTTGGTGATTCCGAACCGTGAACAATTGAAGACCGAACGTCGTAAACCTTTTTGAAGTTTTCATATAGGTCAGAATACGGCTCATTGGACAGGAATGACACGAGGGCAGCGCCGCGGTTTCGAAAAATGGAGCTGACTTCCAAACCTTCCTTAGAGGAAGTTATGAGTAGCCTCTCCATTGCTGTTACATATTTAACTGTTTGTGATGCATAATTATTGTCTCTTGTTGCTTCTCCATACCAAGCGAGTGCATCGGTAAGTCTGCCTGCGAGTGGTCGAGAAGAAGAATGAGAGTGAAGTGCTTCCGTTATTGCTGTTCCCACTAAATCGTAGAACTCTTTCATGTGGTTCGACGATACCGAGGACCACCAATTATCGGGAAGGGTATTCGTCTTCCAACTGACATAGCCGCTTACATCAATTTTGCCATCTTCTTTTTGGACAATTTCCCCTCTCCGGTCTACAAAGAGATTTGGTCCAAGCATTCTTATGTATTTGGATTTATACGATCTAAGACCCACATGAATGCTGTCCAATGCAAGTTGCACATGGCGCTCTGCCAGCATTCTGGAGTTGTTTTCTGAGCAATCTTTGATTGATATCTCAGCAACGTAGTCAAAAGATTGATAATATTTTATAGCATCATCTAAAATATTTTTTCTGAATTCATTTTTCTCTAGGTGATTATACTCAGCAATTTCTTTTTCGATTTTTTTCAAGAAATTTTTCGAAAGATGAAATTCAACTTGGCCAATTTTAAATTTTTTGGGAGATGTTTTGTTTCCAATATGACAAGGTATGAAATACTTTGTCGTCGACATTCTTGATGCCGCTTGTTTTATAGCAGAACTAACTGCTCGATCTGCTTGTCTTTGATCAATAGGCTTACCTTCCCCGATAAATCGTTCCGATATTATATTTTTTAAATATTCGAATACTTCATTAGGGTCTATTCGGCCATGGTAAGAGCTTTTTTGGCAGGCTCGTTGAGATAGTAAGTACAGTCGGTTAAGGGCTTCTCTGCCGCATGGCAAGCTACCTCGGCCATAAGGATCAGGCAAAGTTGCCAAGACTTCGCTCAAATTCATTTTCGCATAAGTCTCTGGAGAGTGTGAAGCTGCTGATAGTCTTGCAACTTCTGATACAACGAATGTGATTTCGGTTTGGTTCTCGTGAGGCATGGCGGATCTAAGCTCGCTTAGATAAGTTTTGTTTTCGAAGAATATGAGTCTAATAAATAAAAATGATTGAGTTTAGTTAGCTTCAAATCCGGTGAACTGTTTAAACCCAATCCTCAACCCGCAGCCCATCCACCCTCTCAAACTCCCTGCGATTGTTCGTCACCAGTGTCAGGCCCTGACTGCGGGCATGGCCTGCGATCATGAGGTCGTAGGGGCCGATGATGTTGCCCTGTTTTTCAAGGATGCTGCGGATATCGCCGTAGTGACCGGCGGCGTTGGTGTCGAAGTCCAGCACCGTCAGGCGGGCGGCGAATTCTTCGATGGTTTTGAGGTTTCTTTCGGGCTGGGCCGATTTCATCGCGCCATAGATCAGTTCGGCCTGTGTGATGGTCGAAATACACATTGCCCCGCTGTATCGGTTGAACTGTTCGCGCACCGATGGCGGGCGGTTTTTGATCGTATAGATACAGATATTGGTATCGAGCATGAAGCGCAGCATTGTCTAGAAATCCTCGCGCTTTTGCATGTCCGGCTGGTTGCGGGTGCTCATGAAATCGTCAGAGACGCTATGCGCGTCAAAGAAGCTGTCCCAAAGCTGATCGGTTGGCGTGAGCACACGGGTATTGCCGACCGTGATCACCTCGACCGATTTGGTGCCTTCGGGGAAGGCGACGTCCTTGGGCAGGCGGACGGCCTGTGTCTTGTTATTGAGGAAGATGGATGCCTGGGTCATTGCGGGTGCCTTTGGTATATACGTGTTGCATATATTTTGTTGTGCGGTTCGGTATATGTCAAGGGTATATACGTGGCGTGGCACGTTTAACGGCGTGACGGTTGGGGATGTGCCGACGGGCGGGACATTCGGGGCCGGGCTGGCGGGGAAAAACAAGGGGGCGGGGCCATGCCGGGGCTTGGGATGTCGGGTTTTGGGGCAGGTCGTGATTTAGTGAAATCGCGGTTTTCTGCCGATGTAAACGTTTCAAATGTTCATAAAACGGCAACAAATACGTTATCAGACTGACTTGTAACTTGCCTATGGTGGGGGCGTTACAGGAGTTCTGGTATGTCGTCAAAACCCACCATGCGCGATGTGGCGCGCAAGTCCGGTCTTTCGATTGCGACGGTATCGCGCGTGATCAATTTCCCCGGCGAGGTTCCGGCGGAAACCGCCGAAATCGTCAATACGGCGATGCGGTATCTGAATTACCGGCCCAACATCAATGGCCGCCGGTTGAAGATGAGCCAGACCCGCACGGTCGGCGTTCTGGTGCCGACCCTTGCCAATCCGGTATTTGCCACATCGGTGCAGGGGATCGAGCAGGAAGCCAATATCGAGGGGCTTACGGTTCTTCTGACATCATCGAATTATGATCCCGAACGCGAAATGGGGGCGGTTTCAGCCCTTTTGAACAATCGCGTCGATGGGTTGATCCTGACCCTTGCCAATGCGGATAACAATCCGGTGGTGGATTTGCTGTTAGCCGAGAAAATCCCGTTCGTGTTGCTGTTTAACCAGCCCGAACGTGCCGATATCGCCGCGATCAGCGTTGATAACGCGAAGTCCGCCTTTGACATCACCAATGCGATGATTGCCAAGGGGCACCGGTCGCTTGTGATGGTGGCAGGCCAGTTTGAAAGTTCGGACCGGTCGCGCCAGCGCTATGACGGGTTTTGCCGGGCGCTGGATCAGGCCGGGATCGAGAAAAAGCATCTGGTGCAGGTGCGGTTTGGCGAAACCGATCTGGTGGAGCCATTGCGCGATCTGCTGTTGGGGCCGGATGCGGTCACGGGGATTGTCTGTTCGACCGACATGCTGGCGATTGCCGCGATCAGCGCGTGCCGGGCGCATGGGTTATCGGTGCCCGGTGATGTTTCGGTTGGCGGTATTGACGGAATTTCGGTGGGTGGGCTGATCACGCCAAAGCTGTGTTCGGCAGTTCAACCCACCCAGGAGATGGGCCGGCAGGCGCTTGCATTCCTGCGCGGCCTGATCAAGGGGCAGACAAACCCGCAGAGTTTGTTGCTGCCTCATCATCTAAGCGACGGGGACTCCATTGGAGCATTCCGAGGGGATTCCCGACGCCGTTCATCAACCCGAGTATAGGAAGATCAAAAGTGCGTTTCAAACAACTTGTCATGGGTGCGGCGTTTGCTGTTGTGGCTGCGCAGCCTGCCTTCGCCGAAGATGTTGCGATTTGCTATAACTGTCCGCCGGAATGGGCCGATTGGGGCGGGCAGCTCAAGAACATTGCGCGCGACCTTAAAATCGATGTGCCGCAGGACAACAAGAATTCCGGTCAGACTTTGTCGCAGCTTCTGGCGGAAAAGGATAATCCGGTTGCCGATGTTGCCTATTACGGGGTTTCGTTTGGCATCAAGGCCAAAGAGGAAGGCGTTGTTGCCGATTACAAACCGGCCAATTTCGACAAGATCCCGGCGGGCCTGAAAGATGAAAACGGCGCGTGGTTTGCCATTCATTCCGGCACCATCGGGCTTTTTGTCAATACCGAAGCCCTTGGCGGGGCGCCGGTTCCGCAAAGCTGGTCGGACCTTCTGAAGCCGGAATACAAGGGCATGGTGGGCTATCTTGACCCGTCAAGCGCGTTTGTCGGTTATGCCGGTGCGGTTGCGATCAACCGGGCGATGGGGGGATCGCTTGACGATTTCACGCCGGGGATCGAGTTTTTCAAAAAACTGAAAGCAAACGATCCGATCGTGCCAAAACAGACCGCCTATGCGCGGGTTCTGTCGGGCGAAATTCCGATCCTGATCGATTATGATTTCAATGCGTACCGTGCGAAATACAAGGACGAGGCGAGTGTCGCCTTTGTCATCCCGACCGAGGGCACGGTTGCCTTTCCCTATGTCATGAGCCTGGTTAAAAACGGGCCGCATGCCGAGAATGGCAAGAAGGTTCTCGATTATGTGATGTCGGATGCCGGGCAGGCCCATTGGGCCAATGCGTTCCTGCGCCCGGTGATTGCATCGGCGATGTCGCCGGAAGCATCGGAAAAGTTCCTGCCGGCCGCGGAATATGAGCGTTCCCAGCCGGTGGATTACGCCAAGATGGCCGAAGTTCAGGCCGGTTTTGGCGAGCGTTATCTGTCCGAGGTGCGGTAAGTGTCGTCGGTTGAACATATCAAAGAGGGGCGTTCGCGCCCTTCTTTCCCATGGGCTTTCCCATCCTCTTTGTTCGGGCGGGCAACACCGGGGGCGGGAAGCCCGGCCATTCTGGCATTGTTGATGTTGCCCGGCCTGATCATTGTCGCGGCGTTTTTCGCGATCCCGATGGCGCTTGTCGCGATGCGGGTGGCGGATGGGCCCGATGGGCTTGCGACCTATTTCGTGATCCTGACAAATGATCGGTATCTGGCAAGCCTGATCCAGACGCTTGTGATGTCGGCGGGGGTGACGGTGACGGCGCTTATTCTGTGCGGGATTTGCGGGCTGTTTCTGGTGCGTAACCGGTTTGCCGGGCGCAATGTGATTACGGCCCTTTTGACCCTGCCGCTCTCGTTTCCGGGCACGGTGGTTGGGTTCATGGTGATCATGCTGGCCGGGCGGCAGGGCGTGATCGGGTCAATCAGTGATGCGCTTTGGGGCGAGAAGATCGTCTTTGCCTATGAGATCACCGGGTTGTTTGTCGGCTATCTTTATTTTTCGATCCCGCGGGTGATTTTGGCCGTGATGGCATCGGCCGAGAAGCTTGATCCGCAGCTTGAAGAAGCGGCCCGGTCACTGGGCGCTCCGACATGGCGGGTGGTCCGGGATGTGATCCTGCCGGGGCTTATGCCCGGTCTTGTGTCGTCCGGTGCGATCTGCTTTGCGACCGCGATGGGGGCGTTTGGCACGGCCTTTACGCTGGCGACCGATATCGATGTGCTGCCGACGGTGATCTATACCGAATTTACCCGAAACGCCAATATCGCGGTGGCAGCGGCGCTCAGCATTGCGTTGGGTGCGATGACATGGGCGGTTCTGGCCGCGGTGCGCATTTTTGTTGGCAATGGTGCGACGTCGGGCACCGGTGGGGGAGCGTGATCATGCGGCGTGACTGGAAGTTTTACAGCCAGCTTGGCCTGACGATTGTGTTGTGCCTGTTTATCGTGGTGCCGGTGGTGATGTCGGCGCTTGCCGGGGTGACGGTCAATGTGTTCAAGGGGCTATCGTCGGGATTGACGTTACGCTGGATCTTCGAGGTCTGGGACCTTTATGCGCAAAGCATCCTGTTGTCACTTGGCATTGCGATGGCGTGCCTTGTGGTGACGTTGGTCGCGGGTGTGCCGCTGGCCTATGTGCTGGTGCGACGGCCCAGCCGGATGATGCGGCTGTTTGAGGAATTGCTGACACTGCCGGTGGCCATACCGGGGCTGGCATTGGCGCTGGCGTTGCTGATCACCTATGGCGGGGTCAGTGGATACCGGTCGAGCTGGCTTTTCATCCTGACCGGGCATGTTTTGTTTACCCTGCCTTTCATGGTGCGCTCTGTCGCGGCGGTGATGGCGGCGATGGATATGAAGATGCTGGAAGAAGGGGCGGCAAGCCTTGGGGCGGGTTTCTGGCGGCGGTTCTTTGGCGTCATCGTGCCCAATGCCAAGCCGGGCATTCTGGCAGGGGCGCTTATGGTGGTGACGCTTTCCATCGGGGAATTCAACCTGACCTGGATGCTGCATACGCCGCTCACCAAGACATTGCCGGTTGGTCTTGCCGATGCCTATGCATCGATGCGCCTTGAAATCGGCAGTGCCTATACCCTGATTTTCTTTGTTTTGATCATGCCGTTGCTGATTGCGATGCAGGCACTTGCCAACCGGGGCAGTCGCGCATCGAAGCGCATCGATACGGCGGAGGATACGTTATGAGTACGCAGATCAGACTTCGCAATTGTGCGAAAACCTTTGCCGATGGCACACGCGCCCTGGCCCCCTTTGACCTGACGATCGAGGGCGGGGAAACGATTGTTCTGCTGGGCCCGTCGGGATGCGGCAAGACGACGATTTTACGCATGATTGCCGGGTTGGAATTTTCTGACGCGGGCGGTGTGATCAGCTTTGACGGGGATGATGTCACCCGCCAGTCGATTGAAAAACGCCGGGTCGGCATGGTGTTTCAGTCCTATGCGCTGTTTCCCAATATGACGGTGGCGGAAAACGTTGCCTATGGGCTTAAGGTGCATGGGGTGCCGGGCAAGGAACGCGATGCGCGCGTCGATGCGATGCTGGAAATGATGCATATCGATATGCTGGCCGACCGTGCGATTGATCAGCTTTCGGGCGGGCAGCGCCAGCGCGTGGCACTGGCGCGCGCGATTGCGGTGCAGCCGCGTGTTTTGTTGCTGGACGAACCCCTGACCGCGCTGGATGCGAAACTGCGCGTAAGGTTGCGCACCGAGATCAATGCGCTTCTGCGCAAGCTTGGCATTACCGCAGTTTACGTCACCCATGATCAGGAAGAAGCCATGGCGCTGGGGGATCGGATTGTTGTGATGCAAAAGGGCGAGATCGCGCAGATCGGCACCCCGCGCGAGATTTACCGCAAGCCGCAAAACCCGTTTGTTGCCGATTTCGTCGGCGCGGCCAACCGGATGACAGGGCAGATGCGCGACGGGCGATTGCATATCGGGACCCATGTTTTTGATGCGGTCGATGCGTTTGATCCGCGCCATGGCGCGATTATCGATCAGGGCCCGGTGGAGCTTTATTTCCGGGCGGACGGGCTTTCGCCCTGTGATCTGGACGAGGCGCATTTTACCGGCCGGGTCGAGGCAGTTTCGTATCTGGGTGAACGGTTGCGTCTGACCGTGTCGGGGATTGGCCCGCAGGCGATCACGATGGATACCCATGCCGATGACGTGATTGAAGCCGGGGCCGATGTGCATTGCCGGGTCAATGCCGACCGGCTGACGGTTTTTCCCGCTGTTGCGGCCCAGTCATAAAACAAAAGAAAGAAATCAAAGAAAATGCTGATTGCACAATTGACCGACCTGCATATCGGGGCGGGCCGCAGGCTTGCCTATCGCAAGGTGGATACCGCAGGTGCGCTTGAAAAGGCGGTTGCCCATGTGATGGCGATGGTGCCGCGCCCGGATGTGGTGCTGTTTACCGGCGATATCGGGGATCTTGGAAGCCGGGACGAATATGAACTGGTCGCCGAAATCCTGACCAAACTGACGATCCCGTATTTCATGGTGCCGGGGAACCATGACCGACGCCAACCGCTGCGGGCAGCTTTTCCCGATGCCACCCCGGTTGGGGCCGATACCGGATTTGTGAATTATGTGGTCGATGATTTTCCGCTGCGCCTGATTGCGCTGGATACGCTTGACGAGGGCAAACCGGGTGGCGTTCTGGGCCCCGAACAGCTTGACTGGCTGCGCGATGTGCTTCTGGACGGGGATGGCCGGGATTGCGCGATTTTCATGCATCATCCGCCGATTGTGACCGGTATTGCCCATATGGACGCGCAAAATCTGGGCGAAGGTGCGGAAGAACTCGCGGCAATCGTTTCGGTGCATCGTGACCGGATCAAGGCGATTTTCTGTGGCCATGTGCACCGCCCGATCCATACGATCTGGGCCGGGGTGCCGTTGATGATCGGCCCGTCGGTCGCCCATCAGGTGGCGTTTGATTTGCGCGCCGATGGTCCGTCGGCCTTTGTCATGGAACCGCCCGCGATGCATCTGCATGTCTGGGATGCGGGGCAGCACAGCCTGATGACGCATCTGGCCTATCTTGACCGATATGACGGGCCGCATCCCTTTTTCGGGCCGGATGGGAAGCTGATTGTTTGACTGTTTTGGCGGAACCGGGTGGGGCTAAGTTATTTCCCCACCCCGACCTTGATCGCGAGTTTACGCAGCGGGCCGATGCGGTTGATGGCGGTCAACCCGGCATAGCGCAGGTCGCGCAGTGTTCTGGGCTCGAACATGGAGGCGCGGTTGAGCAGATCAATGCCGCCAACCCGTGCGAGCGTTTTGGGAAGCTGTTTGCGTTCGTAGGATTTAAGCAACGTGGTGGCCCCGATATCCTCGCCCTTGAGCTTGGCCTGTGCCATCAGGTCGGCAAGTGTTTCGATGTCATGGAGGCTCATATTTAACCCCTGCGCGCCAATCGGCGGGACGACGTGGGCGGCTTCGGCCACCAATGCAAGCCTTGCCGAAATCAGGCGCGACGGGACCTGTGATATCATCGGCCAGACCGCGCGCGGGCTTGCGACCGTAAGCGGGCCAAACATCGACATGGTGTCACGGGTGATTTCAGCCGAAAGGGTTGCGTCATCCATGTTGTAAAGCTGCTGGGCGCGGTCGGCCGGTGTCATCCAGACGACGGACGAGCAGGGCTTGCCATCCAGATCGGGCATGGGGACCAAGGTCAGCGGCCCGCCGGTGCGGTGGATTTCGGTCGAGATATTGTCATGCGGTTTGTCGTGTGTGACGACAAAGACCAGCGCACTTTGATCATAGGCCCAGCGGCGATGCTTGATTCCGGCAAATTCGCGAAGCGATGAATTGCGGCCATCGGCGGCGACGACCAGCTTGGCGCGGACGGTTTCGCCGCCGGATAATGTGGCCTCGCCATAACGCGCGGTGCCGGTGAAGCCGGTAACGGTGGTGGAAAAACGGAAATCGACATTGGGCAGCGTTTCAAGTTTCGCCATCAGGGAAACACGCGCGGCCTTGTTCGAGACATTCCAGCCAAAGAAGCCCTGCGTGGTTTCGGCCCCATCAAAATCGGCGGTTTCGCGCGGGGTCATTTCAGTGCCCCCGGCATCGACAATGCGCATGACGCGAAGTTCGGCACCCGTCGGTTTGATCGCGTCCCAGACGCCGGCCTTTTTAAGGGTTTCGATACCCGGTTGCAGGAAGGCGGTGGTGCGAAGGTCCGTCCCCTCGCCAATGTCGGCGGGGGCGGGATCGACAATCATGATCCTGTGGCCGTCGGCGGCAAAGCGGGCCGCCGCACTCATGCCGGCGATACCGCCGCCTGCAATCAGAATATCGGTTTCGATCATGTTTTTATCCCTGTTTTATTCGGGCTTCAAATCCGGGCGCAGTGTCGCATGTTGGTGGCCGGGCCGCAATGTGCCCGCAATGTGCCTTGGCGTGCAGTTATACGCAATGGCTTTGGCAGGTGGTTTGATGCAGATCGGGTTGCTGTGAAAATTATCGCGACGGATGGCTTGCCCCGCGCGGTGGTTTTGGCCATTTTGGGCGCACAAATCTTTGACCGTGAAGGGGTTGGTTATGCTGGCATGGGTTTATCTGTTGGGCGCGATCTGCCTTGAAGTGGTCGGGACGGTGTCGCTTAAATTTTCCAACGGTTTTACCGATTGGCGGTTTGCGGTTTTGAGCCTGTCGCTTTACGGGGTCAGTTTCTGGGTGCTGTCATTAACGTTGCGCACGATTCCGGTCAGCACGGCCTATGCGGTGTGGTCGGGGCTTGGCACGGCGGCGGTGGCGGTGATCGGGATGATGTTTTTCAAGGAACCGATGAGCGTATTAAAGGCGGTTTTCCTGTTGATGATCATTGGCGGGGTGGTCGGGCTTAACGCGATTAGCGGCAAGCATTAGGATTTCAGCACGATTTTCAACAACAACCCTAACCTGCATCAGTCCTGAAAATACAATTGACGACTACAATATCCGACAGGTGTTTCTTTTCCAGCCCCAGAGTATTTCGGGGGAACACTTCGGGATCGGTCTGTCTGGCCGAGCCGAACCGTGCTGGTCAAGGGGCTTGTTGTGGCGCATTATTCCTCGTCTATCGGTCTTGACACAAAATACGACCAGTTCCTGCAAATGCCGGTTGGTGATGACAGCAAAGGGACCAGTGTTACGGTTCTGTCGATGCTGGCACGGCTTGGTGTTGATCCGTGGCAGGAGGCATCCGACCTTGCGGCGCTGCCGAAAAAATCCGCGTGGGAACGGCTTGACGGGCTTGTTGCGCGCTTTACCGATGTGCCATCGGTGATTGCCGAACGTGCCGACGCGGTAAGCCGAATGATCGCATCCCTGCCCGGCGGGGAGCTGGCGGATCGTACGCGTCAGGAAAACGCAGGCACAGGCACAGGCACAATACTGCCCGATATCCTTGGCAACCGGCTTTATCTGATGGTCGCGATTGCGTTTCTGGTGATTCAGGTCGCCGTTTTCTGGTTCGGCAAATAGAAGCCCCATCCGCCGCCAAGCCTGATGCTTCTTCTGCGGATTGATTCCCAAATTGTGCGCAAAGGCCAATTGATGACAGACAAAGACGATCTATGGGTGCTTGAAAAGAAGTTCTGGACCGAGGGGGCGGATGGTGTTCATCACCTGACGGCCAAGGGGGCGATTGCGGTTTTGCCCTATCCGGCGGGTATTCTGGTGGATGAGGCGATCTGGCGCAACAACGCGGTCGCCCAAAGATGGCGGACGGTGGCATTCAGCGATCTTGCGATCACGCGCAAGGGCGATGTTGCGGTTCTGGCCTATTGCGTCTCGGCGGAACGGGCCGAAGACCCGATTTACGAAGCACTTTGTACCTCGACCTATCTGAACGATGACGGTGTGTGGCTGCGGTTGTCGCATCAGCAAACGCCGTCCGGCCCGCATGATTAAAGGCGGTCGCGATGGGGCTGATTTGCCTTTCAGATTATTTTCAACATAGCAGGAGACGACCAAATGTCGTTAGTCGGTACCATTCTTGTCGTATTACTCGTGATTTTCCTGCTGGGCGGGTTTAGCGGCCGCTTTGGCGGGTATGGCTATGGTTTTGGTCACACCAGCATCGGTTTGCTGGGCGTCGTGCTGATTATCGTGGTCGCGCTGGTATTGCTTGGCCGGATTTGATGGGGGGCTGATCCCTAGGCTGCTGCGGAAACCCCGCAGCAGCTTTGCAGGTCACGCGCGATATCGGTATGGCGCGGTTGCCAGCCGAGTTCGCAGATCGCCTTCTGGCTGGTCATGCGGTGGCTATGCGCAAGGCCACGCGCCCATTGCCCGTATTCGCGGGCGATGTCATCGGGGCTGATATGCTCGATCTCGCAATCGGCCCGGCCAAAGGTTTGCGCGATCTGACGGGCAAGATCGCCGGTCGCGATACCTTCGATGCCAACCCCGATATAGCTTTGACCGCGTTCGCCGTTTTCAAGCACCAGCCGATAAAGATCGGCCAGATCATCGGCATGGATCAGCGGCCAGACGACTTCATCCCCCGGCCCATCGCCAACAATCCGAACGCGGTTTTCATCGCGCGCCCTGCGGGCCATGTCATGAAGCGCCCCGCCCGGCAAGGTCGGGCGGGTGCGAGACGGCGGATCGGTGCGATAGACGGTGGCGGGATGGATCACCATGCCATGCAGGGCCGGATCGGACAGGATTTTGGTCAGGCCTGCGACCATCCATTCAAAACCCGGCACCGGGGCAAAGGGCGTTTTTTCATCATGGATGGCGTCAGAAGATTTCATCGCGGGGTAAAGCCAGCTTCCGCCGGTATAGATGAAGCGTGGCAGGGCGGGGGCCTTTGGCCCGGATTGGCGATGCAGAACGTGCAGCAATTCGATCAGCATCCCGGCATCAACCGCGCCCATATCGGCGGAAAAATCACATGCGGCATGGATGACGGCATCGACAACGGGCAGTTTATCGCACCACGGGCCGGGATTGTGAATGTCGCCGCGGATCGGCCATGCGCCCATGACGGCAAGATGGGCGGCACTGTTTTCGCTTCGTGCCAGGGCAAAGACATGATGCCCGGCCGACACCAGATTGCGCACAATCGCCGCCCCGATCAGGCCGCTACCACCCAGAATAAAAACACGCATCGCCATTCTCCTGAATTCGTGATGCGTTCGTTCATAGAACCTCAAGTAAGGGTAAGGTCAAGGGGGAAATTTTACCGAAAAATACAAAGCCGGGCATGTGCCCGGCTTTTGGATGTTTGCGAAAGGCGTATTTACGCGACTTCGAAGATGCCGTCGATTTCGACCGCAACGCCGAGCGGCAGGGACGCGACGCCAACCGCAGAACGGGCGTGCTTGCCGGCATCGCCGAAAACTTCGACCATGGTGTCGGAGGCGCCGTTGACGACCTTGGGCTGATCGGTGAAGGCGGGGTCGGAATTGACGAACGCGTTCAGTTTGACGACGCGTTTGACGTTATCAAGATCGCCAATCGCGGCACGGACCTGTGCGATCAGGTTGAGTGCGCAAAGCCGGGCGGCTTTCTGGCCGTCTTCGACCTGATAGTCGCGGCCAAGTTTGCCGATGAATTTCAGTTCGCCGTTTTCCATGGTGATCTGACCCGAGACATGCACAAGATTGCCGGAACGGACATAGGGCACGTAATTGGCAACCGGGGCGTTTGCCTGGGGCAGGGTGATGCCGAGTTCGGCAAGGCGGGCGTCGATTTTTCCGGCCATGGATTTGATCCTCGTTATTGGGTGTGGCGAAAACGGTTCCAACTTATCGGCCTTGGCGCGCAAACAAAACCATTTCTTTTGTGTGAAATGGTGCGGTGGGGGGAGGCTTGCATCAGCAATGCTGATCGATTGATGAGAAATTTGGATTTGTCATATACCCCAATCCGTCGCACAAGAAAGCCAAGCCGTAAACGGATGGCATAAAACAATCAGGGGACGCGGACGAAATGGGATCAGGACGGTTTAAAATTGCCGATTTGCACGGTGCGTGGCTGGTGCTGATCGGGGTTCTGATCATCAGTCCCGATGCGCTTCTGGTCAGGCTGGTCAAGGCCGATGACATGACGACCGCGTTCTGGCGGTTGCTGATCCTTGGCAGCACACTTGCCCTGATCGCGTTCTGGCGCGGGATGCGTCGCCGTCAGTCATTGCGCCATGCGATGATGCCGACCCGCGATGAAATGCTGGCCGGGCTGTTTTATGGCGGGACAAGTGCGTGTTTCATCCTGTCGATCCGCAATACCGATGCGGCCAATACATTGGTGATCATTGCCGCGACCCCGTTATTATCGGCCCTGATTGCGGTATTTGTGTTCAAGCGCGTTCTGGCCGTGCGGACATGGATTGCATCCGTCGTGGTGTTTGTGTCGCTTGCGGCGATTGTCGGGGCGGGGTTTGGCGGGGCCAATACGCTTGGCGATATTCTGGCGCTTGGCACGGCGATCTGCATGGCGTGTTATTTCAATGTGGTCGGTACGCGCATTCATATCGATGCGGTGCGTGCGATGATGGTGGGGGCGTTTCTGGCGACATTGGTGATGGTACCCAATGCCAGCCCGATGGCGCTTGAGCCGCTTGATCCGATTTGGCTGATCCTGCTGGGCTGTGTGGTGTTGCCGCTGTCGTTTCTGTTCATTACCGCCGGGGCCAAGAAAATCCCGGCGGCCGAGGCCGGGCTGATCATGCTGAACGAGGCGATTTTCGGATCGCTTCTGGTGTGGCTGGTGATTGACGAGGTGCCCAGCCGCACGACGCTTATTTGCGGGTCAATCGTGATCGTCACACTGGCGACGCACAGTTACCTTGGAGTTCGGCAAAGCAGAATGCGCAAGCGGGCCGCCAAAACCGCCTGAACCCCGTTTTGCAAAGGCAGGAAAGCACCGTTCAGGTTGCTGTCAGTTTCGATTGATAGCAATCGGGGGCCGGTTGGTTTGACCGGTTGCCCCACGTGATCGGGTTGATCCCGGCATTGTTGGTCCGGTTGCCAAACGCGGACACATATTGCAGCGCAGACGTGGGGCATTTGCCCCCTTTTGTGCGAGTGCCGATGCCCCGTTTCAGCCTTCCTGTTCGCTTTTTTAACCGGATGCGATTGCGTTTTTCGCCGATTGATTATCGCTTTGTCATTGTCGGGCTGGCGGTTTATTTCGCGCTTGTCCTGAACTGGAAGGTTCTGGGGCATTTTTATCAAATCCTCGGGCAGCTTGAGGCCTATGACCTTGGCTTTGCGGCCAGTGCGCCGTTTGTTTTGCTGCTGGGGTCTATCGTTTTATTCACGCCGTTTTCGTTCAGATACCTTCTGAAGCCGTTTTTTGCCCTGCTGATTTTGACCGGCGCGCTTGCGAATTATGCGATGGTCAAATACGGCATCGTGTTTGACCGCGGCATGATTGAAAATGTGGTCGAAACCAATTCAGCCGAAGCGTTTTCGTATCTGAATGTGCAATCGGCGATCTGGTTTATCGGGACCGGGATCGTGCCGGTGATTTTGCTGTTCCTGCTGCCGGTGCGCTATCCGCGCAGTGTTTTGCGCGGGTTTGTGCAACGGGTGGCGATGATGGCGGTGCCGCTGGTGCTTTTTGGCGGGATTGCCGGGCTTTATTTCAAGGATTACGCATCGGTCGGGCGCAATCACAAGGTGCTGGGCAAGGAAGTTTCGCCGGTCAATTACGTGACGGGCAGTATTCAGTATGTCAAACGGCGCTATGTATCGTCATCGATGCCATTCCAGACGGTCGGCAATGACGCCCATCAGGTGGTGAAGGTCGCGGGCAACGGCAAGCCGACTTTGATGTTCCTGGTGATCGGGGAAACCGCACGGGCGCAAAGCGTGCAGGCCAATGGCTATGCCCGCCCGACATCGGAATTTACCCAAAAAATTCCGGGGATGCTGGCGTTTCAGGATGTGCGGTCCTGCGGGACGGCAACGGCGGTTTCGGTGCCGTGCATTTTTTCGAGCATGGATCACGCCAATTACAATGGCGAGGTCGCCAGCCATAGCGAAAGCCTGATGGATGTGGTGGCGAAGGCCGGTGTTTCGGTGTTCTGGAAGGAAAATGACGAAGGCTGCAAAGGGGCGTGTGACCGCATCCCCAATGTTGACATCAAACCCGAAGATTTCCCGCAATATTGCGGTAATGGCACCTGCCATGACGAGGTGATGCTTGACGGGCTTGACGAACAGATTGCCGCGATGGCGGGCGACCGGCTGGTGACCCTGCATCTGATGGGCAGCCACGGGCCGACCTATTACAAACGTTATCCCGATGAACACCGGTTTTTCACGCCCGACTGCCCGCGCAGCGATATTGAAAACTGCACGCAGCAGGAGCTGATCAATACCTATGACAACACGATCCGCTATACCGATTTTGTGATTTCAAGGCTGGTGGAACGGTTGCAGTCCTATCAGGACCGATACAATACCGTGCTGCTGTATGTGTCCGATCATGGGGAATCGCTTGGCGAAAGCGGCATGTATCTTCATGGCGCGCCATACATGTTTGCCCCGGACGAACAGACGCGGGTGCCGATGTTTGTCTGGGCGTCTGACGGGTTTGTCGCCGATCACGGGATCAATCGCGTCTGTCTTAGCGATCAGGCCAGAACCGGCAGTTTTTCGCATGACAATGTGTTTTCAACCGTGCTGGGCGTGATGGGGGTTGAAACATCGGTCTATCGCAAGGGGCAGGATATCTTTGCTCCTTGCGAAAACGCCACCTATCAGGCCGAGCTTGAAACGCAGCCCGAAATGACAGGCAATTGACAGCGGCAGGCATCAGGTTTAATTGAGTATGCTCATTGAGTGTGCTCAGTTAAACAGGGGATGTCTTATGCAGACCGGTGTGAAGAGCCGTGCGACCAAACGTGAACAGACGCGTGAAAACATTCTGATTGCGGCGCGCAAATGCTTTGACGCGCAGGGTTATGACGGGGCATCCACGCGCGAAATCGCCAGGGAAGCCGGGGTTGCCGAAGGCACGATTTTCAGCCATTTCCCGACCAAGGAAGAATTGCTGATTTCCAGTGTGGGTGACCATCTGGCCGATGCGATCAAGCAGGGGCTGCATACGATGGAGCCCGAATGGTGCTTTGTCGACAAGCTGATGCATATCGCATCCTATCGCTTTGCGCAGATCGCGTTGCAGCCGGGACTTTGGCAGGTGATTTTGCAGCAATTGGTGTTTTCACCGCGCAAGGGGGCGGTCAAGGAGCTGATGCGCGGTAGCGGCCTGATTGATGCGGTGATGCGCCTGATCGAGGATGGGCAGCTTGACGGGGAGCTGAACCCGGCAATCGAACCCGCAGCAATCCACAAAACCGTTATCGCGCTGTTTTTATTCACCATCCATGAACATGTCGGGGCGGAGAATTACGATTGCGAAGACATGTGCGCGACATTGCGCGACCTGCTTGACACCCAGATCAGGGGCATCTGGCTGCGTCGGCCGGAAATGGCGGCGTAAGGCGGCAAGCCGGGCTTATTCCCCGATCAGATGCAGGGTGATCTGGCGGTGATGCGGGGCGTGGCGATGTTCGAACAGGTAAATCCCCTGCCACGTACCCAGAACCGCACGACCGTTTGTGACCGGGATGGTCAGTGACACATCGGTCAGCGCAGCCCGGATGTGGGCCGGCATATCGTCCGGCCCCTCGGCGGTGTGTCGATAGAGGCTGGGGTTTTCTTCGACCAGCCTTGCAAAGAAGGTTTCGAGGTCCAGCACGACATCGGGATCGGCGTTTTCCTGGATCGTCAGGCTGGCGGATGTATGACGGCAATAGATTGTGACCTGACCGGTTTTGATGCCGGTTTGCTGTAACCAAGACTGGACCTGATCGGTGAATTCAAGCAGGCCCTGTCCGGTGGTGCTGATTTCAAGGGTGGTCTGGTTTTGCGACAGCATGGGGCATTCCGTCTTGCGAGGTTGATGTCTGAAAATGATCGTAATCGCCGGGGTGAACAATAACAAGGGCACCTAATCTTTTGAAATATAAGGATATGCGGCGTGCCGCAATATTGCCACTTGACGTTGCCCGTTGCCGGGCATAACGATTTGGGCGTTTACATTTGATCGGAAGCCATGTTGCGTTTCATTTCCTGCACACTTGTGATCCTGATGAGCCTGACAGTTTTGCTGTCGGTCAGCGGGAACGTGCGGGCGCATTCCGGCCATGACGGCAACAGCCATCATGGCATGGTCAGCGATATGGATGACATGTCCAAGCCGTTTTCCCACGATCCGTTTTCATCCCATGCCGATATTTGCGGCATGACGGTCTGCGGGCCGTTTGTCGAGGAACTGGTCGATCTGGTATCGGTCACGCTTGTGGTTTCACAAGCTGCATTCTGGATCACGGAGCGTTCGTTCGTTTCGATTGAGGCAGATGGCAGCTACAAGCCGCCGCGCGCCTGAAAATAATCCCGTCTTTGTCTTAAATGCCGTCATCTGGTCGTCCGTTTCGGGGATCAGTGCAGCTTGCGCAGATGTTTGTGCAGCAACGGCAATCATTCTGACGACTATTTTCAGGAGCATGATATGCCCAACGTCAAATCGAATTTTCTTACCCGTATTGCCGTTTCAACCGCGATTGCAGGTGTCCTGCTGAGCGCACCGCTTGCCTTTGCAAGCCCGGGACATGGTCAGGGACATGGTTCGGTCGCCCCGGAAATCGGTGCGCCGGGAAATGCCGCCGATGTTACCCGCACCATCAAGGTTGTTATGGAAGACAATTTCTTTGATGCGGAAACCATCGAAGTCCGTGCCGGTGAAACCATCCTTTTCCAGATTGAAAACAAGGGTGAGTTTGTTCACGAGTTCAATATCGGCACGGCCGCCATGCATGCCAGCCACCAGAAAGAAATGATGATGATGATGGAGCATGGCGCGCTGGATGTGGACAAGATCCATATGGACATGATGAAAATGGATATGGGGAACGGTATGACCATGGAACATGACGACCCCAACAGCGTCCTTCTTGAACCCGGCCAGACCGCCGAGATCATCTGGACGTTCCCAGCGGATGCGGAGCTTGAATTCGCCTGCAATGTACCGGGCCACTATGAAAGCGGCATGATGGGCAAAGTCCGTCTGAAGTCATAAGCCGGTCGGTTCGAGGTGCGAGAGGCGGGGCGGTACCTTGCCGTCCCTGAGGCCTCTGGCGTTTCCGCAAGTTTTTGGGAATCCATTAAATGAAAATCAACTATGTCAAAGGCGTCCTTGCCGGGGCGCTGGCGATGGTTGCCCTGTCGACGGGAAGTCAGGCGGCGACCTATGACCTGACGGTCGATTATGTCACCATCGATACCGGAGATACCAAGACAAAGGGTATCGGCTATAACGGGGCATCCCCCGGACCGACACTTCGTTTCAAGGAAGGCGAAGAGGCGGTCATCAATGTCACCAACAATCTGAAAGAGGCCACCTCGATCCATTGGCATGGTCTTATCCTGCCCTATCAGATGGATGGGGTGCCGGGCATCAGTTTCCCCGGTATCGAACCGGGTGAAACATTCACCTATCGCATTCCGGTCAAACAGAGCGGCACATACTGGTTCCACAGCCATTCCGGTTTTCAGGAGCCGGACGGCGCATATGGCTCGATCATCATCGAGCCGGAAAAACGCGAGCCGTTCAAATTCGACCGCGAATATGTGGTGGTCCTGAAAGACAAGCATCCCCATTCGGGTGATCGCATTCTGCGCAATCTGAAAATGATGCCGGACTATTACAACCGCAAACAGCGGACCCTTGGCGACTTCATCGATGATGTATCGAAGAACGGTCTGGGTGCGACGTTGTCAGAACGCGGCGACTGGGGTTCCATGCGGATGATGCGGACCGACATCGAGGATGTGCAGGGCTTTGTCGGCCTGATCAATGGCATGTCACCCGATCAGAACTGGACCGGATTGTTCAAGCCCGAAGAACGGGTGCGGCTTCGTTTCATCAATGCGTCGGCGATGACCTATTTCGATGTCCGGATGCCGGGGCTTGAAATGACCGTGGTGCAGGCAGATGGCAATAATGTGCAGCCGGTCAAGGTTGACGAGTTCCGCATTGCGGTTGCCGAAACCTATGACGTGATTGTCCAGCCAAAGGACGACAAGGCCTATCCGATTTTGGCGGAATCCATGGGGCGGTCGGGCCATGCCTTTGCCACCCTGGCCCCGCGCGCCGGAATGCGGGCCGAGATGCCGGAATTGCGCACGGAATCACCGATGCTGACCATGGCCGATATGGGCATGGCGCATGGGGATATGGGCCATGGCGATATGGCGGGCATGAATCATGGTGCTGCTGCCACCGACAGCGGATCGCAAGGATCGATGCCCGGAATGGATCATTCCAACATGGATATGGACGAGAAGGTCGATCCGTTCTATGCGGCGGGCAGTGGCCTTGTTCCGGAGGCGGCCAATGGCGGCAGGTTCCTGTCCTATAGCGATCTGAAAGCGCAGAAACCGCTTTATGCAGAACGCCCTGCCACCCGCGAGATCGAGCTTCGCCTGACCGGAAACATGGAACGCTATAGCTGGTCGATCAATGGCGTGAAATACGAAGATGCCGAGCCGATCCGCCTGAAATACGGGGAACGTGTCCGGTTCAAATTCGTCAATGAAACCATGATGACCCATCCGATGCATCTGCATGGGATGTGGTCGATCCTTGATACGGGGCAGGGTAAATGGAACCCGGTCAAACATACGATCAGCATCAATCCGGGCACCACGGTCTATTCCGAAACCGAGGTTGATGAACCGGGCGAATGGGCATTCCACTGTCATCTGAGCTATCACATGGCAACCGGCATGTTCCGCAAGGTCGTGGTCGAAGGCGGCCCGGCAGTCACACAGCTTGAGAGCGGGAATTGATCCATCATGAAAAAACTTGATCTGATGCTGATCGGCGGGGGTGTCGCATTGGCACTCGGCCCGTTCGCGCGTGCCGGTATGGCGATGGATGCCAGTATTTATTACGGCTTTCAGGCCGAACAGTTTGAATATCGTGTCGGTGACGAAAGCGAAAGGCGCCTTGTCTGGGATGCGGATGCCTTTGTGGGCACGGACGAACTTAAACTGCGCTGGCAGGGTGAGGGCGAACGTGACCTTGATGCCGATAGTTACGAGAAACTTGAAAACCGCTTTGTCCTGCAAACCCCGATCAGCGACTTTTTCGATGCCAAGGGGGGCGTGCGTGTTGATACCCCCGAGGGGGCTGATCGCTGGTATGGCACGGTCGGCATTGTCGGACTTGCGCCGCAATGGTTTGAAGTCGATGCCGATCTGTTTGTCAGCGAGACGGGCGATGGTTCGGCAAGGCTTGATGTCGAATATGAAGGGCTTCTGACCAACCGGTTGATCCTCACACCATCGTTCGAGATCAATGCGGCCTTCTCGGAAGATCGCGAGATCGAAGTCGGCAAGGGGATTTCAAGTGCTGAGATCGGCTTGCGACTGAGCTATGACCTGATTGATCGCGCCATCGTGCCCTATGTCGGTGTTGCCTATGAACGGAAGTTCGGGGATACCGCCGATTTCGCCAAACATGACGGCGAGGATTATGAGGCAACCTATATCGTCACGGGCATTCGCCTGATGTTCTAGACAAAAGGCCGGGAGGTGACGTCTCCCGGCCTTCTTGTTCTGGTCTGAATATGTTCGTTCAGGCCGCTTGCTGGATGCTTTGGGGATCGTCAAAGCGAAGTGCGGTCATGGCAAGGTTGCCGAATTCAAAACTGTCATGCAGGGTTTCGGGCACGAAACCCTCGTCCGCCGCACCGAGTGCCACATAAAACGGCATCAGGTGATCGTCTTCGGGATGGGCCATGGCGGCGTGCGGGGCCTGTGCACGGTAATCAAGCAGGGCATCGATATCGCGGGTGGCCAGTTTGCCCAGCATCCAGTTGGTGAATTCCTGCGCCCACGGATCAATCGGGCCTTCGTTGCGGTCAAGGGCGCGCAGATTATGGGTCATGGCACCACTGCCAACCACCAGAACACCCAGATCGCGCAAGCCGCGCAGCTTTTTACCCAGTTCATAATGATCCGCCGGGCTGCCATGGGCCAGCATGGAGAGCTGAAATACCGGGATATCGGCGCCGGGGCGGGCGATGATCAATGGCATCCATGCACCGTGATCAAGACCGCGCGCGGCATCGGTGGCGGCCCCGATCAGACCGGCGATTTCGGATGCCAGTGCCGGGTCGCCCGCAACATCATAATGCAGGTCATAAAGCGGTTTGGGGAAGCCGTAAAAATCGTGGATGGTTTCCGGGCGGGCCGCGGTCGAGATGGTCGGTGTCGCGGTCTGCCAATGGGCCGAGACGATCAGGAGGGCGCGCGCGCCATCAAACTGATTGCCAAGATCGCGGGCAAAGAAATCGAATGCCGGGGTGGTTTGGCGCGCGACCAGCATCGGTGATCCGTGCGAGATGAAAATCGGCGCAAGATTGCCCTGCGGGGTGGCAGAAGCAGAGGGGGCAACGGGACTGGTCATGGTGGGGCACCTCGACATTCAAACAACATTGATTGCGAATATGTGCCTGTTTGGTCCACCTGACCAGTCACCGTTCGTCAACAGTGTGTTGCCATCATCCGCGAAAGGGCGGTTTGGGGAAACAATGACAACAGCCGGATCGGGAAGGATCAGCGGGCCTTGGCACCGAACATCATCATGATGAAGCCACCGATTGCGGCGGCACCACCCGCGATCAGATACCAGAGCGTTTCATCGGTGTAGCTGCCGAGGAAGGTTTCGGAGAGCTGATCGGCGGCACTATCGGATGCGTTGAGACCAACGATCAAAAGGGCAATGCCGATGACGCAGATGACGATGCCGGCAATACGACTGATGGGCATTGGGGGCTCCTGTTATTATTTTATGTTGCGTTTGCGCGTGTCCCGAAAGCGGGACTTGTGTAACTGAGATCACAACGCGGCTTTCGCGAAGTTGTTCCCGCGGGTAAATAATTGATCTGGCTGGATGTATGGAGAAACGCAAAACCCCCGGCCTGTGACCGGGGGCTTCTGGTTGCGTGCCTGCGATCAGAAAGGCATCGATATCTGGATTTCGAGCCTGCTGGTGTCGGTATCGTCATCATCATTGGCAATCGACATCATGTGGCTGAGTGCAAGTTCGCTGGTAAGCCTGCCGGTATCAAAGCCCAAACCGGTGCGGATGCGCTGATTGCCATATTCGTTGAGGTTGCTGGCAAAGAACGGTTTGATGATCCCGATGGAACGGCCATCATCGCCAACAAGTTCAAAGCCGTAAACGAGGGTGCCGCCGATGGTGTATTCGTTATAGTCCGAACGACCGGCAAGATAGTTGCCTTCAAGGGCGGCACTCAGACCGGTAACAGAGTCAGACAGTCGGACACCACCACCAATTTCAAACGCGGTTTTGTCATTGTTGAT